>NZ_CALWFZ010000007.1 GCF_944377805.1 uncultured Mediterraneibacter sp. | reverse complement strand
TTTCAAGAGTGAAAAATGTTTGCAAACCATTGATTTTACAGGGTTTGCAAAAAAATAAAAATAAAATTAGCACTCAACACTTGACAGTGCTAACAACTACTGCTATATTACTAGTAGAACACGAAAACAAGTAGTGTCTGCCTGAAGGAGGGAAATACTATGAATATCAATAAATTTACACAGAATTCTCTGCAAGCTGTGCAGAACTGTGAGAAGATCGCCGCGGATAACGGCAATCAGGAGTTGGCACAGGAGCATCTGCTCTACGCCTTGCTCACGCAGGACGACAGCCTGATCTTAAAGCTGCTTGAGAAGATGAGTATCCAGGGCCAGCTCTTTATTAACAGAGTGGAGCAGGCGATCAGTAAGCGGCCGAAAGTCCAGGGCGGTCAGGCTTATGTAGGCCAAGATCTCAACAATGTCCTTATTCACGCTGAGGATGAAGCGAAACAGATGGGAGACGAATATGTATCTGTCGAGCATTTGTTTCTCGCCCTGTTAAAATATGCGGGAAAAGATATGAAACAGCTGTTCAGGGAGTTTGGGATCAGCAGAGAGGGATTTCTTCATGCGCTCTCTACGGTCAGAGGAAACCAGAGAGTCACAAGCGACAACCCGGAGGCAACGTATGATACTCTGAATAAATACGGTCAGGATCTGGTGGAGAGGGCCAGAGATCAGAAACTTGATCCTGTGATCGGACGTGACGAGGAGATCCGTAACGTAATCCGTATTCTGTCGCGTAAGACGAAAAACAATCCGGTGCTCATCGGCGAGCCCGGCGTAGGTAAGACGGCGGTTGTAGAGGGACTGGCTCAGCGTATTGTCAGCGGCGACGTTCCGGAGGGGCTTAAAGAAAAAACGATCTTCTCCCTTGATATGGGGGCGCTTGTAGCGGGGGCAAAGTACCGCGGCGAGTTTGAAGAACGTCTGAAGGCGGTTCTTGAGGAAGTAAAGAACAGCGAGGGCAGGATCATCCTGTTTATCGATGAACTGCATACGATCGTGGGCGCGGGTAAAACAGACGGCGCTATGGACGCCGGCAATATGCTAAAGCCCATGCTGGCCAGAGGCGAACTCCACTGTATCGGAGCGACGACGCTGGACGAATATCGTGAATATATAGAAAAAGACGCGGCTTTGGAGCGCCGTTTCCAGCCTGTTATGGTGGATGAGCCGACAGTGGAGGACGCCATTTCCATTCTCCGCGGTCTGAAAGAGCGTTACGAAGTATTTCACGGCGTGAAGATTACAGACAGCGCCCTTGTGGCTGCGGCTACTTTGTCGAACCGTTATATCTCAGACCGGTTCCTTCCGGATAAGGCTATCGACCTTGTGGATGAGGCGTGTGCCCTGATTAAGACGGAACTTGACTCTATGCCTACGGAGCTGGACGAGCTGAGGCGCCGCGTGATGCAGCTTGAGATTGAAGAGGAAGCTCTGAAAAAAGAGGACGACCGCCTGAGTCGGGAGAGACTGGAGCATATCCAGGAGGAACTGGCAGGCCTGCGGGAAGAGTATGCCGGAAAGAAGGTTCAGTGGGAGAATGAGAAGACTTCTGTCGAGCGTGTCCAGAAGATCCGTGAGGAGATCGAGCAGGTCAACAAGGATATTCAGAAAGCTCAGAGAGAGTATGATCTGAATAAAGCGGCTGAACTACAGTACGGAAGACTTCCCCAGTTACAGCAGCAGCTGGAGGACGAGGAGGAGAAGGTGAAAGAAAAAGACCTCTCCCTTGTTCACGAGGCAGTGACAGACGATGAGATCGCCCGCATCGTTTCGCGGTGGACCGGCATTCCGGTAGCTAAGTTAAACGAAAGCGAGAGGAATAAGACCCTTCATCTTGCAGATGAACTTCACAAGCGCGTCATCGGTCAGGATGAAGGTGTGGAGCTGGTAACAGAGGCGATCATCCGCTCCAAAGCAGGGATCAAAGACCCGGGCAAACCGATCGGATCTTTCCTGTTCCTGGGCCCTACCGGCGTGGGTAAGACGGAACTTGCCAAAGCACTGGCTCAGAGCCTGTTCGACGATGAGAACAATATGGTGCGTATCGATATGAGCGAGTACATGGAGAAATATTCCGTTTCCCGTCTGATCGGAGCGCCGCCGGGATATGTGGGATATGATGAGGGCGGGCAGCTTACCGAGGCTGTCAGAAGGAAACCGTACTCTGTAGTACTGTTCGACGAGGTGGAGAAGGCTCATCCCGACGTATTCAACGTCCTGCTCCAGGTGCTGGACGATGGGCGTATCACCGATTCCCAGGGGCGCACGGTTGACTTTAAGAACACGATCCTTATTATGACATCCAACATCGGGGCAAACTACCTGCTTGAAGGGATCCGGGATGACGGCTCTATTGATGAGGAGAGTCAGAATATGGTCATGAATGATCTGAAGGCTCATTTCAGACCGGAGTTTTTGAACCGTCTGGATGAAATAATCATGTTCAGGCCATTGACGAAACAGAATATCCGTGCCATTATTGATTTGTTAGCAGCAGATGTGAATCGCCGTCTGGAAGAGAAAGAACTTAAGATCGAACTGACAGAGGCGGCGAAAGATTACGTCGTGGAGGGCGGTTACGATCCAATGTACGGCGCGAGACCGCTGAAGCGATATTTGCAGAAAAATGTGGAGACACTTGCGGCGCGTCTGATCCTTGCCGGCAATGTGGGCAGGCAGGACACGATCCTGATTGATGCAAAGGACGGGAGACTTTTCGCAGAAGTGAAAGGACAGATCGTAAAAGCTGATTAAGCAGTGTTTCCTATGATCGGCGAAAGGACGTCACATGGCACCCATTATCTTTCATATTGATGTGAATTCAGCTTATCTTAGCTGGACTGCGGTGGAACAATTAAAAAACGGAGCCAAAGTAGATCTGCGCGAGATACCTGCCATTATCGGGGGAGACCAGAAATCCCGGCACGGCGTGGTACTCGCCAAATCTCCTGCGGCCAAACGATACGGCATCCGCACGGGGGAACCTGTTGCGAATGCCTTTCGTAAGTGCCCGAACCTCTCTGTATATCCGCCGGATCACCGGATGTACCGGGAGAAGAGCCGGGTGCTCATGGAATACCTTCGGACATTTACGAAAGAGATCGAACAGGTCAGCGTAGACGAGTGCTATATGGATTTTACCGGGATTGCGGGGCGCTATCATTCTGCTGTGGACGGGGCGGTGGAGATCAAGGATGGAATTAAAACAAAGTTTGGCTTTACAGTTAATATAGGCATTTCCACGAATAAAGTCCTTGCGAAGATGGCGTCGGATTTTGAAAAACCGGACCGCATACACACCCTGTTTCCCGAGGAGATCAAAGAGAAAATGTGGCCGCTGCCTGTCGGGGAACTGTATATGGCAGGGCGCTCCAGCGTGGAAACTCTTAATAAACTGGAGATCAATACCATCGGAGATCTGGCCAGGTCTGATCTGAAGCTGATCATGCTGCATTTAAAGAGCCACGGGAAAATGCTCTGGGAGTTCGCCAACGGGATCGGAACTTCTGTCGTCCAGTCTGAGCCGGAGGAAGCAAAAGGGATAGGGAATTCCACAACGCTGCGCGAAGACGCCTCTGCATATGAAGAAGTCAGGCCCATTTTCGGGGAACTGGCAGGGAGCGTGTCCGGACGTCTGAAAAAGGCCGGAAAAAAGGCGGGAATGGTGAGCATGGAGATTAAATATTATGATTTTCGAACCATCTCCCATCAGGTTCAGTTGGAGCGGCCGTCCAATGACGCTGACGTATTAAAGGAGACGGCATGCAGTCTGTTTCTCGAAGTATGGAGCGGGGAACCGGTGCGCCTGCTTGGCATCCGCACCTCAAAGCTGGAAGATGAGAGCGCGCCCGAGCAACTCTCCATCTTTGACATCAAGATACCGGAGGAACCGGATGATAAGCACAGGCGGCTGAAAAAAGCGATGGATGAACTCAATGAGCGCTTCGGGGACGGGGCGGTCATGAAGGCCAGCCTGATGCAGGGGAAGAATACAGGAAGAGGAAAGCGGGAAAATGAGAGAGAAAAATTATAACCTGGAACTGATCAGAATGGTGTCGTTTTTCCTGGTCATTGCGATTCATGTCAGTAATTACTTCTGCCGGGCATTCGGGGAGATTTCCCGGGGAGAGTACCTTTTTTCCCTGGCGGTCGACACGGCTGCCAGAGTGAGCGTACCGTGCTTCTTTATGATAACGGGAGCTCTCCTCCTTGGGCGAGAAGAGCCTCTGGAGAAACACGGGAAGCGCCTTCTTCGTTTTCTGACCGTTCTTATTGTCTGGAGCGTGGTCTATTATCTGTGGAACACATTTTATATGGGAACATCGTATGACTTAAAAGAGATTCTCTATGTACCGGCGGAAGCGCACCTCTGGTACCTTTACGCGATGATCCCGATTTATCTTGTGCTGCCGTTTCTTCAGGTGATGTGCAGGAATCTGAATGTAAAGCTGGAGCGAGTGTTTCTGATCGTCGCAACAGGAGCGGCTTTTCTGTATTACGGATTGTGGCTGATGGATGCGGAGCCCTACTATGATCTTCCGCTTATCGGCGACAGAATCTACGCGTACTATGTGTTCGTGGGATACTATATCTATAAATACCGGCATCATATCCGCCTGAGTCAGAAAACCGCAGCCGTTATATGCCTGTCAAGCCTGGCAGCTGCCTTTGGCGCGACATGGGGCGTCACGGAACTATACGGAAAGCACTACGAGGGCGCTCTGACTTACGCATGCCCGTTTATCGTCCTGGCGTCCGTCATGTTCTTTTTGATTATGCTCCGCCTTAAGGACGCCGGATTCAGACCGGGAGAGCGGGCGGGAAAAGTGATCGATCTGTTCTGCGGATGCTCTTTTGGCATTTACCTGATCCATATTCTGCTTCTGGATCATTATAAAAAATATATGGAACCCTATGACCTGTCGGCATGGATCGCGCTGCCCGGACTGACAGCTGTGATCGCTATCGCGTCATTTGCCTGTGTGTGGGTGATACGCAAAGTGCCGGGCGGCAAAAAGATAACGTAAATAATATCTTAAGAAAATCTTTGGAAACTTATATCAGCCTCCTTTAGATTTACAGTCTATGCTGTAATCATGAAAGGGGGCTGTATTTTTATGGACATTCAGGAACTGACCCGATATTTTCTCCAGTACGGTGCTTTTTTTATCTATCTGATCGTACTTTTAGAATATCTGAACCTTCCGGGATTTCCCGCAGGCGTTATCATGCCGCTCTCCGGTATCTGGGCGGCGCAGGGAGAGATCAGTTTTCCCGTGGTCATGCTGCTGACGGTAGCGGCGGGGCTTACCGGAAGCTGGGCGCTGTATCTGCTGGGAAGGTTTGGCGGAAACAAGGTGCTTGGATTTTACTTTAGAAAATTTCCGAAACATAAGCCGGTCATTGAAGGCAGGATGAATTATCTGAGGGAGAAAGGAAGCGTCGGCGTATTCGTGAGCAAACTGCTTCCTATGGTGCGTACGCTCATCTCGATCCCGGCAGGTATGGTGAAGATGGATTTTGTGAAATATACGGTGAGCTCGGTGTGCGGAATCTTTCTCTGGAACCTGGCTTTTGTGGGCGCGGGGTATTTCTTCGGAGACGCGGCGATTCATTTCTTTACATAAGGAGAGGGAATAAAGTCATGAAGATAGCGATGCTTACGAATAATTACAGACCGTTTGTCGGCGGCGTTCCCATCTCAGTGGAGCGTCAGGCACAGGAGATGGTAAAGCTGGGGCATGAGGTGACGGTGTTTGCCCCGGCGTATGGAAGCGGCGGAGACGAGGCGGACAGAAGAATACAGGAGGAGATGCGAAAGGGAGATGAATCTTCTCCCGAGCGTGTGATCCGCTATCCGTCGCGGAAGAAAAGGATGGAGAACGGGATGGTTTATCCTGACTTTTACCCGGCGGAGATCTTTCAGGTGTTTGAAAGAGAGAAGTTTGACTGTATCCATGTGCATCACCCTATGTTCGTCGGGCCGTGGGCGCTGCGGCTGGGCAGAAAGTACCGAATACCTGTGATCTACACTTATCACACAAGATATGAAGACTATATCCACTACATTCCCTGCCTTCGGACCAGCGAGGAGAGCACGGCAGTGAAGAGAAAAGTGATAGAGTGGATACAAAAGAGTGTGATTCCATCCTATATGAAATGGTTCTGTAACCGCTGCGATCTGGTGTTCGCACCGTCTGCCGGGATGCGGCAGGTGATCAGAGGATACGGGGTGACCACGCCTGTCGCTGTACTTCCCACCGGGCTTGACGAATCATCCTACAGGAACAATCCCCTCCGCTCACAGAAGATCAGACAGGAGTACGCTAAGGGAAAACGGTATCTGTTCTCTACTGTATCCAGACTGGAGAAGGAAAAAAATTACGGTTTTCTGCTGCGGGGGATTGCGGAGCTCAAAAGACAGATCGGAAATGATTTCCATGTGATGATTATCGGCGAGGGGAGCCGGAAGTCGGAGCTGAAAGTAAGGGCGGCTATCCTGGGCATACAGGATATGGTGACTTTTGTGGGAAACGTGCCTAATGACGAGGTAAAAGACTATCTCAATGCGTCGGATCTCTTTCTCTTTGCTTCCAGGTCAGAGACACAGGGCATCGTGCTCGCCGAGGCGCTTGCCGCGGGCAACCCGGTTATAGCCGTACACGCTGTAGGATCGGATGATATTATCGAGAACGGAGTTAACGGGTATTTAACGGAGGAGAAGGAGGAAGTGTGGGCTGCAAAAGCGGCGGAGATACTTCGGGAGGAGAACTATGCCGAGATGAGAGAGGCGGCCGGAATCTCAGCCGAAAATTACCGCGCTTCAAGACTTGCGATCTATGAAGAGATGCTCTACAATCAATGTGGGCACAGGAAAGGGGACAGGATTTATGAGACAGAAGAAGATCACAGAGAACATTCTGCAGTGGCTCTTCGCTAAATATTTAAGCTGGATCGAGCGGACAGTGACGATCCGCTGGGATGAGGATAACTGTTACGGAGACAGCCAGATCTTCGGTTTCTGGCATGAAGACAGCTTCTTTATGAATCTTGTACTGGAGAAACTTTCCCGCAAGACGACACCGGTGGATGTGATCGTAACTGCGGATACGCGGGGCAATTATATAGAAAACATGGTCAGAAGATGCGGCGGCAATGCGCTGCGGGTACCGGACGGATACAAAGCGTTTACCGCGCTGAAAAAAATCGTGCAGGACACTTATGAGAAGACGCATTCTCTCGCTGTGGCGCTGGACGGCCCGCTGGGGCCTAGGCATGAGCCGAAGAAGCTGGCTTTTTATCTGTCCGAGCACGCCCGGGAAGATTTTGTAGGTGTCAGCCTTTCCTATTCTTCCTGTATACGGCTGAATCGACGCTGGGATAAATATGTGATCCCCCTGCCGTACACTACGGTGAGCGTATCGGTGAAGAATTATGGCGTGGTAAAGAAGAGCCGGATCCCCCGGCTTCCGGTAACGGCAGAGGGAATGTCCGGACACGCGCCGCGCACGGCAGCGGGCGCAGCAGAATGAAAGAAAACAGAGGAGATTTAAAAAATCATGGAAACAAATCATATACTGATCGTGGAGGATGACAAGGAGATCCGGGAGGGCGTCCAGATCTATCTTCAGAGTCAGGGATATAAAGTATTTCAGGCAGCGGACGGCATAGAAGGATTGGAGATCATTGAGAGAGAAGAGATCCATCTTGCCATTGTGGATATTATGATGCCAAGGATGGACGGCATACGCATGACGATGAAACTCAGAGAAAAACACGACTTTCCGGTGATTATGCTCTCAGCAAAATCTGAGGAAGTGGATAAAATCACAGGACTTAATATCGGGGCGGATGACTATGTGACAAAGCCTTTTACGCCTATGGAGCTGATGGCGAGGGTGAATTCCCAGCTTAGGCGTTATCGGAAGTTCCTGGAAAAACTGGCTCCCAGAGAGAATGTGCATGTGATCGGCGGTCTGGAGATCAACGAGGATACGGTGGAGGTGACGATGGATGGAAAACCGGTGAAACTCACCCCTATCGAATATAAGATACTGCGCCTGCTGGCCAAGAACCCTGGGAGAGTGTTCTCGTCAGAAGAGATTTACGAGAGGGTATGGCAGGAGCGGGCCATCAACACCGATACGATTATGGTGCATATAAGGAACATAAGAGAAAAAATTGAAATTGATCCAAAGAATCCGAAATATTTGAAGGTGGTGTGGGGTGTTGGATACAAAATTGAAAAGCAGCCATAAAGCGGGCGTTATAGTAGTTGTTATATTTCTGAGTCTTTGCTCTTTGATCATGCTCTCCAGATACAGTGGGATATCTGCCTATCTGGACAGCGCCGAGGCGACGGAGACAGAAGTGCCCTATGAGTCTGTACTCAGCAATATGGGCTTTGATCTCGGAGAGGGATGTTATCTTCTCTACAACGAGTATTCAGATGAGACTGATCCATCTGAAGTACTGGCAGAATACGGCCAGCGGAATTTTGACCTGACAAGCAAGTACCTTGATTATGAAGTGTTTGACAGTGAAGGGAACCAGCTTCTCGAAAATGTGGGAGAAACTACGGCAGAGCGTCTCAGAACGACTGAAGAGGCCGGAAACTACGCGTTCCGCGCCATCTATACGTTCTCGAAGAACGGAGCGCTCTCAGATATACAGGTGGACGGAACCGCGCTGAGTCCGGAACAGGAGTATAACTTGGAATCGGGGTTCCTGTATGCGGCGCAGAATGTTCAGACAGAAGAGATGATCTCCAGCATCGCAGAGCCTGCCGGAGTGACCGTGGTCTATGGAATGAGTGAGAGCAGTCTGGAGACATACGCGCAGGATTATATCTCATATTATGGTGAAGTGTCATCTCATCCGGACGCTTACACGGTGGATTCCACCACATACTACAGAGATACGTTAGAGTCGCTGGGGTTCGTGGTCGTGCTCACCGCTTTGCTGCTCCCGGTCAGGAGACGACTGGATATTAGTGAGATGAAGATCTTCCGCGTGCCGTTTGAGATTCCCCTGATCGTGCTGTTCTTTATGTTCTGTACAGATTTGAATATGCTGCCGGCCCGGATCGTATACAGTACAGTGACAGGTACGCTTCTTCCCGGCATGGGTAATGGAATGGAACTGATTGCAATGGCATTTAATTTCGCTATGTGGTTTGTCGCTTTCGGACTTCTCTTCTGGGCGGCCACATCTCTGCGGGCGATGGTTCGCATGAAAGGTGCGTACTGGACAGACCGGACGTTTACGATGAAGGTGATCCGGCATTACCGGGGCAATGGAACAGAAAGCGACGAGAAGATGATGGAGAAAGCCGGGGGTATCGTCAGGAGAACGAAGCGTTTTCTCGCCAGACAGTATGATGCCTTGCAGCATCTGGATTTCAGAGAGAAGACGAACCGGATGATTCTGAAGATCGTGATCATCAACTACATTATCCTGGCGATAGTATGTTTCTTCTGGTATTACGGAACATTGGCGCTGATCGTCTACTCGGTCATTCTCTTCCTTTTCCTCAGAAAGTATGTGAAAGATATTCAGGAGAAATACAAACTGCTCTTAGAGTCTACAAACCAGCTTGCGGAAGGGCACCTGGACGCGCCCATAGAGGGGGATCTTGGAGTGTTCAATCCGATTCAGGATGAGTTAAAGAAGATACAGAAAGGTTTTAAGAAGGCGGTAGATGAGGAAGTGAAAAATGAGCGGATGAAGACTGAGCTGGTGACGAATGTCTCCCACGATCTCAGGACTCCGCTGACCGCTATTATCACATATACAGACCTGCTGAAGCATGAGAATGATGAGGAAAAGCGAAAAGAGTACATCGATGTGCTGGAGCGGAAATCTCTCCGTCTGAAAGTGCTTATCGAAGATCTCTTTGAGATTAGCAAGGCCGCCAGCAAGAGTGTGACGATGCATTTTATGAAAGTGGACATTGTGGATCTTATCAAACAGGTCGGGCTTGAGAATGACAACAAGATCAAAGAGGCAAATCTGGAATTCAGGTGGAAACTTCCGGAGCATAAACTTATCATGTGGCTGGACAGTCAGAAGACATACCGCATCCTTGAAAATCTGATTGTCAATATTACGAAATATGCGATGCCTCATACGAGAGTGTATATCGAGATGACCGAGAGGGAAAACGACGTACACATCTCAATGAAAAATGTATCCGCCTCAGAACTTACCTTTGACACTGAGGAGATCACGGACCGTTTCGTGCGGGGAGATGTATCGAGAAATACAGAAGGATCAGGGCTGGGGCTGGCGATTGCCAAAAGTTTTGTTGAACTGCAGCGTGGCACGCTCAAGATATCCACAGAGGCAGATCTGTTCAAGGCAGATATTACGTTCCCCAAACTTGAGATTCCGTCTGAGGAAGAGCAGGTGAAACAGGCCGGAGAGAAAGCGTCGGCGTAAGATATGGTAAAAATTCAGCCGGGTAGTTACTTTGCTGTGGTTTTATGGTATGATAGCAGTAGTTACAGACGATAAGGAGGAGAAAGTATGAAGTATGAAATCAAAGGTGAGTCACTTCCGGTAGTAATCTGCTATCTGGACGGCGGGGAGTCAATGATTACGGAGCGCGGATCCATGAGCTGGATGTCTCCGAACATGAAGATGGAGACAACGTCAAACGGAGGAATCGGCAAAGCGCTCGGCAGAATGTTCGCGGGAGAGGCTCTTTTCCAGAATCGCTATACCGCGGAGGGCGGCAGTGGAATGATCGCGTTTGCCTCCAGTTTTCCGGGGGAAGTCAGACCCTGGGAGATCGGACCGGGCAATGAAGTAGTCGTTCAGAAATCAGGGTTCCTTGCGGCAGAGACAGGTGTAGAACTGTCCGTATTCTTCCAGAAGAAACTGGGCGCCGGATTCTTCGGAGGCGAGGGATTTATCATGCAGAGACTCTCGGGACAGGGTATGGCTTTCCTTGAGTTCGACGGCCATGTGGTAGAATATAATCTTCAGCCCGGACAGCAGATCGTCGTTGACACGGGGTATCTTGCCGCGATGGACGCGACCTGCCAGATGGATATAAAGACAGTGCCGGGGCTGAAAAACATGGTATTCGGAGGCGAGGGCATCTAAACAGGGGTGTTTTCTGTAAGAAATATTGAAGAATGATAATAGAGCTTGAGATAAAGCCAAAGGCAAAAGAAGCAGATGCCCGGCGCTTTATCTCAAGCTCTTATTACGCTTACAATCTCTTCCGAGTTCAGAAGTGTGAAATTTCTGTCGCCGTGGTCTACGGCAGCAGGAACGAGTACATTACTACAAAGTGGCAGGCGCTCCCACCCATGACGAAGAGATGGAAGATCTCGTGACTGCCGAAGTTTTTATGTCTGCTGTTGAAAATAGGCAGTTTCAGCGCATAGATGACGCCGCCTGCTGTGTATATGATTCCTCCTGCCAGGAGCCATCCGAAAGCTGCGGGCGACATGTTATTGAGGATCTGGGTGAAGGCCAGCACGCAGGTCCAGCCCATGCCGATGTACAGTACAGAGGACACCCATTTGGGGCAGTAGACCCAGAATGCTTTGATCAGGATGCCGGCGATAGCAATCGCCCACACGATAGACAGCAGGATGATGCCTGTTCGGCCCTTAAGGACAATCAGACATACCGGAGTATAGCTTCCGGCGATCAGAACAGAAATCATCATATGATCGATTTTTTTCAGTATGGTGTTTACTTTTTTTGATATATCAAACGTATGATATGTCGTACTTGCCGCATATAGTAAGATCAGACTGGCGGCATAAATGGCGAGCGAGATGACATATACTCTGCTCGGTTCGCTTGCCGCCTTGATCAGCAGCGGAACCGCAGCGAATATAGCCATCAGCATTCCGATAAAATGTGTAATTGCGCTGCCGGGTTCTTTGATGTGTTTTTTCTTTTCCATGTTATGCACCTCCCGGATATAATAAAAACAACAAGTGGTTTTAAAAACTACATCTAGTATATGCACATATTACATCAGGAATTCACAAAAATCAACTATAAAATTGTACAAAATAAAAACCGGGGAAACCCGGTTTTTGTTAAATATGGAAAATGAACTGTATTTATTGGATTTAAGAGGACTATCTGATCCGGGTTCCGGTTCTGCCTTTGAGTGCGTCTTTTGCCTTGTCAAAAGATGTGATATAGGCACAGCGGCCTTCGCCTTTTTCAATAAATTCTACAGCGGCGCGGAATTTCGGATACATATTGTAGATGCCGAAATGCCCCTCTTCCATGTATGTTTTGGCCTGATCTACAGTGATCTCGTCCAACTGCTGTTCACTGTCCTGCCCCATATTGATCGATACTTTTTCCACATTTGTCAGGATCATAAGCATGTCGGCGTCAATACCTTCGGCCAGTTTGCCTGCGGCCAGATCTTTCTCGATTACCGCGCTGGCGCCTTTTAAATGATTATCCTGCTCCATAACGGGAATTCCGCCGCCTCCGGCAGCGATCACGACCTGATCGGCGTCGAGAAGGGCGTTGACTGCGTCAAGCTCCACGATCCGGACAGGGTTCGGAGCCGCAACGACACGGCGGAAGCCTTTGCCAGCCTCCTCGATTACATAATTGCCTTTTCTGCGCTCCTCGTTAGCCTCCTGCGCGTTCATATAGCGGCCGAGCACTTTTGTCGGTGTGTAGAAAGCTTCATCATAAGTATCGACGATGACCTGTGTCAGCACCGTGCTGACTGTGCGGTAGATTCCACGGTTTAAGAGTTCCTCCCGGATCCCGTTCTGGAGGTCATAGCCGATATAGCCCTGGCTCATTGCCGAGCAGACAGACATCGGGCATGCCGTGTACTCGGGATGTGCCTTTGCAAACTCATTCATTGCCGTGTGGATCATTCCGACCTGCGGCGCATTGCTGTGGGTGATGGCAACCTGGTAGCCTTCTTCGATCAGATCCGCAATGCATCTGGAAGTATGGCCAATCGCAGCTTTCTGCTCCGGAAGTGTGGTTCCCAGGGCGCGGTGGCCCAGCGCTACAACAACTCTTTTTTTCATAATTGTCTCCATTCCGCCGCCTGGACAGACGGCATTTATGTATATTTGTATGATTGTCTCAGAAAATCACTTTATAAAAAGTTTACTATCATTTCAGCCAAAAATCAACTGCAATGAACTTACAGTGACATCAATGATAAAGAGTACATAGAGAAGCGCACAGAGGAGCGTTCTTTTCGTACGCCCCAGCTTCATATAAAATTCTGTCCACCTCGGGGCAAGGTAATACAGGAAAGCACATCCGAGTATGGCATATATAATTGATCCTCCGAGATAGATGCGTCCGTTCAGATTCAGGAAGAAATCACTGTAATCGTTCAGTGTCGTTCCCGTAAGCGTCTCATATGACGCGTTTAAAAAGTATTCCATGAGCGCGGCCAAAATTACGCTGAATACAAAAACGAAAACAGGTTTTTTATTCAGCCGTCTAAGCAGCAGAAGAACGAGTATCCCATAGGCGCCGTAGAAAGGCAGCCACGGCCCTGCCAGAAAATGCTCCCGAATGAGGGCGCCCTCTGTCATAAGCTGTATGGACGCTTGCAGTAGCCAGCCGAAGACAGAGAATGTGATAAAGAGAAGAAGATATGATAAAACGTCATATTTCCGCTCCACTTTCACAGGTGTTCTCACCGCCCGAAGAGGTGGCTGAAGCGAGAAAAGAAATACCGGGTACTGCTCCGGGGCAAAGTAGGAAATTTTTGTATATGGCCCCTGTGAGTCATCGTACAGCGCCTTGCTGATCAGAAGTTCATCCTCTGAGGGAACATGCTCCAGATAAGAGTCGCTGAGAACCTCATAGCGGGGAGAGCGGGAGAGCACATAATTTCTTCTGAGCAGAGCGTAGAGCTCTGCACGGCTTGCCGCCATATAAGGATTCACAAAGAGGAAATTCAAAATTCCGAATGTAAACAGAGACAGTATCTGCCATCCGAGAAAAGAAAGGTCAAACAGGAAGAATTTCCACTTGTTGTGATGCATAAGCTGCTTTGACAGGTAAAATACGTCCTTTCGGCTTGCCTGAGGATTTTCCGCCAGAATATAGGGGATCAGGATATATTCGTAATGTTTGATGAGTCCTCCGACAATAGTGAGATTCCACAGCCCCTGAAAGAGGGAGCGGCAGAACATCACCCAGGCGGGGTGACGAACATAGCGGAGTTTAAAAAGATAGAATATCTTCGAGATCGGCGTCTGTCTGTAATTGCGTGTCTCAAGGAAAAAGCGCCTCTCGCCGATGACCAGAATATTGTTGACGAACAGCTGATAGATGACCGCAAATATGACGCCAAGGATAAGAAAAGCCACAGCAGGCCCGGGATCTTCTGTGACCATAACACTCAGAGTCCGTATGGAAGCGAAGAAAACGGACAGATTTGCCGAGAACAGATCAATCAGTACAGCGCTGATCCTATCCCAGCTTCCGCTAAAGAAAGCGGACAGGTATGTATCCGGCAGCAGGTGGCTGACGGTATCGATCAGTGCCTCCGAGTTAGGAATGCCGAGAGAGAAAGTCGCATCTCCGCCCTGAGAGACAAAAGGAATCTGGAGAAATAAAAAGGAAGTAGATATGGAGTAGGTGTTTGTGAGAAGGGCGATAAGAAAGCAGACAGAGATCATGCGCCAGTAGCGGAGTTTGATCAGTGTGACTGCTTTTTTCTTTATGACCCTTCTCTTCCACATATCAGATTCCTTTCTCACAGACCGTAATTGATAATTCATTATAAAATATCCGTTTTACAATTGCAAGACGGCGCACCCGCTCTATCCCTTCGGGTGAAGAGTCTCATGCTCCTTTTTCAGTTCCTCAAAACACTCAGGCGCGGTCCATGCGCTGTTTGTCGGCGTCAGGATCGCTTTATACGGAAATGGGCCGGCTCCACATTTTCTCAGGGCGGCCAGAGCCTGATTTAAGCGGTTATCGCTCAGGAAGCAGAATACAAACATAGGGCCGGGCAGTTCCTCTCCGTCGTATATTCCTTCGGCAGGATCTATATCCTTTACTCCGGCCAGGTGTCCAAGAGGCTGGTTGTACTCTTCTTTTTTCACCCGTTTCAGACGGATCCGCAGAGGGAAGAGCGCCATTTCGATTTTCAGAAGTTCTGCCTTTTCGGGCGCGTTAAAAAGTAGAATTGTTTCTCTCATTAAAATCATTCTCCTGATTCTTATATTTTCTATACTGCACAGTGGATGTGCTCCTACTATTGTAAAGCATACTGACGAAAAAGAAAAGGCCGTCCGGCATATAATGAAATGAGAATGTATGATTCCGGGAGATGATGGGATGAGACTCTGTGAACTCAGGGACAAAGAGGTGATCAATATATGCAGCGGCAGGCGGCTCGGGTGTATTGTCGATGTGGAGATCAACGTATGCACCGGAGAGGTGGAAGCAATCATTATTCCCGGCCCGGGAAAGATCTGCGGGTTCATCGGAACGGACTGTGAGTATGTCATCCCGTTTGCGTGTATCCGCAAGATTGGCCCGGACCTTGTAATCGTGGAGATACAGGAAGAAAAGTTTTTGCAAAAGTTTTAGTGATTGTGTATAATGAACGCAGATTGAAAAAGAAAGGCGGAACATACTATGAGATGTCCATATTGCGGAAATCCGGATACCCGAGTGATAGATTCCCGTCCGGCCGAGGACAAGAGCTCCATCAGGAGGCGGCGTTCCTGTGATGAGTGCGGCAGAAGATTTACAACCTATGAGAAGGTGGAGACGATCCCGCTGATAGTGATTAAAAAGGATAATAACCGTGAGCAGTATCAGCGCTCAAAGATCGAGAAAGGAATCTTAAGCGCATGCTACAAACGCCCGGTTCCGGCAGAAGATATTCAGAAAACCATTGACGCGGTAGAACTTGAGATATTCAACCGGGAGGAGAAGGAACTGCCCAGCAGCGTGATCGGAGAGATCGTTATGGGGAAACTAAAAGATCTTGACCCGGTTGCGTATGTCAGATTCGCGTCTGTATACAGAGAGTTCAAAGACGTCAATACTTTTATGGACGAACTCAAAAAGTTTTTACAATGAGCCATGCGGACTTATAAACTGACGATCGCTTACGACGGAACCCGGTATCAGGGATGGCAGCGTCAGGCGAATACAAACCAGACGATCCAGGGCATATTAGAGAGGGTAATTTCGGAGGCGGCAGGCTATCCTGTGGGAGTGGACGGCTCGGGAAGGACGGACGCGGGAGTTCACGCCGAGGGGCAGACTGCGAGTATAGTTATGTCTGGCTTGATGCCTGAAGATTTCTTTACCGGTGAGATCAACCGAAGACTGCCCGGCGACATCAGGATTCGGGAAGCGCAGCTTGTGAGAAACGGGTTCCACGCCAGAAAGAACGCGTCCGGGAAGGTGTACGAGTACCGAATTGATACGGGCGAAAAGCCGGATGTGTTTCAGAGACGGTGCTGCTGTCATTTTCCGCATGGGCTGGATACAGACGCCATGAGAGAGGCGGCAAAGATGCTGAAAGGGACTCACGAGTTCGCCGCGTTTACTGATAAAAAAGATGAAAAGTCCACAAAGAGGACAATTTATGATATAATAATCAGCGGACAAGGCAGCAGTGTGACGATCCGCTATGAAGGCAGCGGATTTCTGTACCATATGGTGAGAATTATTACCGGAACACTGCTTGAGGCAGGGCTTCACAGGCGCACGCCTGAGAGCGTAGGTGAAGCGCTTAGAACAAAAGACAGAAGACAGGCAGGCTTTCTTGCCCCGGCGAGAGGACTGTTCCTGAAAGAGGTGTACTATAATTAGAGGGGACAGGTAGAGGTATCTGTCCTTCCTTGTGTTATACCGAATGATAATAACACTTCAGGAGGATCAAATGAAACTTATATCATGGAATGTAAATGGAATCCGGGCATGCGTCCAGAAAGGATTTCTTGATTTCTTCAGGCAGGCAGACGCCGACATTTTCTGTATTCAGGAGACGAAGATGCAGGAGGGCCAGCTGGAGCTGGAACTCCCGGGATACTACCAGTACTGGAATTACGCGGTGCGAAAAGGATATTCTGGAACAGCAGTGTTCACAAAGCAGAAACCGCTTTTGGTGTCCTACGGAATCGGTATTGAGGAGCACGACCAGGAGGGGCGTGTGATTACCTGTGAATTCGAAGATTTCTATTTTGTTACAGTGTATACGCCCAACTCACAAAATGAGCTGGCGCGGCTTGATTATCGTATGAAGTGGGAAGATGACTTCCGATCATATCTGAAAAAACTGGAAGAGACGAAGCCGGTCATCGTGACGGGAGATATGAATGTAGCTCACAGGGAGATTGATCTGAAGAACCCGAAGACAAACCGGAAGAACGCGGGATTTACCGATGAGGAGCGAGGGAAGTTTACAGAGCTTTTGGACGCCGGTTTTATCGATACTTTCCGTTACTTCTATCCGGATCAGGAGGGGATTTATTCCTGGTGGTCTTACCGTTTCAGCGCCCGGGCGAAGAACGCGGGGTGGCGCATCGACTATTTCTGTGTCTCCGAAAGCCTTAGGGACAGGCTGAAAGACGCAGCGATCCTGACAGATGTCATGGGTTCGGATCATTGTCCGGTAGAACTGGATCTGAAATGAAAGAAAGATAAAAATACAGTAGCGTAAGGAGGAAATATTGATATGACAAAGATAGATATTATATCTGGTTTTCTGGGAGCCGGGAAAACAACACTGATAAAGAAACTGCTCGCAGAAGCATTTACAGGCGAGCAGGTAGTTCTGATTGAAAATGAGTTCGGAGAGATCGGGATTGACGGGGGATTTTTAAAGGAGTCCGGAATCGAGATACGGGAAATGAACTCCGGCTGCATCTGCTGCTCCCTTGTAGGCGATTTCGGCAAATCACTCAGAGAAGTAGTCGACACTTATCATCCGGACCGCATCCTGATCGAGCCATCAGGAGTCGGGAAACTCTCAGATGTGATCAAGGCCGTACAGGATGTGCAGGAAGATATTGACGCACAGCTTAACAGTTTCAGCACTGTTGTGGATGTGACGAAGTGCCGGATCTACAGGAAGAATTTCGGAGAGTTTTTCAGCAACCAGATCGAATATGCGGGAGCGGTGATCTTAAGCCGTACCGACAAGGCGAAACCGGAAAAGACAGAAGAGAGTGTGGCGCTTCTTCGGGAACTCAATCCGAGGGCTCCGTTTATCACAACGCCTATCGCTCAGCTCTCAGGGCAGAAAATACTCGAGACGATGGAAGAAAGCAAGTCGCTGGAGGACGAGCTTATGGACGAAATGACATGCCCGGAGTGCGGTCATCCTCACGAAAAGGGCGAGTGCTGTGGACATGGTCATGGACACGGACATGGGCATGGCTGCGGTCACCATGCACATGATCACGAGCATGGGCACGAGCATGGCCACGGCTGCGGTCACCATGCACATGATCACGAGCACGGTCACGGGCACGGGCATGGCCACGGCTGCGGTCATCATGACCATGAGCATGAGCACGGTCACGGGCACGGACATGGACATGACTGCAGTCATCACCACGGTCACGGACATCACCATGATCACGCGGGTCATCATCATGCGGACGACGTGTTTACGAGCTGGGGGCATGAGACGATCCATACCTATACGAAAGAGCAGATAACAGATATGCTCAAAAAACTGGAAGATGAAACCGAATTCGGAAATGTGCTCCGTGCGAAAGGCATGGTCGCCGGCGCTGATGGAGAGTGGATCTACTTTGATATGGTGCCGGGAGAGAGCGAAGTACGCAGCGGAGCGCCTGAATACACGGGCAGAATCTGCGTAATCGGAGCCGGGCTGAATGAGAGCGGGCTGTCAGAACTGTTTGGCCTGTCTTAATTTAGAAAACAGGCGGAGAAGGAGAGATAGAATATGAATGAACCAAGTGTTATGGTTTATCTGATGACCGGATTCCTTGACAGCGGCAAGACTCAGTTTCTGACCTTTACCCTGAAGCAGGACTACTTTCAGATTAATGGAAAGACACTCCTGATTCTCTGTGAAGAGGGGGAAGAAGAGTATGACCCGATGGAAATGCTAAAGTACGGCGTTGTTATAGAAAAGGTGGAAGACCAGGCTGTTCTTACAGCAGAATGGCTTGAACAACTCAATCAAAAACACAGTCCGGAGCGGGTCGTGGTAGAGTACAACGGAATGTGGAAGGTAAGCGAGTTTGAGAATCTTAAACTTCCGGAGGGGTGGGGGATTGAGCAGAAGATTACCACAGTGGACGCCAGCACGTTTCAGATGTATCTGACGAATCTCAAGCCGCTTTTTGTAGAGATGGTGAGAGGCGCTGATATGGTTTTGTTCAACCGCTGCGAGGACATCGAACCTCTGGCGGGATACCGCCGCAGTGTGAAGGTGGTGAGCCCGCAGGCTGAGGTGATCTTTGAGGACGAAAGCGGGGAGATCGAGAATATATTTGAAGACGACGTACCCTATGACCTGAAAGCGCCAGTCATCCGAATCGCCAGGGAAGACTATGGGATCTGGTATGTGGACATGATGGAGAATCCGGACCGGTATAAAGGTAAAACAGTGGAGATCACGGCAAAAGTACTAAAGCCCAGATCATTTCCCTCAAAGGTGTTCATGGCCGGGCGTATGGCCATGACCTGCTGTGCTGATGACACTTCTTTTCTGGGGTATGTGTGCCGCAGTGCATACGCTCCGAAATTGAAGCCGGGACAGTGGGTGACCGTAAGGGCGAAGATCCGGTTTGCCAATCTGTCAGTGTACCGGGGGGAAGGCCCGGTTCTGGAGGCGGATCACATTGATCTTGCTGATCCGATAGAAGAACTGGTATACTTCAACTAAATGAAAAACACAAGTCATTTCTGACAATATTATATGAATGAATAAGAAAGCCGACAGGAGGGTTCAAAAGATGGAGAAAAAATATGATGTAATTGCGCTTGGCGAGCTTCTGATCGATTTTACGATGAACGGACAGAGTGAACAGGGGAACAGCATGTTTGAGGCGTGTCCGGGCGGGGCGCCGTGCAATGTGCTTGCCCTTCTCAACAAGATGGGAAAGAAGACAGCGTTTCTGGGAAAAGTAGGGAAGGATCAGTTTGGAACCCTTCTGAAAAATACGATTACCGAGGCCGGGATCGATTCTTCCAGGCTGGTGATGGACAAGTCAGTGAACACGACGCTGGCATTTGTTCATACATTTCCGGACGGAGACCGGGAATTTTCGTTTTACCGCAACCCGGGTGCGGATATGATGCTCACGGAGGATGAGGTAGATCCCGATTTTGTCTCTCAGACGAAACTCTTTCACTTCGGAACGCTCTCTATGACTCACGACGGAGTGAGGGCGGCTACGAAAAAAGCGGTTCAGGCGGCAAAAGACGCGGGATGTCTGGTTTCCTTTGACCCAAACCTGCGCCCGCCGCTCTGGTCTTCTCTGGATCTTGCGAAAGAGCAGATGGAGTATGGATTCGGAGTGTGCGATATTCTGAAAATTTCTGACAATGAGATTCAGTTTGTATCAGGCAAAGAGGATTACGACGAAGGAATCGCGTACCTTCGGGAGAAATACCACATTCCACTGATCCTCCTGACTATGGGAAAAGACGGCAGCAGGGCGTATTATAAAGGGATGCGTGTGGAGCGTCCGGGATTCTCTGTGAAAGCAATTGAGACGACCGGAGCCGGAGATACATTCTGTGGAAGCGCTCTGAATTATATCGTGGAGCACGGGTTTGAAGATCTCACCGAAGATCAGCTGGGCGAGCTGCTCACGTTTGCCAATGCGGCTGCGGCTATCGTGACGACGAAGAAAGGGGCGATCCGGTCCATGCCGGAACGCGGGGAAGTAGACAATCTGATAAAGGCGTAGGCACTGTCTTTTATTAAAGAGCTTGAGGCACAGCGTGGCGCTGTATCTCAAGCTCTTATTATGTGCCTTTTGGTACTTTAGGCGATTTCCCGGGCTCTATACAACCCGGTTTTTATTTCTCCACTCCCGTGGCGACATACCGTATACGTTTTTGAACGCTCTCGAGAAATGAAGCTGGTTGGGGTATCCCACCGCATTTCCAATATCGCGGACAGACAGAGAGGTCAGTTTCAGGAGCTCCGCGGCTTTTGCCATACGGTAGCTTAAGAGAAACTGCTGGGGAGATTTTCCCACTGTTTCCTTAAAGATACGTCCGAAGTATGTGCGGTTTAATCCGCAGAAGGACGCGATTTCCTCGATGGAAATATCATTCTGAAAACTCTGTTCGATGTAATTGAGAGCTTCTTTTATATAAAAATCTCTTACTTTGCCGTTGGACGCCAGGCGAACGGACGCGGCGGAGCGGGTGAGATAATCTATAAAGAGGTAGAGATGGCCGATCAGATGAAACGGTGATTCGCTGCCATGCTCTGCGATATAGAGCATCTCTTCAGTCATATTCTCCCGCAGGTCTTTAAATGCTGCGTGGTAGACTGGATGATCCGGTGTGAGCCCGGCGGTTTCTATCGCTTCCCGGGCGCGAAGTCCGTCGAATTCAATCCAGACATATTCCCACGGGAGATCCGGGTCTGCGATATATGTGTTGATCTGCTTTGGGAAAATCATAAAACCCTGTCCGCTTCTGATCTGATATTCACGGGTAGTTCCGCTCGAGTCGTCCGCCATAAGCCTGCCGGTGCCTGAGAGAACATAGTGAAAGAGGTAGTGATTGCGGATGGCGGGGCCGAAAGACTGCGCCGGATCGCACTGTTCCTTTCCGAACTGGTACATATTCAGATCTACAAAATTTTCACTTGGAAATACAGAAAATACAGCTTTTCCCATAGAAGTTTTCCTCGCTTTTTTGTGCGTTGTTTTGTGGTCGATGTAAAGATTATACCTCAAAATATACCTAAATGCGATGTGACTTCGCATAAATCACATATAAGTTGCATTTTGGTATAAAACACGGAAAACACAGATATTTTCAGATGCATTTTGCGATATTATAATCGTTTTATAAGCGGAAAAGCTAAAGGAAGGAGCTGAAGTAATTATGAAAAAGAAAAGAGCGGTCAGCGCGGTACTGGCGGTATCGATGATCACGGCTCTGGTTCTTCCGGGGTGCGGTTCAGGCGAGGACAACGGCGTGACAGAGATTGAGATTCTTCAGTACAAGCCGGAAGCGGCGACGTACTTCGATCAGGTGGAAGATGAGTTCAATGCGACGCACGACAACATCCGGCTGACCATCAGTTCTCCAAATGATGCCAGCACGATCATGAGAACGAGATTCATCAGAGAGGATTATCCCGACATCATCGGAATAGGAGGAGACATTAACTATTCTTATTATGTTGACGCGGGTATTCTCGCAGATGTTTCCGACTATGAAGGACTCCAGAACATAAACCCGACCTATGTAGACATCCTTGAATCACTGGAGATCGTTCCGACTGACGGTACATATGGCGTTCCCTATGTGGCGAATGCTGCCGGAATTCTGTATAACAGAGATCTGTTTGAGGAGCATGGCTGGGAGATTCCCGAGACATGGAGTGAGCTCATAGACCTGTGCCAGGATATTGAGGCGGAAGGGATACTTCCGTTCTATTTCGGATTCCGTGATACATGGACCTGTCTTGCGCCGTGGAATGCTCTTGCGGTAGGCCTTGCTCCGTCAGATACATGTCGGAACGTCAATGCGGGCGAGACCACCTTTACAGACGAGTATCGTGAGACGGCGGAGAAGTGCCTTGAGCTGGTAAGTTACGGTCCGGACGATCCGTTTGCGTACGGCTACAATGATGCCTGCACAGCATTCGCCAACGGCGAGTCTGCGATGTACCCTATCGGAAGCTACGCAGTGCCCCAGATTCTGTCCGTAAACCCGGATATGAATATCGATTCATTCGTAATGCCGGGCAACGAAGATCCGGCTGAGAACACGCTGAACTCAGGTGTTGACCTGATGTTTGCGGTGACGGAAGCGTGCGAGAATAAGGAGGCGGCGCTGGAAGTGATCGATTTCCTGCTGGAGGATGACAACATTCAGGCATACGTCGACGCGCAGAATGCCATTCCGTGTAAGACGGGCGATTTCCAGCTTGCATCAGAGGTGGACGGCATGACGTCCTTTATCGAGTCGGGCAATATGACGGACTATCAGGATCATTACTATCCGTCTGAGATGGCGGCGGACGCGCTGATCCAGACGTTCCTGATCAACGGGGATGTAGACGCGTTCCTGAGTGATTTTGATACACGCTGGCAGAGATATAACAGAGATATTATCCGTGAAGTTCAGGAATACAATGAAGAGCACGGAACTGCCGAGTAGGAAAGGAGCGGGGAAATATGAAAAAAGTAAATGACAGCAAGCGAACCTATATGCTGATCACGATACCGATTCTGGCGCTGTTTGTATGCTTTAACACAGTGCCGCTGATCCGTGGTGTGATCTATAGTTTTACAAATTTCAAAGGATTTGGAGACTATGACTGGGTCGGCTTCAGAAACTATATGGATCTGTTCACCGATCCCAGAATCGGCAACTCATATCTGTTCACGATTAAGCTTGCGATCGCAGCTACCATCGTGACCAATGTGATCAGTCTGATCCTTGCGCTTGGATTAAACAGCAAGATTAAAGGAAAGACATTCCTGAGAGCGGCTTATTTCGTACCGAACGTACTGGGCGCGCTGGTTGTGGGATATATTTTCCAGTATATTTTCACCTATATTCTTCCGGAACTCGGAAAGATGATCGGAAGCGAGACTTTAAGCACCAGTCTGTTATCCAGCACAAGCCTGGCGTGGATTGCCATTGTAGTTGTGTGTGCATGGCAGAATATCGCCATGAACACGATTATCTACATTTCCGGTCTGCAGACAGTGCCGGAGGACGTATATGAGGCGGGAGACCTTGACGGAGCTACCGGATGGAAGAAGTTCAGATACCTGACCTTCCCTCTTATCATTCCTTTCTTTACGATCAACATGGTTCTCTGTGTAAAGAACTTTCTGATGGTGTTTGACCAGATCATGGCGATGACACAGGGAGGCCCTGCGCAGAGCACAGAGTCCATTTCCTACCTCATTTACCAGAATGGTATGGAGGGTGGAAGTTTCGGCTATCAGAGTGCTAACGCGGTTGTATTCTTTATTGTGATTGTAGTGATCTCTGTGGCACAGATGTCCATATCGAGCAGGAAGGAGGAACAGTTATAATGTATGAGAAAATGAAAGCAAGAGTAAACTGGCCGATTACGATCCTTCTGTTTATCGGGCTGCTTACGATAGCATTCCCTCTGTATATGGCTATTGTTATCGCGTTTAAACAGCCGTCGGAGATGACGACGAGTATATCAGGAATCCTTTCTCTGCCGGAGACATGGAGCCTAAGCAACTTTGCTCAGGCGATGGAAGTGACGGATTTCTGGCATTCTCTTGGAAACAGTCTGCTGGTGACGGTTATGACCGTAGTGCTCAGCATCCTGCTTCACTCACTGATGGGATACGCTGTCGGGAGAAACAAAGGCCACAGCAAATGGTATAATTTTGTGTATCTGTTTATTGTAAGCGGTATGTTCGTGCCGTTCGCGATTCTGATGATGCCTCTGGCAAAACAGACGGCGGAGATGCATCTTGCAAATTGGGCTGGTGTTATTCTCCTTTATGTGGTATTCTATATGCCGATGAATTTACTTCTGTATACAGGCTATCTTGTAAATATACCGATCGCGCTTGAAGAAGCAGCAAGAGTGGACGGCGCAAGTACATGGCGGACTTTCTGGAAGATCATCTTCCCGATTATGAAGCCGATGCATGCCACGGTGGCGGTTATTACCGCGCTGGCTGTATGGAATGATGTTATGACGCCGCTGGTTATTATGGCGGGAAGCGGACAAAACACTCTTCCGCTGGCACAGCTGACATTCCAGACACAGTTCGGAACGAACTATAACCTGGCGTTCGCATCGTATCTGCTGGCGCTGATCCCGATTATCATATTCTATGTAATCTGCCAGAAACAGATCATCAACGGTGTGGTAAACGGCGCTGTCAAGTAAATAAGCTCAGATGCTTTGGCGCATCTGTTTTAAGGCGGGTCTGTGTACAGAGTCAGTACATAAACCCGCCTTTGCATGAGATCGGCTGGCTCTGCCGGCGGAGTTTATATTACAGATCAGGGAGAGAATTAATATGAGTATAGTTTTTAATGAAAAACACAGGACGATTTCTTTGCATACAAAGAATACAACCTATCAGATGCAGATCGACAGGTATGGCTTTCTGCTCCACTTATACTATGGGAAGCGTGCGGAAGGCTGTATGGACTATCTGCTGACTTATTATGACCGGGGATTTTCAGGCAATCCCTATGACGCGGGAACGGATAAGACGTATTCTATGGATGCTCTTCCGCAGGAATTCCCTTCCCTTGGAACAGGCGATTACCGTACGCCGGCGTGCATTATCAAGAACACGGACCGGACATACAGCAGCGATTTCAGATACGACAGCCACAGTATCCGGGAAGGAAAATATTCGCTCAAAGGTCTGCCGGCTGTGTATGCAGATACGGAAGAGGCCCAGACTCTGGAGGTTGTTCTTGTAGACAGGGTGACCGGTGTGAAGGCTGTTCTTCTGTACGGAGTCCTGCCGGAATATGATGTGATCACGAGAAGCGTCAGAATCATCAATGCCAGCGAAGGCCATATCTCTGTGAAAAAACTGATGCCCGCGTGTCTCGAAATGGTAGGCGGAGACTATGACTTTATTACATTCTACGGACGGCATGCTATGGAGAGAAACTGCCAGAGAATACCGATCGGACACGGCGTATCCAAGATCGGAAGCCTGAGAGGAACATCCAGTCACCAGTATAATCCGGCGGTGATTGTGGCGGAACACGACGCCACAGAGGATTCCGGAGGATGCTACTCCCTTGCGTTTGTCTACAGCGGGGGATTTCAGAGTGAAGCCGGGAAAGATCAGTACTATCAGACTCGCGTGCTGATGGGATTTTCTGAGGAACAGTTCGCCTATCCGTTAAGTGCCGGGGAGGAGTTCCAGTCTCCGGAGGTTATGATGAGTTATTCTTCCGAAGGTCTTGGAAAGCTCTCCCAGAACTTCCATCGCTGTATACGCACCCACCTATGCCGAGGAAAATATAAAGAGACTGTACGACCGATTCTTCTCAACAGCTGGGAGGCGTCCTACTTTGACTTCACAGGAGAGAGCCTCTTAAAACTTGCAAAACAGGCCGCCGATCTGGGGATCGAGATGTTCGTCATGGATGACGGCTGGTTTGGAAACCGGGACAGTGAACTCAGAGGTCTGGGCGACTGGAAAGTCAATGAGGAGAAACTGGGCTGTACTCTGGGTGAACTGATCAGCAGAGTCAACGACATGGGGTTGAAATTCGGTATCTGGATTGAACCGGAGATGGTAAATGAGGACAGCGATCTCTACAGGGAGCATCCTGACTGGGCATTCGTGATACCGGGCCGTCGTCCCAACCGTTCAAGGTATCAGCTTGTGCTGGACTTTTCCAGAAAAGAAGTAGTGGACTATATCTATGAACAGATCTGCGGAGTTTTGGATCAGGGCAATGTGGAATATGTAAAATGGGACATGAACCGGAGTCTGGCGGATATCTATTCTGCTACGGCTGACAGTCAGGGAAGAGTGCTCCATGACTATGTGCTCGGCCTTTATGATTTCCTGGAGCGCCTTGTAAACAGATATCCGAACATTCTGATCGAAGGATGCAGCGGTGGAGGCGGACGCTTTGACGCGGGCATGCTCTACTATACGCCTCAGATCTGGTGCAGTGATAACACCGATCCTATCGATCGTCTGGAGATTCAGTACGGAACTTCCTTTATCTATCCGGCGTCTTCGGTGGGAGCTCACGTCTCCGCATCACCGAACCATCAGACCGGAAGGATTACGCCTTTAAAGACCAGAGGCATGGTAGCGATGGCGGGAACATTCGGATATGAACTGAACTTAAACGAGCTCAGTGAAGAGGAGAAAGCTGAGATCCGCCGGCAGATTGAGGAATATAAAAAGTACGCATCCCTTGTGCAGACCGGACACTATTACCGTCTGACGAATCCTCAGACGGATAATCAGGGGGCATGGGAGTTTGTCTCCGAGGATCAGAAAGAAGCGCTTGTGCAGGTCGTAGGTATCAAGAAGCATGCTAACATGACTGTGGATTATATTAAAGTTAAAGGACTCAAAGAGAATACGATGTACCGTGATACGGAGAGCGGACAGGTCTATAACAGTACAGCTCTTCGCGAGGCAGGAATACCGAAGCCGGTATTAGAGGGCGAATATCAGGCATATCAGTGGCATTTTGTGTGTGAAGAATAGTAAGAACGGGGGACTGGACGGATGGCGAAACGGGTGAAAAACACGGCAAAGGCAGCTGCGAGAAAAACGGCTGCCCCCAAAACGGTCGCAACAAAAGCGGCCGCGGCAAAAAAGCGGGAAGACGCAGTCTTTCAGGAGCGGCTTGCCCGTCATCACGATGAGCTGAGATGGCTCTATATGGAACTGTACGGGAACGACGCAATGTTTGCCGAACTGTGCGGGCAGATGAAGCAGTACTATGACCAGCGAAACGGAAAACTGAAAAAACTGGATGCCGAGCGCGAGAAGAAGAGCGAGTGGTACCGAGGGCGTGAAATGCTGGGCATGATGATGTACATTGACAATTTTGCGGGAAATATTAAGGGTGTTGGTGATAAGCTTTCGTATCTTGAGAAATGCAATGTCAACTACATCCATCTGATGCCCTTCCTCGACTCACCGAAGGGCAGGTCGGACGGAGGATACGCTGTCGCTGATTTCCGGAAGGTGAAGCCGGATCTGGGAACAATGGAAGATCTCTCGGCCCTGGCAGAACAATGCCATGACAGAGGCATCAGTCTGTGCATGGATTTTGTAATGAATCACACATCGGAAGACCATGAATGGGCGAAACGGGCGCGTCAGGGAGATGGGGAATACATGAGCCGTTACTTCTTCTACGATGACCCGGCGATCCCTCGGGAATATGAGAAGACAGTTCCCCAGGTATTCCCGACGACCGCGCCGGGAAACTTTACTTATCTGCCCGATCTGAAACATTATGTGATGACTACCTTTTATCCTTATCAGTGGGATCTGAATTATCGGAATCCGCGGGTGTTTAATGAGATGATGTACAACTTTCTCTATCTTGCGAACCAGGGGATGGACATCATCCGCATCGACGCGGTGCCTTATATCTGGAAGGAACTGGGCACGAACTGCAGGAACCTTCCCCAGGTACATACTATCGTCCGCATGATGCGCATGATCGGGGAGATCGTCTGCCCGGGGATTGTGCTGCTTGGAGAGGTGGTTATGGAGCCGGATAAAGTGGCGCCTTACTTTGGTACTGTCGAGAAGCCGGAGTGCCATATGCTCTACAATGTGACGACTATGGCTACCACATGGAATACCGTGGCTACGAGAGACATCCGTCTTCTGAGAAAGCAGATGGATATTGTCTGTGCTCTGCCAAGGGAGTACACATTTCTTAATTATCTGAGATGCCACGACGATATAGGCTGGGGGCTGGACTATGGTACTCTCAGCGACTGGGGCATGAAGGAAGTGCCCCACAAGAAATATCTGAATGATTACTTCCAGGGAAAGACCGAAGGGAGCGTAAGCCGCGGGGAACTCTACAACGAGGATCCGGTAACCGGAGACGCCAGGTTTTGTGCCACGACAGCGTCTATGTGTGGTGTGGAGAGCGCGGGATTCGAGCGGGACAAAGAGAAGATGGAACAGGCGATCCGCAAGGATCTCATGCTTCATGCGTACATGTTCACACAGTCTGGTATCCCGATGCTCTACAGTGGTGATGAGATCGGACAGGTCAATGATTACACATACAAGGATGACCCGGATAAGGCACCGGATTCCCGCTATATACACAGAGGGAAATTCTGCTGGGAGCTGGTGGACAATATCGGGGATAAGTCCAGCGTTCAGGGCGGGATCTTCAATGGACTTGAAAGACTTGAGAAGATCAGACGAAGCGAACCGGTATTTAACGCAGACGCCCCGGTGCACACGAAAGACTACAGCGATCAGTCCATCCTTTGGGTTGTGCGCGTCACAGAAGACGAGGAGCTTCATGCGGTCTTTAACTTCAGCGACAACGTCAAAACGGTCTGGATGCCTGAGGCGGCGGAATACACAGATCTTCTGAGCGGACAGACCAAGATGATCGATACGGTGGAACTGCCCGGATGGGGATTCCTTTGGATGAAGGGGGGGGCAGGTAGGACCAGATCCCGGAAAGTAAATTGACATTTTGGCAGTCAGAAGATATAATGAATGACGAAACAAGGGCGTTTCCTCTAGGAGGAGAACGCCCTTTTCTCTTAACGGACAAAATGAAAAGGAGGTTTCATTTTATGCATAATTACACAAGAGAAGATATTCTGCGGCTTGTGGAAGATGAAGACGTCGCCTTTATCCGTCTCCAGTTCACAGATATTTTCGGAACGATGAAAAACATGGCGGTTACCGTAAGTCAGCTTGAAAAGGCGCTGGACAATCGCTGTATGTTTGATGTTTCTTCTCTGGACGGCCTCTCGGGCGAGGAGGATTCGGATATGTATCTCTATCCTGATCTGAGCACGTTTGAGATCTTTCCGTGGCGTCCTCAGCAGGGGAAAGTGGCCCGGCTGATCTGTGATGTTTACCGCACAGATGGAACGCCCTACGAGGTGGATCCCAGATATGTTCTGAAAAGGGCGATCGCGTATGCGGCAAAACTGGGATATACGCTCAATGCCGGACCGGAGTGCGAGTTTTTCCTGTTTCACACCGATGATGACGGACTGCCTACTACGGTAACCCATGAAAAAGGGGGCTACTTCGATGTGGGCCCGGTGGACCTTGGAGAGAACGCAAGAAGAGATATGGTACTTACTCTGGAGGACATGGGATTTGAGATCCTCTCTTCCCATCATGAGATCGCTCCGGCCCAGCACGAGATCGACTTCCGCTATGACGAGGCTCTTGTGACGGCGGACAATCTTATGACATTTAAAATGGTAGTGAAGACTATTGCGAAACGGCATGGCCTCCATGCTACTTTTATGCCCAAACCACGCAGTGAGATGTACGGTTCGGGTATGCACATCAATTTGTCATTGAACCGGGGAGACGTGAATATCTTCCAGAGTAAGGAGGATGTAAACGGCCTGAGCCGGGAAGGATATTATTTCATCGGTGGTCTTATGAAGCATATGAAGGCAATCACATGCATTACAAATCCTACGGTCAATTCTTACAAGCGTTTTGTGCCCGGATATGAGGCTCCGGTCTATATGGGATGGTCGTCTAAGACGAGAGGACCGCTGATCCGAGTGCCGGAAGGGCGCGGAGAAAACACGAGAATTGAGCTTCGCAGTCCGGATGCCACGGCGAACCCGTATCTTGCTCTGGCGGTGCTGCTCATGGCAGGGCTGGATGGGATCGAGAACCGGATCATGCCGCCGAAGTGCATTGATGAGAATATCCAGAAGATGACGCCGGAGCGAAGGAACGAACTGGGCGTGCAGGAACTTCCGAGATCTCTGAAGGATGCGGTGGATGAACTGGAGAAAGATGAACTGATCCTGAAAGTGCTGGGGAAGGATCTGGCGCATAAGATCATCAAGGCGCACAGAAGAGAGTATAAAGAGTATTCCATGCAAGTGACCGACTGGGAGATTGAAAACTATCTCTATAAGGTATAACACGAATATATAGCAGACAGCAGGAGGTGAGACTGGTTTGACGAATATAATAATTGCGTTTTCAAAGCGGGAAAATGCAGTGAATATCCGTAATATATTTGTAAAAGCCGGGCTCGAAGTGTCTGCTGTCTGCCAGACGGGCGCAAAAGTACTTCAATATGCCGAGACGTGGAATGAGGGCATTGTCGTGTGTCCGGACCGGATGCAGGATATGCACTACACGCAGCTGAGAGAATATCTGCCGGGGGGATTCCAAATCCTTCTGCTCGCCTCCGCCCGGCAATGGGCGGAAGGCCTTCCGGACGGTGTGGTGGGGCTTTCCATGCCGATCAAAGTATATGATCTTGTAAATACTGTCGAGATGATGCAGCAGTCGCAGGAAAGGCGGCGGAGAAAGCGGCGGCAGAGGGGCAGGATGAGAAATGAAGGTGACAGACAGGTCATTGACCAGGCCAAGGCTCTTCTTATGGAACGCAATCATATGTCCGAGGATGAGGCACACCGCTATGTGCAGAAGACGAGTATGGAGAGCGGAAACGATATGGCGGAGACTGCGCGCATGATTCTGACTGTAATGCAGGAATAAAAAGAAAGGAAAAGCAGAATATGAAGTTTACAAAAATGCAGGGACTTGGCAACGATTATGTATATGTCAATTGCTTTAAGGAGAAGATAGACAATCCCTCCGAGCTCGCCGTAAAAATCAGCGACAGACACTTCGGCGTCGGCTCGGACGGACTCATTATGATCAATCCTTCTGACAGGGCGGATTTTGAGATGGAGATGTATAATGCGGACGGCTCCCGGGGAGAGATGTGCGGAAACGGTATTCGCTGTGTGGCAAAATATGTCTACGACTACGGACTGACAGATAAGACGCGGATTTCTGTGGAGACTCTGGGTGGAATCAAACATCTCGACCTGACGGTGGAAGACGGAAAAGTAAAGCTTGTGAGAGTGGATATGGGCCGGCCGGAACTGCGCCCGGCAAAAATTCCTGTCGTGGCAGCAGGCGAGAGAGCTGTCGGCGAGCCGATCACAGTGGACGGGAAAGAGTACCGCATGACATGTGTCTCTATGGGCAATCCTCATGCGGTCATCTTCGTAGACCAGGACGTAAAAGAACTGCCTCTTGAAACGATAGGCCCGAAGTTCGAGAACCATGAGCGATTCCCGAATCGGATCAACACAGAGTTCGTCAGAGTGCTGAACCGGAATACGGTGCAGATGCGCGTATGGGAACGCGGGTCAGGGGAGACGCTCGCCTGCGGAACAGGCGCCTGCGCAGTAGCGGTCGCCTGCGTGCTGGGCGGTCTGACGGAAGACGAAGTCTCTGTAAAACTTCTGGGAGGAGATCTCCAGATTCAGTGGAACAGGGCAAAGGATACTGTGTATATGACTGGTCCGGCGGAAGTCGTGTTCGACGGAGAGTGGCCGGAGTAGAATTACAAGAAAAGGCTCCACTTCAGTGGGGCCTTTGGCGTGTCAAGAATTTGCAAAAAAGCCTTGACCGATTGTAACTATCGGATATTATAATCGGTTTTGTAAAACGATAATTTCAACCGGATTATAATATGGATAGAAGCGAATCGCAAGAAGATCAGAAAGGAGAGACGTCATGATATTCTATTTTACCGGTACAGGTAACAGCCTTTATATTGCTAAAAGACTGGACTCTAATCCGCTCAGTATCCCACAGGTGATCCATCAGCCGAAGTTAGAATTTGCGGCAGACAAGATCGGCATTGTTTCTCCGGTTTATGGACATGAGGTGCCGGCTATGGTAAAGGATTTTTTGAAGCGTGCCCGATTCCGGACGAATTATTTCTATATAATACTTACCTATGGGAACCGTCACGGCGGCGCGGCAGAGCTGGCGAAGCAACTTTGCGAGGAGTATGGGATCGCGGCCAGCTATATCAATGTCATTCTGATGGTAGATAACTGGCTGCCCAGTTTTGACATGGCAGAACAGAAGCTGCTGGATAAACATGTAGAAGATCAGTTGGCAAATATCCTGACGGATATAAACAGTCATAGGCATTGGATTGCTCCTGTGACCGACCAGGACCGGGCGGCTCATCAAGAATTCCTGGAGCGCATGAGCCAGATGCCGACGGATGTATGGCAGCATCTGCTGCGCGTTACGGAAGCCTGCGTGGGATGCGGTGTTTGTGAAAAGGTATGCCCCTCCGCTTCCATTCGTGTTGTGGACGGCAGAGCCGTGCATACGCCCGGGTGTTGTCAAACATGTCTGGCTTGCATCCACGCCTGTCCGCATAATGCCATTCAACTGACGATCCCGGAGAAGAACCCCCAGGCCCGCTATCGCAATGAGCATATTCCTCTGCAGGAACTCATCCGGGCTAATTCCCAGGTCTAATCTGTCCATAAGAAGGAAGCGTCATGAAATGCAGAAAAGGCCTGCGAAGACGTGGAATATTTGAATAGGCACGCTTATATTTTCATTGCGTTGATGGAAGAAATCGTATATACTAATCGTGCGGTCATGGGCGGGGCGGTCTGGAGGAGTCATGGCAGGCTGACAGCGAATACAAACTTTCTTCAGCTTCAGCAGGAATTGTCTGAGACTGAGGGTAAGATCGCCAAGGCACGACAGTTTTACAATGATGTTGTGCCGATACTTTTCAGATCTGAAATTTCGCTTTTACAGGAGTACAATAATATGCTAAAAGAACAAGATATTAAACAATACCTTAATGAAAAAAACATCGCATTTAAAGAAAACGCATCTATTATCGGCGTTATATTCCCGAATAAATTCACTTATGCTCTTGGTTCAGCTGCGACTGCTCTTTCTATGCAATATTTCGCAATGAATTTTAATGACAGCGGCATTGTTATTATCGGATTAAATAACATTACAGGCAGACTGGAAAATGATGTATTTCTTTTTGTTCCAAAGGAAGAAATAACAGATGTTAAATTCAACAAAAAGTTAATGTCTTATAAATTAGAAATTACTACATCACAAGGAACATTGGCCTTTAAAGTGAACAAAACAATGATTGGCACTTCATGGCATAAAGAAAATTTGGCAATAATTTTAAAAAGTTTATAAGCCTGTATTTGAATTTAATATTTATACACACGAAGCGGCCGGTCTTAGGATTGGCTGCTTTTCAGCGTAACAAAAAAATACCACAAAGCCCGCATCCACGGGTTTTGTGGTATCCCAATAAAAAAATCGGAGTGACAGGATTTGAACCTGCGACCTCTACGGTCAACGAACAACGTATTTACGGGCTTTGTAAGGGCTGTTTTTGAATCCCAACCAAAACCCAACCACGACAGAATAAAACAAGCGACCCAATCGGTCAGAAAGGAGAACTTGCATATCTGTTAATTTGTATTTGACAACGAGGAGTGTCTATCCTATTGGGAATAGATACTCCTCGTTATATATTTCAAATCAATTTTCAAAAAACTCCTCATAAGGCACATTTAATATTTCTTTCATTATCTTTAAGTCATACGCTTTGATATTTCTTCTGCCGGTTTCTATATTGGCTAAGGTGCTACGTGACATACTGCTTCCCCGAATCTGCATTTTAGCAACAAGTTGGTCTTGCGTTAAGCCTTTTTTTAATCTTATGTTTTGTATATTACGCCCTAATGGCACATCACGTATAACCCTCTGCATTATAACCCTCATTTGTGACCGACTGGTAACTTTTTTCTTGAGTATACGCTACATGTATGCTAAAATTGTCACTAGTTAGAAACAATCGTTTGAAACTTCTAGTCTTTAAAAAAGTCAGAATAATCAACATCCAAAACTTCTTTTAACGCTCGTAAATCACTGGCTTTTATATTTCTGCGTCCAGTTTCTATGTTGGCATAGGTACTTCTGGAAATACTACTGCCTATTAACTGCATTTTTTCAACAACCTGCATTTGTGTCATATTCTTAGACATTCTGGCAGTTTGAATATTTCTTCCTAAAGGTATATCTTGTAAAATCCATTGCATTATACTCCCTCCGCTTGTGACTGATTGGTGTTATGTTTTGAGTATATGCAGAGGTTTGATTTTCCTTGTCACCCATTAGAAACATTCGTCTAAAAGAAAGCAGGAAAATGTAACTTTGTCGTATTCAAATAATATCGGGGGATAGTAACAATGGCTGATAACGGTTTTTATAATGTATTCAAACACTCACTGGAATCTATGAAAGAAGAATCTGTATCATCATTACTTACAACTGACAATGACTATCAGAATTATGCAGATCAAGAGAATCTTGCAGAAAAACGATATATGGATTTGTCCTTATCTGCCGAGCAAAGAACAATAGTAAATCAACTATTAGACGCACGTGACAGACAAAATATAGAATATTCTAACTTGTCTTACTTAGCCGGAATTGCGGATTGCATAAAAATTTTGAAATATCTCAACATATCATTTGAAGAACTGCTTAAAGGCAAAGGAGATGAGGGGATTTGAAAAAGAAATTTGTTGCAATATTTTTTGCATTATGTCTGTTCGCTGGTATTTTGTATTACATCAGTCTGCCTGATTATTATGTGTTTAACAGTATGTCTACAAGTAGTCAGGATACGAGAGACACTACCTTAAAAGTGGTTGTATATAAATATTGGGAAATTGACGATACTATTCTAAAAATCGAAAAAGAGCATAACAAGATTAACGGTACGCCTACCACTCTTGAAATCAATCTTTACTATTCAAAATGGTTTCTCCGTCATGGTGGAAAACCATTCAAAATAGTTAGATTTGAGTATGGAGAAAAATAACAAACAGCACATTGTTTTGCGTACTGTTTGCTATTCGTTCATCCACTCCATAAAACTTTTTTGTTGGTGTTTTTTCTGTGACCAGCGTTCCGCAGGATGCCCAGAGCGACGGTCCCTAACAGGGCGGCGGGTCGGCTGGGCAAGCGCACGGATGAATACATTTCTATTTTGCGATATATTCTATATTGATTTCTCTTCGACCCTCGTATTTCTCTTGGGATAAAAGTTTATCGAGAAATTCTGATACTTCTTTCATATCATCACTGTCTATCAAATCCAGTTTCAGTAATACGTCAAGGTCAGTCTGATTTTTAGGCTGGATAGATACTGGCTGTGACATATCTACAACTACTTTCAACGGCTTTACCTTATTTGCCGTTTCGATATCTGTTGTCAGTCCCATAACGTGACTTTTGCTTACTCCAAATATCTGTGAAAGCTTTTCCCATATAGATTCATCCCTCGGAGTTCCGTTGCCGTTTTCATAGTTTGTCAGCATACTTTGTGAAATCCCCAGTTCTTTTGCCAGCTCTGCAACAGTGATATTCTTTTCTTTCCGCAATTCTTTTATTTTATTCATATCTTGAACTGAACCTCCTTTATAACTCCCATTATATTTTACTAGTTTTAGTCTGTCAATCTTTTTATCGGATATTCAGATATTTTTCTTGACAAGCGTCAATTCATAGTATATCATATGAATATCTAAATATCTGATTTTCAGATATACGAAAGGTGGTGATATATTGATTCGAGGAAGTGACTTCATTTTAAACCCGAATAAACTGGAAACACAATTTCAGTTGGTAGAAGTTTCTGAGTGGGTGGATTTTTCTACAAAGGAAAAACTTGGATTTTACTATACTGTTCTTTTCCCAAAGCTGAAGTTTGAAAAGGTTAAGGTCGGAGTAAAAGCGACCAGTCAGATTATTTCTAATGAAGAGCTTGAACAGAAAGGGCAAATTCCGGTTTCCTTTGAAGGATTACGGACATGGGCGAGTCTCTATAACGGACGTCTTTCTGTCAAGGCAGAAGCAGATAATATCAAAGTAGCCGGAATGAAATAATCCCTCTTGTCAGACAGACAGTGCCGGGCAACGTTATAGGCGCTGGCTGTCTGACATTGAAAGAGAAGATGTTTCTTCTGACTAGACTTGATATATAAAACAACATCTTCCGAAAATAGGAAGAACCATTACAAAATAGGATATGGGGTGAATTTCGTGAGCAAAGCAACGGAGTGTTTTGCATACAATACGAAAATCATTGAAACTCCTACCACAAAAGAAGTATACATTTATGAAAATCCTATTTTTACTCATTCAACAGCAAAGCAAGATTCAGCAGAAACAAGCAAACGCAAAACTTTTGATGAAATGTCAGCCCGCAGGCAATATGACAGCTTAAAACGCAAGCAAAAGCATTACGAACAGACAAGGTGGGAAATTGCCCGTATTGTCGATTGCAATTTTGATGACAGAACTAAATTTGTAACGTTGACATTTCGAGATAACATTCAAGATATTACAGTAACCAACAGAGAATTTAAAAATTTTATCCAACGTCTAAATTACTACATATATCAGACCAAAACCCAGCTATTAAAATATATTGCAACGTGGGAGAAACAGAAACGTGGAGCAATCCATTACCATGTTATTTTCTTTGATTTTCCGTATGTGGCAAAAGAAAAATTACAGAATTTATGGTCGCATGGATTTATTAAAATAAATCGAATTGACGTGGACAGTAAAGAAAATAGGGGGCGGTATTTAAGCAAATATTTTTCAAAAGACCTTGAATTAAAGGAGCATAAGAAAAAGGCGTTTTTCAAATCTCAAAATCTGAAAATGCCGAAAGAAACAAGGCTAATGCTTACAGATGATATTCTTGCAGACTTGCAGAAAGAGAATATTATCTTTCAAAAAGAGTATACACGACAAATATATGATACAAAATCTCTAATATCCAATGGCACATATCTGAAAGACAGCAGTGTTACATACATCAAAATCAGAAAAGAGCGTGACCGTTGTGATTAAGCTGAATGATTTTGAAGTTCTCCAATGTATGGACGCTCTCCATGTAAGAGTTGTGGCACTAAGAGCATTGTATCAAGAATTGCAAAATGGTATACTTTCACTGACGGATATGCAAGAACAGATTGACATGACAAAAAAACAAGTTCTTGATTTACACAAAAAAATGTATAACTACTGGCAAGGTAAAAACGGCAAATGGTACAGCTATTTACCAAAAGAGGGAGTTGATAAGCCAAAGGGAAAACAGATAGAAAGTATCAGTCAGGAAAAATTAGACAATAGAATAGTTGAATACTACGTTAATGCTGAAAAGGAAAAAAAGAATCAAGAAAACAGTTGTCCGACATTTTTGGAAGTATACTATATGTGGCGCAAGGTAAAAGATTTGGAATTAGACGATAACTCTATTTACAAATATAATACGGACTGTAAAAGATTCTTTGTAGGTACTGACTTTGCAGAAACTCCGATTAACCAGATAAATGAAAACACCATACGGCGTTTTATACTGGAAACTATAAAAAGACTAGAGCTATGCAAAGAGACTTGCCGGAAATTCTTTGGTTACATAAAGAATGTGATTCGATATGCAAGAATAGAGAAAATCATTGTTGATAACCCTATGGAATTTCTTGAAGCGAAAGAATTTTCAAAGCATTGTGTAGTGGCAGAGAGAACCGACAAAGGGTATTACACAGATAATGAACTTGCAATCATTTTAAAGGCATTAAAAGGCTATTACACAAATGCTCCCACTTATATGCCTGCCTACGCTGTCGAATTAGCTGTTTACACAGGTATGAGAGTAAGTGAACTGGCAACATTAAAGTGGTCGGACTTGGCTAATGGTGTAATCAGCATTAACAAATCGGCAAAACATAACCGATTGAGAAATGAGTTTTCTGTCGGGAAAACCAAAACAAAAAAGTCCAGAGTATATCCTATTGACGAGCAAATCACAGAACTTCTTACACGGATACGCAACATGCAGACTGAACATGGGATTTTATGTGATTGGATTTTCACTGACGGAAACGGCGGGTATACCCATGCCAGAAATATTACTGACTGTATGACGAGAATGTGCAGAGAAAACGGTCTCTGCGGCGGTGGTATTACCAAACTCAGGAAAACGACCAGCTCCGATCTGCAAGTCAGCGGAACGCCTAAATCAGTCGTTGCGAGTATGCTGGGGCATACGGAAGAAGTGAACGAAAAATATTATACTTATGATACTTCAAAACTTGATGAAAAGAAAAAGATTGTCCAGACGCGCAACGCCAAATTCAAAAATCTGACATGTGCCGGATAATCCCAACCAAAGCCAACCGGCTTTTTAACCTTATGAAAATGAAAAACCCCCGTAAAAACGGGGGTAAATCGGAGTGACAGGATTCGAACCTGCGGCCTCTACGTCCCGAACGTAGCGCTCTACCAAGCTGAGCCACACTCCGATAAAATAGGGAACTTGCCTCCGGCAAATTCCCAGCTACGGAAAAGGGACTTGAACCCCTACTAACAGAGTCAGAGTCTGCTGTGCTGCCAATTACACCATTCCGCAATATTGTCACTCTCTGTTAAGCAACATGGTTATTATACCAGACTTTGCAGAAAAATCAAGCACTTTTTTTATTTTCTTTATAATTATTTTTGCGATTTGCATTTATCAGAATTTCCTGTTTTTTTTATGGATTTTAAAAACATTTTACATCATGAATATATTGTGTTCACATTTTCCCATTATACTGTGCATCGGATGTGGAACATTATTCCACGACATCCGTTCAGCATATAGATTGAAATTCTGATGAAAGGAGCTGTTATACATGATAACAGGAGTATTGAATACCGACTCTAATGCGGGCATTTATATTACAGACAAAGAAAAATCCAAAAGTGTAAACATCAGATCAGGACAGTACCTCTATTTATCTGTCCGTGACTGCTGGGTTCCGGTAGTGATCCGTTTTTCTCCACGGTCGCACAGCTGGATTTTTCAGAATCTGGAAGGTGTTGATGTGGACGGCCAGAAAGTCATGTTAAAGTCATAACTTTACTGGCTCCGCAACGGGCAAACAAGCTGTTATAAAAAATTAACAATTTTTAAACAAAATATAGTAGTTTCTTAAAAACTCCTCGGTATAATGGAATTGATAACCAATAAGGGTTTCTATTGGTTATAGTTGTACGAATGAGGAGCGGTAAAATGTTTAACTTTAGACGTCTGAGCAGGCGTCAGATTTATAATATAAATAAATATACTTTATGCGGACTTGTATTCTTTGCCCTTTGTGCCACGGCCTTCTGCATGGTGGCAAACAGCAGGGGAAACTCGGTTGAGAACAGAATAGCGTTTATGAAAAGTGAGATGGCAGCGGTCGCTGAAGTGACAGACCAGGTGGCGGTGAAGGCTTCTGAGGAAATCAGGACTGCCAGAGATAAGAATTTTGCCGTTCAGCCGGGCGTTCCGGTTGGAATGGAGAAACCTACGGACGATGAGAAGGTTGTCTATCTGACTTTTGATGACGGGCCTTCTGAGAATACGAAGAAGATCATAGAGATACTGGCCCGGTATAATGCGAAAGCCACTTTTTTTATTACCGGAGCAAATGAAGAGTGCCGCCCATACATTAAAGAGGCTTATGATGCCGGACACACGATAGGGCTTCATACATTTTCCCATGATTATGGAGCGGTTTATGCTTCTGATGAAGCGTACTTTGATGATCTGGCGAAAATTGGGGGAGTGGCGAAAGAACAGATCGGTTATGTGCCATGTTTTATCCGCTTTCCGGGGGGCTCTTCCAACAAAGTGTCCGCGAAATACAACAAAGGAATTATGAGCCGTCTGGTGACATCAGTGCAGGAACAGGGTTATCAGTATTATGACTGGAATATAGACAGCGGAGACGCGGCCGGCAGCAGCAAAGAGCAGATAGAAGCAAATGCCACTGCTGGAACGGCGAACCATATTATGATCCTGTTTCACGACAGCCAGACAAAGGGAGCCACTGTGGAGGCGCTTCCGTATGTTCTGGAGTACTATACGAATCTGGGTTATAGGTTTGAGGCCATAGACCGGGAGAGCTATTCGTGCCATCACGGACTGAAGAATTAAGAACGAACTATTCTGCTGAGCAGATTCAACTCGCTTTACTTACAGCAGATCGGCAAGTGTTTTCCCATTAAAAAAATCATATACCATTTTATCAAACTCTGCCCACATGGGGAGCGTCTTACATTTGGCGGCCCTGGGGCAGGGTTCTGCGTCTCTGGCAAGGCAGGCAACGGAAGCGAGGGAACCTTCCATCAGTTCGAGTATCTCGCCTACCGTGTATTCTTCCGGCTTGCGGCAAAGCCGGTATCCTCCGCCGCGCCCGCCCATTCCGACGAGCATCTTTCCCCTGACAAGTTCTTTCATAATAATTTCAAGATATTTTTTTGAAATTTCCTGTCGTTCCGCTACTGCTTTCAAAGGAATATATCCTTCTTCGCAGTGTTCGGCAAGGTCGATCATGGCTCGCAGAGCATACCGTCCTTTTGTCGAAATCATATGGAATCCCGTCCTTTCATAAATATGACTTATTATACCGCAGAGCCGCCAGTCAAATCAAGGGTGGCAAAAAAATGAAAATACCTATTGACATAGTAGGTGAATAGTAGTATGATAGCTTCATCGAATCCAGAGAGGAGGAATAAGCAATGACTGAATTGAAGATTACTAAAGTTGATGTGACTGCGTGTTGTCGAATGTTGAACTCCCGGGCATGTTATATGGCTGGGATACTGTCGTGCGCACATCGCAGCACAGCTGTATTCCCCGATACGATGCATAATTAGTCAGCATTTTGTACGCCATTTGCCCGGGAGCTTGTGATGAGCTTCCGGTTTTTTTATGCAGAAAACCGGAGCAGATGCAACAACAGCCAGTGAACAATGAAAAGTATCAAATAAAGACAAAGGAGATTACGAATATGAGAAAATACAAATTTGAAACACTTCAGCTTCATGTAGGACAGGAGCAGGCCGATCCCGCAACAGATGCAAGAGCGGTTCCCATTTATCAGACAACATCTTATGTTTTCCATGACTCCGCTCATGCGGCGGCACGCTTCGGGCTTGCGGACGCCGGCAACATATACGGCCGCCTGACCAATTCTACCCAGGATGTGCTGGAAAAGCGCGTTGCGGCATTGGAAGGAGGCGTGGCTGCTCTGGCCGTGGCTTCCGGAGCGGCAGCGATTACCTATACGATTGAGGCGCTGGCGCAGAAAGGGGACCACATTGTTGCACAGAAAACCATCTACGGCGGCAGCTATAATCTGCTGGAACATACGCTGCCTCAGTACGGAATTTCCACCACGTTTGTAGATGCTCATAATCTTGAGGAACTGGAAGCGGCTATTCAGCCGAACACGAGAGCGGTCTATCTGGAAACGCTGGGCAATCCGAACAGTGACATACCGGACATTGACGCTATAGCACAAATTGCTCACAAACACGGACTGCCGCTGGTCATTGACAATACATTCGGCACGCCTTATCTGATTCGGCCTATTGAACACGGCGCGGATATCGTGATACATTCTGCAACCAAGTTTCTGGGCGGTCACGGAACCACGCTTGGAGGCATTATCGTAGATTCCGGTAAATTTGACTGGAAGGCAAGCGGCAGGCACGCGGCAATAGCGGATCCGAACCCAAGTTATCACGGAGTTTCTTTTGTAGATGCGGCGGGGCCGGCCGCGTTTGTGACATACATCAGAGCCATTCTGCTGCGGGATACCGGAGCGGCAATCTCGCCATTTAACGCTTTTCTGCTGCTTCAGGGGGTGGAAACGCTTTCCCTCCGGCTTGAGCGTCATGCAGAGAACACGAGAAAAGTAGTGGAGTATCTGGAAAACCATCCACAGGTAGAAAAGGTCAATCATCCCAGCCTGCCGGGGCACCCGGATCATGGACTGTATGAAAAGTATTTTCCGAATGGCGGGGCCAGCATCTTTACTTTTGAGATTAAAGGCGGACAGGAAGAGGCGTGGAAGTTTATCGATAATCTGGAGATCTTCTCGCTGCTTGCCAATGTGGCGGATGTAAAGAGCCTTGTTATCCATCCGGCCAGCACTACTCATTCTCAGCTCACAGCGGAAGAGCTGCTCGATCAGGGCATTAAGCCAAATACGATCCGATTCTCCATCGGAACAGAGCACATTGACGACATTATTGCTGATCTGGAGAACGGTTTTGACGCATTGAAACATTGAAATAGGAAGAGAAAGGCATGAGATGAACAGAGAGCAGTTTCAGAAAAAATTAGAGACAGAGTTCCAGTGGTTCCACAGACACCCGGAACTTTCCTATGAGGAATATGAGACGACGAGACGAATCCGGCACCTTCTTGAAGAAAACAAAACGGAAATTCTCAGTCTTCCTCTTGACACAGGGCTTGTGGCTGTAATCAGGGGCGATAAGCCGGGACCGACAGTCGCTCTGAGAAGTGATATAGACGCGCTTCCGGTGGAGGAGGAGAGCGGGCTTGCGTGGGAATCCGAGGAAAAAGGGAAAATGCATGCCTGCGGACATGATTTTCATATTGCCGCGCTCTACGGTGCGGCGCTGCTCCTTGAGCAAAGGAAGCATAAGCTGCAGGGAACAGTAAAACTTATCTTCCAGCCGGCTGAGGAATCTTCTCTGGGGGCGTTGAAGGTTATACAGTCCGGTGCGCTTGACGATGTGGACGCCATCTTTGGCATTCACAGTTCTTCCGGATTTCCTGTCGGAACAGTGGGGATACGAAAGGGGAGCGTAACGGCGGCTGTAGACAGATTTGAAATTACCATTCAGGGATTCGGGACACATGCGGCTCACCCGCACGAGGGGAAAGACCCCATTGTAGCGGCATCTGCCCTTGTGGGAACACTCCAGACGATCGTCAGCAGAAATATGGATCCATTTTCGGAAGCGCTCTTAAGTGTGACGCATATCTCAGCGGGAAATACATGGAATGTCATACCGGAAAGCGCCTTTCTGGAAGGAACGGTGAGGACGCTGAGATCCGGAGACAGGAAGAAGATCGAAGCGCGTTTAAAAGAGGCGGCGGAGTATACCGCGAAAGCATATGGAATGGAAGCGAAAGTGAGATGGATCGCCGGGCCGCCCGCCACGGATAATGATGTGGAGTGGACGGAATTCGCGGAGAAAAGCGCGCGGAAAACGGGCCTTAAAGTCGAGCCCGCGCTCCCCTCTCTTGGCGGAGAGGATTTCGCCTTTTATCAGGAGAAAGTCAGGGGAGTGTTTGTACAGGTGGGAACAGGGGAGACGTACCCGAATCATCATCCGAAATTCCGGGTGAATCCCGCCGCGCTTGGGGGCGCCGCGGAGTACTTAAGTGTACTCGGAACGGATGCTCTGGCTGAGCTTAAGAAAGAGGGAAACATACCATGATTAAAATAGAGCACGCTGATAAGACCTTCCGCACGCGGATGGGAGAGGTGCACGCGCTTCAGGACGTATCCGTCCATGTGGAAGCCGGGGATATATTCGGGGTGATCGGGTACTCCGGGGCAGGAAAGTCTACGCTGCTGCGGCTGGTGAACCGCCTGGAAACTCCCGACAGCGGGAGAGTATTTATAGACGGGAGAGACATCACCGAACTTTCAAAACGTAAACTAAGCCGTATCAGAAAAGGGATCGGGATGATTTTCCAGCAGTTCAATCTCTTAGAATCCCAGACAGTATACCACAATATTGCCCTGCCTCTTATTCTGGACGGGGTGAAAAAGACAGAAATCGAAAAAAGAGTGGAGGAGCTGCTGCGCTTCGTAGGTCTGGCGGATAAAAAGAACGCATATGTCTCAGGACTTTCCGGCGGACAGAAACAGCGGGTGGGCATAGCCCGGGCGCTTGCCACAAATCCTAAGATTCTCCTCTGCGACGAGGCGACGAGCGCGCTGGATCCCAAGACGACAGAATCCATCCTCCAGCTGCTGAAAAGGATCAACAGAGAACTGGGCGTAACAATCTTTCTGATTACCCACGAGATGAATGTGATCAGGAGAATATGTACCAAAGTAGCCGTCATGGAAGCGGGGCGGATCTGTGAACAGGGGAGCACGGCAGACATATTCAGCAGGCCGAGAGAAAGAACTACGCGTAATTTTGTCAGTACTGTAATACAAAGCTCCATGCCGGAGACGCTGCTCGAAGAGCTGGACACAAGCCTTCCTGTGGTGAAGCTGACCTTCTTCGGGGAGAACTCCAAGACTTCCCTGATTTCTGACATTAATAAGAAATTCAGAATAGAAACAACGATTCTTTTTGCCTCTGTCAATGAACTCCAGGATAAAATACTTGGGATTCTGATCCTCCAGTTAAAGGGGGATTCGGAAGAAATAGAAAAAACAGAGAACTATATCAGAGAGAAAAATGTGAAAATAGAAAGGGTGGTGCTGGCACATGGTTGAAAACTGGCTTGGAATATCTTCTCACAGACTGACAGAGGCGGCTGTGCAGACTTTTTATATGCTTGGATGGTCGCTGTTCTTCGGCGTGCTGATCGGCATACCGGTGGGGCTTATTCTTGTGCTTTGCCGGAAAGATGGACTGTGCAGCAGTCCGGCAGTGTACTTTGCTGTGAATGGGATTGTAAATACAGTGCGCTCAGTGCCTTTTGTGATCCTCCTCGTATTTATCGCTCCGTTGACAAGAGCCATCGCCGGGACAAGGATCGGAACGAAGGCGGCCATTGTTCCGCTCGTGTTTTATATAGCGCCGTATCTTGCCAGACTGATCGAGAGCTCGCTTCTGGAAGTGAAAGCAGGAGTGCTGGAAGCCGCGTCCGCGATGGGGGCGGATACCTTTCAGATTATTCGGTACTTTCTGCTGCCGGAGGCCAAGGCATCCCTTGTGCTTGCAGTCACCACAGGAACTATCGGGCTTCTCGGAGCAACCGCGATGGCCGGAACGATCGGCGGCGGAGGCGTGGGAGATCTGGCGCTGACCTACGGTTATCAGAGATTCAACAATGAGCTGATGCTAGCAACAGTAGTGATACTGATACTGTTTGTACAGCTTATACAGTCGCTTGGAAATTATTTTTCAAAGAAATTAAGAACGCATGCATAAGGAGGAAGTTATGACAGGAAAGACAGCAGGAAAAACCGGCAAACTTTTTGGAGCGGCAGCTTTGAGTGCGGCAGTGCTTATAGGAACAGCGGCATGCGGAAACACAGGAGCCGGAGATCAGAACTTGGATTCCGGACAGGAAGCAAAGACGATCATTTACGGCAAGGCGGCAGGTCCGTACACAGTTCTTTTCGAGGAGGCGATTGTCCCGATTCTGGAACGGGAAGGATACACATTGGAGAGTGTGGAGTTTTCAGATCTGCTTCAGAATGATATTGCGCTGAACGAAGGGGAGATCGACGTCAATGTGGAACAGCATACAGCTTATATGGAGGATTTTAATAAGTCGCAGGGAGGAGATCTGGCGGCGCTCACACCGATACCGACCGTTCCGGCGGGGATATTCTCAGCCACTCATGACAGTCTGGAGGAACTTGAGAAGGGCGCTCAGATCGCTGTTCCAAATGACGCCTCCAATACTGCCAGAGCTTATGTTCTGCTTGAGAAAGCCGGCTGGATCAGCCTTGAAGAGGATGCCGAACTCTCCGTGGTGACGCAGGATGACATTGCGGAAAATCCATATAATCTGGAGTTTACAGAACTGGATTCTACACTGATCCCCCAGGCGCTGGAAGATTTTGATTACGCGGTGATTACCGGAAGTATCGTATATAATGCCGGCATCGATCCGTCCACAGCGCTTTTACAGGAAGACATCGCGGAGCATCTTCTTTTGCAGGTTGTGGTGAAAGAGGAGAACAGAGACGCGGCCTGGGCAGAAGCTATCGTGGACGCCTATCATTCTGATGAATTTAAAACTTATCTGGAAGAGAATAACGACGGACTGTGGTATGTGCCGTAAAACGCTGTTTCCAGAATACATGCCCGGATAACAGATCGACTTGTTCCCCTTTCTGTGCTATGATTATGAGTGCGTAATCAGTACAGAAAGGGATTTTTCTATGAAAAACATACCTGATCATATATCGGACAAACCAGGAAAAAACCAATCACGGCATATCAATATCGGCATTCTCGCCCATGTGGATGCGGGAAAGACTACTTTGTCAGAAGGGATGCTTTATTTAAGCGGCAGCATCCGCAGTATGGGGCGTGTGGATCACGGCGACGCGCATCTGGATACATACGAGATGGAGCGGGAGAGAGGGATTACGATCTTTTCAAAGCAGGCGGTGCTCTCATGGAAAGATCTTGATATTACACTTCTGGATACACCGGGCCATGTGGATTTTTCAGCCGAGATGGAGAGAGTTCTGCAAGTGCTGGACTGTGCGGTGCTTGTAATCAGCGGGGCCGACGGTATACAGGGGCATACAGTGACTCTGTGGCGGCTTCTGAAAAGATATGAGGTGCCGGTATTCCTCTTCATCAATAAGATGGACCGGGAAGGAACGGACAGGGAGCGCCTTATGCGGGAACTGCAGGAGCGTCTGGACGAGGGCTGCGCGGACTTTGAAAAACTGTTTGGGAAAGAGACTGACAGTGCGGATCCGGAGGAGATTTCCCGGCGGATAGAGAGTCTTGCGGTCTGTGATGAGCAGCTTCTGGAGAAGTATTTAGAGACGGGATCTATTGATAAGGGGGCTGTAAAAAGAGCGATTGCCGATCGGAAAGTATTTCCCTGTTGGTTTGGCTCAGCGCTGAAAGCTGAAGGGATTGAAGCGCTTATGGAGGGGATCAGAGACTATTCAATCACGCCCTCTTATCCCGATGAATTTGGCGCGAAGGTGTATAAGATCGGCAGAGATGCTCAGGGGAGCAGACTGACTTATCTGAAAGTGACCGGCGGGGAACTTGGCGTCAAAGAATCGCTGCCGGGAATAGAGGGTAAAGTGAATCAGATCCGGCGATATTCCGGGGATAAGTATGAACTGCTTAAAAGCGCTCCCGCGGGAGAAGTCTGCGCTGTCACCGGACTGGAAGGCACATATCCCGGGCAGGGAATCGGCGCCCAGGAAGATTCGCTGCTCCCGGTGCTTGAACCGGTTCTCACTTATAAAGTCGAACTGCCGGACGGATGCGATGTACACACTATGCTTCAGAATCTGCGCCAGATAGAGGAGGAAGAACCGCAGCTTCACATCGTATGGGCAGAGGAAGCGAAGGAGATCCACATTCAGCTTATGGGAGAGGTTCAGACAGAAGTACTTCAGAAGATGGTGAAGGAACGCTACGGAGTACTGATTAAATTTGGCGAGGGGAATATCGTCTATAAAGAAACGATAGCCGATGCTGTTGAAGGCGTAGGCCATTTCGAGCCGCTTCGCCATTATGCCGAGGTACATCTGCTTCTTGAACCGGGGGAGAGAGGATCGGGAATGCAGTTTGCCGCTGACTGCAGCGAGGATATTTTGGACAGGAACTGGCAGAGACTGATACTGACTCACCTGGAAGAGAAAGAACATAGAGGCGTTCTGACCGGATCTGCGTTGACGGATGTAAAGATTACCCTGATTTCAGGAAGAGCTCATCAAAAGCATACAGAGGGCGGTGACTTCCGCCAGGCTACATACCGGGCAGTACGCCAGGGGCTCAGAAAGGCGGAGAGCCTGCTCTTAGAACCATACTATGAATTTCGGATGGAACTTCCGGTGGAAAGCGTCGGACGCGCGATGACAGATATTCAGCGTATGAGCGGCAGTTTCGAGGGGCCCTTTACAGAGAATGACCAGACGGTTCTGACCGGGCGAGTTCCGGTATCCGAAATGCGGGGCTACCAGAAGGAATTCTCGGCTTATACGGGCGGATTCGGGCGGCTCTTCTGTACGCTGAAAGGATACGACATCTGTCACAACACCGAAGAAGTGACTGACAGACTTGGATATGATCCCGACAGTGATGTTGAGAACACATCGGACTCTGTGTTCTGCGCTCACGGAGCGGGATTTATCGTCCCCTGGTATCAGGTGGAAGACTATATGCATGTAGAGAACAGACGGAGGAATGATGCCGGAGAGGAAGAAAAGCCTGCCCCGGCGCGGACCCGCCCCGCAACGCGGACAATCGAACTGACGCAGGAGGAACTGGACGCCATCTATGTGAGGACTCCGGATCCTGTGAGGCGGCAGGTGAGTAGCACATCTGTCAGAATAGAGGCGGATTCACATGCGGGCGATGGCGCGGATTCCGGTAAATATCATGGGAAGAACAACAGAGAAGCAGAGGAAGAGTACCTCCTGGTAGACGGCTATAACATTATCTTTGCGTGGGACGAACTGCGGGAACTTTCAGAAACTGATCTGTCTGCCGCAAGAGGAAAACTGGCGGATATTCTGTGCAACTATCAGGGATACCGGAAGTGTACGTTGATTCTTGTGTTCGATGCATATAAGGTAGAAGGCAGTCCCGGTGAGGTTGACAAATACCACAATATCTATATTGTGTACACAAAAGAGGCAGAGACAGCCGATCAGTATATCGAGAAGACTGTACGCCGGATCGCGCGGAAGCACCGGGTTACGGTAGCGACTTCGGATGCCCTGGAGCAGGTAATTATCCTTGGCCAGGGAGCGCACAGAATGTCTGCTTCAGGACTTCGGGAGGATGTGGAACTGGCCATAAGAGAGATAAGGGGCGAGCATCTGGGAAAGGAAGGGGCGCTTAAGACTTATCTCTTTGACTGTCTGGAAGACGATACGGCGAGAGAGATGGAGCATGTAAGGCTGGGAAAGAAAAAGTGGCCTGTATAAAAAAGAAGAAACTGGACGTTTTAATAAAACCAGATGAGTGATAATATACCTGTAGCGTTGAGATATATAAGACCGTACGGACGCTGTGAGACGACAATACAGGAAAAGAGGTAACTCATTATGGAACAGAGAAACGAGACATATACAAAAGTTATGAAAATCGCGCAGACAGCGCTTATGGCAGCCTTGTGTTTTGTGTCCTTTACATTTCTACAGATCAAGATACCGATGCCGGGAGGAGACGCAACCTCGCTTCATATCGGGAATGCTTTCTGTGTGCTGGCCGCATTGATTCTGGGGGGCTGGTACGGCGGGATTGCCGGAGCGATTGGAATGGGGCTTGCAGATATTATGGATCCGGTCTACATTACAGTAGCTCCGAAAACATTCGTCCTGAAGCTCTGCATCGGACTGATCGTCGGCCTGGTAGCGCACAGAATCGCAAAGATCAATGAGAGTACAGATAAGAAGTATGTGTTTCGCTGGAGTCTGATCGCATCGGTGGCCGGACTTGGTTTTAACGTGATCGCGGACCCGCTGGTCGGATTTTTCTATAACCAGTATGTTATGGGGCAGCCTCAGCAGATGGCCGAGGTGTTGGCGAAGTGGAGTACGGCAACGACGTTTGTCAATGCGGTGGTGTCGGTAGTTCTTGTAGGCGTGCTCTATAATGCTCTGAGACCTGTGCTTATGAAGCTGGGAATGATCCACACATGCAAGGTAAAAACGGCACAAACAGGTATTTGATACAGTTCAACAAAAATTTACAAAATTTTTGATGATTTTTCTCTCGATCAATGGTATGATAATGAAAGTACTTTAATAAGTATATTACGATTACGAGAGTGAGGTAAGGCAAATGAATTGTATCAAATGTTATCATGAAATTGAGGACGGTGCAAAATTCTGTCCGCACTGCGGAGCGCAGCAGCCGGATGAGGCGGGCGCTGAAACAGTGACCCCTCAGACAGAAACGAACGCTCCGATTGACGCGGCTGCACAGCAGACAGAGACAGTGGCACAGCCGGAGAGTTCAGCGCCGCAGGCAGAGGCTCAGCCGCAGACGGAGACTCAGCCGAATACAGAAACTCAGACACAGTATCAGGACGCTCAGCCGCAGTATGGTTATACTTCTGATTATCAGAACAGCCAGCCGTATCAGGCACAGCCGACATACCAGACAGGATCTGAGCCGGATAAGCAGATCAACTGGGTGCCGTATCTGGTGCTTTCTATCATCTCTACAATATGCTGCTGTATTCCGTTTGGTATTGTAGCCATTGTATATTCCGCCAAGATCAACAGCTCAGTGACAACAGGAGATTTGGCAGGTGCGGAGAAAGCCGCTAAGACCGCAAGAATCTGGATCATCGTAGCTTTTGTAGTGGGATTCCTCGCAAATCTCATCCTTGCAATCAGCTATGGCGGACTGATCGGAGCAGGATCATACTACTATTATTAAAATCAGAAAGAGAATGGATTGATCGATGTTAGAACTGGCACAACGAATCCAGAAAAATAGAAAAATGAGGGTCGCGCTCGTACTTTGTGCGGGAGCGGCCGCTGCTTTTGGGGCTCTGTATCTGTATTTTCACGATCCCCACAGCCATCCGCTTCCCTGCCTGATTTATCTTGTGACAGGATTTTACTGTCCGGGCTGTGGAGCCGGAAGAGCATGCTATTCTATTTTACATTTCAGATTTGTGGACGCATTCTGCTATAATCCGCTTATGACGATTCTCCTTCCGCTGATCGGGGTGTATATCGCGGTCCGTGCGATGGACTGGATGATCACAGGAGGGAATCATGTAGATAAAAAGATCAGCGTGCGGGCTCTCGTGTGGCTGCTGATCGGCATATTTATCTACGGGATACTGCGGAACATACCGGTGTTCCCGTTTACGCTGTTAGCGCCGGGGGGAATGTGGCAGATACTTTCTTAAAAACTCGAGTTCTTAGCGAGGCCTTCCCGAGTCGGCAGCACGAAGAACTTACTCGATAAAGGAACGCTTGAAGGGACAGAACTTCAGGCGTTTCTTTGTGATGGCGACCGCTTACAATCCCGGAATGTGACTTTTGGCACTTCCGGGGATTTGTTTTACTAAGTGTTGGACTTATGGTATAATAAGTAAATCCACGGCCTGTAAGGTGACAGGCATATTCAGAGAAAACGGAGGGAAAGCAGATGATCAATAAATTAGTGGCCAGGATAAAGAAAACAGGAGCTCCGATCGTTGTCGGACTTGACCCTATGCTCAGCTATATTCCGCAGTATATACAGGATAAGGCCTTTAAAGAATATGGAGAAACTTTAGAGGGAGCCGCCGAGGCAATCTGGCAGTTTAACAAAGAGATCGTAGATAAAACCCATGATCTGATTCCGGCTGTAAAGCCCCAGATCGCAATGTACGAACAGTTTGGCGTTCCCGGAGTGGCGGCGTTCCGGAAAACCGTAGATTACTGTAAATCAAAAGATCTGGTGGTGATCGGAGATATTAAGAGAGGCGATATAGGTTCGACGTCAGAAGCGTATGCCGCAGGCCATCTCGGGAAAGTGACTGTCGGGGGCAAAGAGTACATTCCCTTTGGCGAAGACTTTGCCACGGTGAATCCATATCTGGGTTCTGACGGAGTGAATCCGTTTATCAAAGTGTGCAGGGAAGAGAAAAAAGGAATCTTCGTTCTTGTGAAGACATCCAATCCTTCCAGCGGCGAGTTCCAGGACCGCGAAATCGACGGACGACCGCTCTATGAGCTGGTAGGAGAAAAGGTCGCCGAATGGGGCGCGGACTGTATGGGAGATGAGTACAGCTATGTGGGTGCCGTTGTGGGCGCGACGTACCCGGAAATGGGAAAAATACTCAGACGTATTATGCCGAAGGCTTATATCCTTGTGCCGGGTTATGGCGCTCAGGGAGGCCGGGGGAAAGATCTGGTTCATTTCTTTAATGAGGATGGTCTAGGAGCGATTGTGAACTCCTCCCGGGGAATTATCGCCGCTTACAGACAGGAAGCTTACTCCAAATATGGAGAGAAGAACTTCGGCGACGCGTCGAGAGCGGCAGTGGAAGATATGATCGACGATATCAGTGGAGCGCTTGAGGGCAGGTAGAACGGGCAGATAAAGAGGGAACCTGCGCTTAACGCGACAGAAAAAGGTATAATCGAGAAGGAGCAGCTATGGCAAAGAAAAAGGAAAACGCGACCGTGATCTCCCAGGAGCGGATCGCAGAAGATATTTACAGCATGTGGATCAGGACGGAGGCGGCGTCTGAAGCGAAACCGGGGCAGTTTATCTCTATGTATACAAAGGATGCGGGCAAACTTCTGCCCCGTCCGATCAGTGTCTGCGAGATCGACCGTGAAAACGGAAGGCTGCGCGTTGTATACCGTGTGACAGGAAAGGGAACCGGGACAGAAGAGTTTTCCCGTATGAAGGAAGGGGATGTGATACCGGTGATCGGGCCGCTTGGGAACGGATTTCCCTATGAGAAAGCAGAAGGGAGAAAAGTGTTTCTTATAGGCGGCGGGATCGGCGTGCCTCCGATTCTGGAACTGGCAAAAGCAATGAACTGTGAGAAGAAACAGATCATTATAGGATACAGGGATAAGGAGACGTTCCTAAAACAGGAATTCGAGAAGAACGGGGAAGTCTATATTTCCACAGAAGACGGAAGCGCGGGCACCAGGGGGAATGTGCTGGACGCTGTCCGGGAAAATGACCTTGAGGCGGATATCATCTATGCCTGCGGCCCGACGCCAATGTTAAGAGCGATCAAAAACTATGCCGGGGAGAAGGGCATCGAGTGTTATATTTCTCTGGAGGAGCGTATGGCATGCGGGATCGGCGCCTGCCTGGCATGCGTGTGCCGGTCAAAAGAGATAGACGGCCACAGCCATGTACACAACAAGCGGATCTGTAAAGACGGTCCGGTATTCCTGTCTACGGAGGTGGAGATCTGATGAATATGAAAGTAAATATTGCCGGAGTAGAGTGGAAAAATCCGGTCACCGTGGCATCAGGCACCTTTGGTTCAGGTGTGGAGTTCGCGGATTATGTAGATCTGAACCGTTTGGGAGCTGTGACGACAAAGGGAGTGGCGAATGTTCCCTGGACCGGCAATCCAACGCCGAGAGTGGCGGAGACTTACGGCGGTATGATGAACGCTGTCGGGCTTCAGAATCCCGGGATTGATGTGTTCTGCGAGAGAGATATCCCGTTTCTGAAAAAGTATGACACGAAGATTATTGTCAATGTGTGCGGGAAATCTGTGGAAGATTACTGTCAGGTGGCAGAGCGTCTTGCGGATGAGGATGTGGATATGCTGGAAATCAATATTTCCTGTCCGAATGTAAAAGAAGGCGGGATTGCTTTCGGGCAGAATCCAAAGGCTGCTGAAGAGATCACCAGGGCGGTGAAGAAATATGCCGGACAGCCCGTTATTATGAAACTGAGTCCCAATGTGACAAGTATCGCGGACATGGCGAGAGCTGTGGAGGCGGGCGGAGCTGACGCGGTATCGCTGATCAATACGATTACGGGGATGAAGATTGATATTCACCGGAAGACATTTGCTCTGGCCAATAAGACCGGGGGCGTATCCGGGCCGGCCATTCATCCGATTGCGGTGCGTATGGTGTACGAGGCGGCCAATGCGGTGAAAGTACCTGTGATCGGTATGGGAGGCATTGCGAAAGCGGAGGACGCCATAGAGATGATTCTGGCAGGAGCCAGCGCCGTATCTGTGGGAACGGCGAACTTCCATGATCCGGGCGTGACGATGGACATCGTTGATGGGATTGAGGAGTATATGAGGCAGCAGGGCTTTGAGAGTGTGGATGAGATGATCGGCATTGTCAATGACTGAGGCAGGCGGCGCGGCAGATCTGATAAGAAGAGGAAGCGGTAAATCCGCTTCCTCTGTTCGTTGTGATGACGACGAGCCAAAGTCCGGGCATTCCTGAGTCCCTGGCGACCGCTTACAATCCTGGAATGTGCCTTTTGGCACTTTATGTAATTGGGATTACTGCATAATTGAAAAATTTATTGGGGTATGTTAGAATTGTAAAGAATTAGAAACAGGAGGTTACAGGGGATATGGAACAGTACAAGCAGGAGTTTATTCAGTTCATGGTGGACAGCGATGTCCTGAAATTCGGTGAATTCACCCTGAAGAGCGGTAGAAAGTCACCGTTCTTTATGAATGCGGGAGCATATGTGACAGGCTCGCAGCTTAAAAAGCTGGGTGAGTATTATGCGAAGGCTATCCATGATACATACGGAGATGACTTTGACGTATTGTTCGGCCCTGCATACAAAGGAATCCCGCTCAGCGTAGTGACGGCGATTGCCTACAGTGAACTGTATGGAAAAGAAGTGCGGTACTGTTCCGACAGAAAAGAGGAGAAGGATCACGGCGCGGATAAGGGGAGCTTTCTCGGAAGCAAGTTAAAAGACGGTGACAGGGTTATCATGATTGAGGATGTAACCACATCCGGAAAATCTATGGAAGAGACAGTTCCGAAAGTGAGAGGCGCCGCTGATGTGACGATTGTGGGGCTGATCGTATCCTTGAACCGTATGGAAGTCGGTAAAGGCGGCGAGAAATGCGCGCTTGATGAGGTCAAAGATCTCTATGGGTTTGACACTGCGGCTATTGTTACTATGGAAGACGTGGTCGAGTGTCTGTACAACAGAGAGTACAATGGAAAAGTTATAATCGACGATACATTAAAGACGGCAATCGATGCATACTATGAAACATACGGAGTGAAATAAGGAGGCGCGTTGTATGGAAAAGGCATATCTGACAATGAAAAACAGCGGTGCGGGGAACATTGCCATCGGGATTATCATTCTGGTAGTGGGGATTACGGCAGGAGTCCTTTCCATCGTAAGCGGCGCGAATCTGCTGAGACATAAAAGAGAGATCACTTTTTAAACAGACTGAATAAGGGGGAAGGCACACTGCCGGCCCCCTTCAAAAATATTAGGGGAATTATTTTGAGTATTAGAAATGCAAAAATTATCAGGACATTCGGAAAAGTCCTGTTTCTTTTATATGTCGGTTTTCTGATCTACTTTCTGTTCGTGGCTGAGTGGTACGGCAGAACGGAGGTCGCGGAGAACTACCGGTATAATCTGGAACTTTTTAAAGAAATCAAACGATTTATCACATACAGGGAACAGATCGGAACATTTGCCGTGTTTGCCAATCTGTTTGGCAATATACTGATTTTTGTGCCGTACGGGTTCTTCATCTCTATGGCAAGTAGGTCAAGAGGATTTTTCAGGACGCTGTTCAGCAGTATGGGACTGAGCCTGTGCGTGGAGATCGTACAGCTTTTTACGAGAGTTGGCAGCTTTGATGTGGATGATATTCTGCTTAACACGGTAGGAGGCGTACTCGGATATATTATATTCGCAATCTGTAATCAAATAAGGAGAAAGCACCATGTTCGGAATCGGAAAAAGCGCTGAGGAGCGCCGCAGAGATAGGGAGAGAAAGAGAAGGGGAACCAGAAAATACGGACAGGCTGAACTGAAGCAGTCCCGCAAGGGAGCGCTCTCATGTATCAGCGGTATCGCGGGATTTCTGATTCTTGCCGGATGCGTTTTCTACGCGTTTATGGCAAGGGGAAATGCCCACGGCATCATCGGGGGACTGGCGATTTTATCTTTGATCTTATCTGTCAATGGGATACGGCTGGCGATCCGGGGATTCGGCGAGAGGGACCGGAACTATCTGACCTGTAAGATCGGACTTCCGGTCAGTTCTGTATCCTTAGTATTTTTTCTTGTGATATTTATAGGAGGACTGAGCTGATGAACAGAGAAGAGATGCAAAACGAGAGAAACAGACAGTATGAGGAGCGTCACATCCTGGCAGTTGACAGGCTTCGGCGTCTTGTCTCGGAAGAGACAGTGCCGGAAGACTACCTGGCTTATTTTCAGGATGTGGCGATTTTTCTTCTGGAATTGGAGAACGTGCGGCGCAAAGTGGAAAACGGGGAGTGGGATCGGTACAGCGAAGAGGAGATGAAAAGTATCAATGAGATTCTCTACAGTGATATTACTGGCGAGAGATATGAGAGAAGTTATGCGAATCCGGCGTATGCATCCGGCAGATTCGGACTGGATATGGGCAGGCTTCTGAGCATGCTCTACGCGGAGATGCGGTCGGGACTGCCCTGTGTATTTGAAAACAGAGTGGATTATCTGACCATACTGTTTGAATTGTTTATCGAGGTTTATAACAGTTTCGAGAGCGCATACAGAGAATCGGGCGACCGGACTTACGGCGCGGGGATTGTTCCGAAGGTAAAGGAGATACGGGAAATCATCTACTGGTATGCCAGCGACTACTGTGATGTGTTTCTCGCAGACCGGATCGCGGAGCAGATCGATCCCTCCCGGTCTTTTGCGGCAGATATTATCGAGAACGCGGATCTGGATGACGACCGGTATCTGTATCGGTTCGGAGAATACATTACAGAAAATGAACTGGGAACTGCGCGGCATCTCCGCTCGCTTCCTAAGGAGACGCTGCAGAAGATGGCAGACGTCTACACGGAGGGCTACAGGATCGGATTTATCAACACAGGGAAAGATCTCTCCAAAAAGTCAGTGGTGAATATCCGATATGTTCTGGGATTTGAGAAGGTGATTCGGATTGCTATACGCAACTTTCGTAAGATGGGGCTGGAACCTGTGATCTACAGGGCTGCCACCAGCGTGATAACAAAGAGGGAGCATCACAAAATCGGATACCACGGAGCGGTTCCAAACTGGCAGTACGAGTATGACCACCGTCAGGATCAGGCGCTCTTTCTGGATAAACGTTACATCGAAAGGCGGCTGGAGGTGATGCGTACAGTCTATGAGCAGCACAGGATACTGGCGGCGCAGTTCGCAGGCCCGGCAGTGACGGAGACATTCGGAGAGAAGCCGTTTTCGCCGAAGGCGGTTCCGGAAGCGCCGGCCTACAGTGATGAGCAAAAGGAACTCGCGCTCCTGTACGACAGCCGATCCGGACAGATTACAAATGAATATATTAAAGGAGAGGAGAGAAGTTTTACTATCGTGGCCTATCCGGTGCCTGAGATTGGGGAGGAGTATGAGCGGATTTTCGACGAGGTGATCCGCATTAATACTCTGGACGCGAAACTTTATGAGAAGGTACAGCAGACAATGATCGACGCTCTGGACCAGGGGGAATATGTCCATGTGCTGGGGAAGGGCGCCAACCGCACGAATATAAGAGTGCGGCTTCGGGAACTGAACGACCCGGAAAAAGAGACGGTCTTTGAGAACTGTGTGGCCGACGTCAACATACCTGTGGGAGAAGTATTCACCTCCCCGGTTCTGGAAGGCACTTCCGGGGTATTACATGTAAGCCGTGTCTATCTGGAAGGACTTCAGTATAAGGATCTGGAACTGACTTTTGAAGACGGGCAGATTACAGATTACCGGTGCGGGAATTTTAAAGACCCGGAAGAGGGCCGGAAATATATAGAGGACAATGTATTAAAAGGGCATAAATCCCTTCCTCTTGGTGAGTTTGCCATTGGTACGAATACGACGGCATATGTGGCGGGAAGGAAGTACGGCATCGAAGATAAGCTGCCGATCCTCATTGCGGAGAAGACAGGGCCGCACTTTGCGGTGGGTGATACATGCTATTCCTGGAGCGAGGAGATCCGCGTCTATAATCCAAACGGAAAAGAGATCGTGGCAAAGGACAACTCCATCTCTCTGAACAGGAAGACGGACGTGTCAAAAGCTTATTTCAACTGCCATACAGATATAACCATACCTTATGAAGAGTTAGAAGAAATAAGTGTAGTGACAAAAGATGGGAAACACATTATACTATTAAAAGACGGAAAATTCGCGTTGCCGGGAACGGAGATTCTGAACGAACCATTCCGTGAACTCTGAAGCGCAGAAGGCGGAAATATCCGCGAGGCGGGGTCAGAATCAGTGTGCCGGTGCTGTGGAAATGACTGCAGGAATAAGGAGGATGTAAGATGCCAAGAGTAGGAATTGTAATGGGCAGCGACTCAGATCTGAAAGTGATGAGCAAAGCTGCATCCATGCTGGAAAAGCTGGGGATTGATTATGAGATGACGATTATCTCTGCGCACAGAATGCCGGATACGTTTTTTGACTGGGCCAAGGCGGCAGAGGGGAAAGGAATCAAGGTGATTATCGCAGGCGCGGGAATGGCCGCACATCTTCCGGGAATGTGCGCGGCGCTCTTTCCGATGCCGGTTATCGGCATCCCCATGTCCGGCAGTAATCTGGACGGAATGGACGCGCTTTACTCTATAGTACAGATGCCGCCGGGAATTCCGGTTGCGACAGTTGCCATTGACGGTGGAATGAACGCTGCGATTCTTGCAGCCAGGATTCTGGCTGTGTCAGACGGAGAGATTCTCAGGAAACTGAAAGATTACTCCGCGGAGATGAAAGACACAGTTCAGGCGAAGGCTGACAGGCTCAGTGAGATCGGATACGAGGCATATCTGGAAGGGAAATAGATAAAGGAGAGCAGATGATGGATTATAAGAAGGCAGGCGTTGATATTGAAGCCGGATACAGATCAGTGGAACTGATGAAGGAGCATGTAAAGAAAACGATGCGCCCGGAGGTGCTCGGCGGGCTGGGAGGCTTCTCCGGCGCATTTTCGCTGGCGAAGATCAAAGAGATGGAAGAGCCGGTTCTCCTCTCGGGAACAGACGGATGCGGAACAAAGGTGAAACTGGCGATGATTCTGGACAGGCATGATACGATCGGGATTGATGCGGTTGCCATGTGCGTCAATGATATTGCCTGTGCGGGGGGCGAACCACTCTTTTTCCTGGATTATATTGCCTGCGGAAAGAACGAACCGGAGAAGATCGCCCAGATCGTCAAAGGAGTGGCAGAGGGATGCCTTCAGTCGGGGGCTGCTCTGATCGGCGGCGAGACGGCGGAGCATCCGGGACTGATGGCTGATGACGAGTACGATCTGGCAGGATTTGCAGTAGGCGTCTGCGATAAAAAAGAGATGATTACAGGTGAGAACTTAAAGCCGGGAGATGTACTGATCGGGATAGCTTCCACGGGAATTCACAGTAACGGATATTCCCTGGTCAGAAAAGTATTCCGTATGGAGCCAGAGGCTCTTGACACTCATTACGACAGCTTGGGATGCACTCTGGGAGAGGCCCTTCTTGTTCCCACAAGAATTTATGTAAAAGCGTTGAAGAGTGTGAAAGACGCCGGAGTGACGGTGAAGGCGTGCAGCCACATCACAGGCGGCGGCTTTTATGAAAATGTGCCCCGTATGCTCAAAGAGGGCACAAGAGCTGTGATAAAAAAGGCAAGCTATCCGGTTCCGCCGATCTTCCAGATGCTCTCTGTGGACGGCGAGATTGAAGAACAGATGATGTATAACACATTTAATATGGGGCTGGGTATGATCGTAGCCGTAGATGAGGCGGACGTGGACCGGGCGATGGAAGCGATCCGCGCCGCGGGAGACGCTCCGTATGTTGCGGGACGCATTGAAGCTGGAGAAAAGGGAGTAGAATTATGTTAAATACGGACGCTTCCGAAAGCGGAAAGAACCTGCGGATTGTCGTGATGGTATCGGGCGGCGGAACGAATCTCCAGGCGATTATCGACGGCGTCAGAAACGGACGGATCACAAACACAGAGATCGCGGGAGTTATAAGCAATAATAAAAACGCTTATGCGCTGACTCGGGCAGAGAAGAATCATATTCCTAATCAGTGCGTTTCTCCAAAAGATTATGAATCCCGGGATATTTTTAATGAGAAGCTTCTGGAAGCGGTAGCTTCCTATGAGCCGGATCTGATCGTGCTGGCAGGATTTCTTGTTGTGATTCCCCCGGCCATGATCCGAAAATATGAAAACCGTATGATCAACATTCATCCTTCCCTGATTCCGTCTTTCTGCGGCAGAGGATATTATGGCCTGAAAGTCCATGAAGCGGCGCTGGAGCGGGGAGTGAAAGTGGTCGGGGCTACTGTGCATTTCGTAGATGAGGGCACAGATACAGGGCCTATTATCCTGCAGAAGGCGGTGGAAGTAGAGCCCGGGGATACGCCCGAAACGCTTCAAAAAAGAGTGATGGAGCAGGCGGAGTGGAAGATCCTCCCCCAGGCTATTGACCTGATCGCCAACGGCAGAGTGAGGGTGGAAGGAAACCAGACGAAGATCCTTTCGTAACGGGAAATGAAATATCATCAGGCAAGGAGGTTTACTTACATATGAAAGTACTGATCGTAGGAAGCGGCGGAAGAGAACATGCCATAGCGGCGAGTGTGGCGAAGAGCCCGAAGGCGGATAAGATCTACTGTGCGCCCGGAAATGCCGGGATTGCAGAGTTCGCCGAATGTGTGGATATAGGAGCGATGGAGTTTGAAAAGCTGGCTGTGTTCGCGAAAGAAAAAGAAATCGACCTGTGTATCGTCGGTATGGACGATCCGCTGGTAGGAGGGCTTGTAGATATTCTGGAGGAGGCGGGAATCCGCACTTTCGGACCGAAGAAGAACGCGGCGGTTCTTGAGGGATCCAAGGCCTTTTCAAAAGATCTGATGAAGAAGTATCATATTCCGACTGCTGCCTATGAGAACTTCACAGATCCGGATCAGGCTCTTGCGTATCTTGAGACAGCGAAGTTCCCCATTGTGCTTAAGGCGGACGGACTTGCGCTGGGCAAGGGAGTACTGATCTGTCAGAATCTGGAAGAGGCGAAAGAAGGCGTAAAAACGATCATGCTGGATAAGAAGTTCGGAACTGCGGGCAATGAGATGGTGATCGAAGAATTCATGACCGGACGCGAAGTGTCGGTACTTTCCTTTGTAGACGGAAAAACGATCAGGACGATGACAAGCGCTCAGGACCACAAACGGGCAGGAGACGGAGACACCGGCCTGAACACGGGAGGCATGGGAACCTTCTCTCCAAGCCCTTTCTATACGAAGGAAGTGGAAGCGTTCTGTGAAAAATACATCTATCAGCCTACGGTGGACGCTATGGCGGCAGAAGGCCGGCCGTTCAAGGGAGTAATTTTCTTCGGATTGATGCTGACATCGGACGGCCCCAAGGTGCTGGAGTACAACGCCCGCTTTGGAGATCCCGAGGCACAGGTTGTGCTTCCCCGAATGAAAAACGACATCATTGATGTGGTGGAGGCTTGTATCGATGGCACGCTGGATCGGATTGACCTGCAGTTCGAAGATAATGCTGCGGTGTGCGTAGTGCTTGCTTCTGACGGATACCCGGTGAAGTACGAAAAAGGTTTCCCCATCACCGGACTGGAGGAGTTCAAAAAGCATGACGGATACTACTGTTTCCATGCCGGAACCGGATTTGAAAACGGGCAGATCGTCACAAACGGCGGTCGTGTTCTGGGTATCACCGCAAAAGGAAAAGACCTCAAAGAGGCGAGGGAGAACGCTTACGCCGCCACAGAGTGGATACAGTTTAAAAACAAGTACATGAGACACGACATCGGAAAGGCGATTGACGAGGCGTAAACGCCGTTTCTATGTACAGTGTCTGAATGACCGGTCTGTTATGATCCTAGCGAAGATCAGACCCAGCGGAAGCGCCATGATAATCAGCAGCGCGGAAACAAGCCACGGCGCCGAGAGGCTCAGAGACATCTCGCCCATGTTGTAGACTGCCCGGTACAGATACAGGCCGGGAACCATAATTACAGTGGACGGCACTGTGACGGAGATTCTGGGATATCCGAGCTTTTTCATTGCAAGGGATGCCAGAAGGCCGGCGGTCAGAGCGCCGACAAAGGCCGCGACAGCCGCGTGACAGGAGAAGAGATCCACCAGTTCCAGTCTCAGCGTGTTTGCTATGGCTCCGATTGCTGCCGCGGAGGCAGCAATGGGAAGCGGACTGTTGAACATAATGGAGAAACCAAATACTCCGACAAAACTGGCGACGAGCCTCAGCGCTAAGAGAGCCGCTGCCGGGAGATCGATGTTGGTAAAGTCACCAGGCTTAAGCCCCAAGGCTGTAGACATGCTCCAGGCGGTCACTGTAGCGATGCCTACGATGATAATTGCGTAGGCGAGACGTTCCAGTCCGGAGCGCATATCGAGTTTTGCCAGGTCAATGCCGCTTGTGATAAACGGAAAGCCAGGAATGATAAATAACATAGAGCAGATATAACCTGCTTCGTGGCCGCCGGATATGGAAAAGACGTTTTCCACAATTCTCAGCGAGGCCACATATGCCAGGCAGGCCAGGGCGACGGAAGAGACAATACACAGATAAAGTGTATAGTGACGTCCGATCAGTTTACACCTCAGGAAATTACCGGCACCGGCGCCGATAAAGGTGCAGAGCATCTCTATGGGGCCTCCGCCCAGCAGAAAGGTAAATGCCGCGCAGGCAAAGGCGGATGCCAGACCAAGTTTGGAAGGCGTATAAAGTCCGCGTATCTTCTCGATTTCATCGAGCTCACAATGAAGCTGTTCTCCGGATCTGTGGACACCTTCTGAGGGGAACTTCTTTACGAATCGCTCCAGGCGGTCTAACTTGGAAGTATTTACCCCGGTATTATTAAGGCACAGTGAGTTGGTGAAAGTCTTATGACCGTCAAAGCAGGTATAGACGATCGTCATAAGTCCGATATTGGCAGTGCATGTGACGCCCAGCTGTTCAGCCAGGGCGTTCATGGAACTTCTGACACGCCACGCTCCGGTACCGCATGAGAGCAGCATCAGTCCGACCCTGCCGATCAGGGCTGCCTTAACAGGAACGCTGGCCTCTCGGATCGGTTTATCTTTCACATGTCCGGTATAGTCATGCCAGTAAATATTCATATGATTGGGGATAATATTATCTTTTACCATAGCAATTCCTTTCGATAACGATTCCAATTGTGTTGTCACATATCAGTATAGATGGTATCAGTGAAAAGTCAAGATGTACGTCCTGGCTTTACTGACGTGCTTTAATAGGCTGGCTTTTTAGCAAATAACATGATATAAAGAATATGTGGGGGATCATGCCGGACACAGAGCGATAAGGAGCGCCGGAGAGGAGGACAATTATGTACAACCTGCAGCTTGAGACATTTATCGTAGTGGCGGATCTGGGCAGTTTTAATAAGGCGGCGGAGGCTCTCTATATTACCCCGCCTGCTGTTACAAAACAGATTAATCTGCTGGAGAAGGATCTGGGGCTGAAACTGTTCATCCGGACTCACCGCGGGCTCGCCCTGACAGAGGCGGGAAAGTCGCTGTACAAAGATGCCAAGTATATCATACAGTACAGTAAAGAGTCGGTGGAGCGGGCGAAGAAAGCGATGCAGGAGAAGGATAATCTCATCAGAATCGGAACCTCACCCATGACGCCTGCCGCTCCTCTTGTGAAGGTGTGGTCCAAAGTTCAGAAGGAGCATCCCGATATCAAACTCCAGATGATACCGTTTATGAACAGCCTGGAGAATGCCAGAGAGATCTTAAAGAATCTGGGGAATAATATTGATGTGGTGGCAGGGATTTTTGACGAGACAATGCTAAGACTCAGACAGTGCGCGGGGATGGAACTGTCCAGACAGCGGATTTGCTGCGCTGTTTCTGTAAACCACAGGCTTGCGGAGAAAGATATGCTTACGTTTCAGGACCTGTATGGGGAGAATTTTCTCATGATGCACAGGGGATGGAGCAACTATGTGGATGAACTGCGGGACGACATCTGGAAGAACCATCCTCAGATACATGTAACTGACTTTGATGTGTACAGCCTGGATATTTTTAATCAGTGCCAGAACAGCAATGATATTCTCATGGCGGTGGAGAACTGGAAGGAAGCGCACCCGCTTCTGAAAGTGATCCCGGTAGAGTGGAAATATACGATTCCTTTCGGGATTCTGTATTCTCCCGAACCGTCCGATCTGGTCAGAAGATTTTTAAAAGCCGTGAAAAACGCGGTGTGAAATACTGCCATTATTAGTATAAAACGAAAGGTATATACTGCGAAACTAATCGAGACTTCTGCTGAAGTCTCTTTTTTTCTATAATGAACACAGGAAGAGAAAGAAAAGGACCGGCTCGAACAGAGGGCAGGAGGTGATGCGGGGGATGAACAACTTTATTTATGAAAATAAAACAAAAGTCTATTTCGGGCGGGGATGCGTACGGGAGTTTCTGACCTGCCTGCTCAAAGGATACGATACGGTTATGATGGCATATGGGCAGGGGTCTGTGAAGCGGAACGGGATTTACGACGAGGTGCTTGCCATTTTGATGAAAGAGGGGAAGAACATCGTGGAATTCTCCGACATCATGCCGAACCCGACTTATGATAAAGTGCTCGAGGGGAAGAGGCTTGCGAGAGAACATCGCGTACAGTTTATACTCGGGATCGGAGGAGGATCGGTTATGGACTGCGCGAAAGCGGTATCTCTGGCAGCAGCGTTTGACGGAGACGCGTGGGAGAACTTCTGGGCAAGGCGCGGGATCATTGATTTTAAGCCGATACCGGTGGGGGTGATCCCAACCACGGCCGGGACGGGAAGCGAGTGTAACGGGGCTGCTGTGATTACCAATAAAAAGAGAAAAGTGAAGACAGGATACGATTATCCCAAATGCAATCCCGGATTTGCCTTGATGGATCCGGCGTATACTTTCAGCGTTCCGGGAAAACAGATGGTATCCGGTGCGTTTGACAGTCTTTCTCATATGATGGAGACGTACTTCAGCGCTCCAGATGAACAGAATGTATCGGATGAAATTTCGGAGGCGCTGATGAGAAGTGTCATAAGAAATATCAGACAGGCAGTGAAAGAACCCAGAGATTACACCGCGCGCAGCAATCTGTTCTGGGATTCTGCCCTGTCGGAAAACAGGCTCATCAAACTCGGAAAGATGTGCGATTTTTCCTGTCATCTGATGGAACATCAGCTGGGTGCATACACAGACTGCAGTCACGGCTGCGGGATGGCTGTTCTTCATCCGGTCTATTACCGCCATATCTACAGAGACGGCCTGACGAAGTTCGGGCGGTTTGCCACAAGCGTGTGGGGGATCCGTCCGGAAGGAAAGAGCAGGGAAGAATTGGCAGAAGCCGGTATTAGCGCCCTCGCAGAATTTATTCGGGAGATCGGGCTCCCAACAAGTCTAAGAGAGCTGGGAATAAAAAACGAGAAACAGTTGAAGGAAATTGCGGATTCATGCAGCTTCTCTCCGGGCGGATACCGGAAGATGACGCCGGAGGAGATACTGGAGATATTTAAAGAATGTTTTTAAGAAAGGATTGTGAAGTGATGAAGAAACGCGTGTTAGGAAAAGATCTGGAGGTATCGGCAGTCGGGCTTGGATGCATGGGGATGAGCCATGCCTACGGCCCGGCGGCAGATAAAGAGGAGATGGCAGAACTACTCTCCCGGGCTGTTGAACTGGGGTATACTTTTTTTGATACGGCGGAAGTATACGGAACGCCGGATAATCCGCATGACAATGAGGAACTTCTCGGCAAGGCGCTCAAACCTTATCGCGATCAGATCGTGCTGGCTTCCAAATGTGGAATCCGATTCAACGAGACATCGGATGCGGTGAATAAACCGCTGATCCCCGATGGCAGACCCGAGACAGTTAAAAAGTCTGTTGAAGGTTCCTTAAGACGGCTTCGGACAGATCATCTGGATCTTTACTATATTCACAGGATTGACCGCAACATTCCTATTGAAGAGACGGCAGGGGCTATGAAGGAACTGATTGAAGCAGGGAAGATCACACACTGGGGAATCTCAGAGGCAGATGAGGCGACAATAAGACGCGCCCACGCAGTCTGTCCGGTGACAGCTGTGCAGAACCGTTATTCTATGATGTATCGTGATTACGAAGCGCTGTTCCCGGTACTGGAGGAGCTTCAGATCGGTTTTGTGGCATTTTCCCCGCTGGCGAATGGATTTTTGACGGCAAAGTATAATAAAGAATCGAAGTTTGAGAAAGAAACAGATTACCGAAGCGCCATGCCTCAGTTTACGCCGGAGGCGATAGATAAAAACCAGGAAATGATCCGGTACATTACAGATATGGCGGATCAGAAAAACGCTACGCCCGCGCAGCTGTCCCTGGCATGGATGATGACAAAGAAACCGTGGATCGTGCCTATTCCGGGAACACGGGAATACGGACGCCTGCTTGAAAATGCACAGGCGGCAGAGGTGGAACTGACAGAACAGGAAATAAAAGATATAGATCAGATGCTTGATACTGTGCCCATGTCAGAAGTATTTGGCGGCTCTAAGGTAGAGAGCAAATAGCATTGCAGTCTGACTAAGTTTGTGAGAAATGTATAGAGCGCTGTCCCAGACGCTGTTTCAGATCCTCCAGGAGTAATTCGGCTATTGGCGTAAATACCTGATACTTTTTCCAGATCACATACATTTTTGTTTCAAGTAAGGGCTCCAGCGGACGGAAACACAGTTCGCTCTCGGAGCCCGTATCTATAAGCCGGTCGAAAGAGAGCATATACCCAAGGCCTTCTTTGACAAATACAGAGCCGTTATAGGCCAGATTGATCGTGCCGGTGAGGTTCAGCATATCCGCTTTTGCTCCGCACCATCTTGAGATGTCGAATTTCATTCCCTGGGCCGAGCAGATCAGTTCCAGACCGATGAGATCATCGAAGTGGATGGTTTCTTTCCGGGCAAGAGGGTCCTCCTTTTTCATTACAAGACCCCACACATCCGCTTCCGGCAGTTCCAGATAGTTATACCTGGAGAGATTTGGCGGCTCCACGATGACGGCAAAGTCGATCAGACCTCTGTCCAGGCGTTCCGTTACCTGCTCTGTGTTTCCGCTGGTAAGATGAAAGCGGAACAGAGGGTAGTTCTCTTTGAAAGCTTTGATTGTCTTTGCAAGATATTTGACCTGATGAGATTCCGCGCAGCCGATATGTACCTCTCCACCGGTGATGTCGTTTAGTGACTTGAACTCATCCGCTGTCTTATCTACCATATCAAGAATATCTTCCGCTCTTTTTCTAAGAAGTATCCCCTCGTCTGTCAGGCTCATGCTGGAGCTTCCTCTTCGGAAGAGCTTTTTTCCGAGTTCCTGTTCCAGATCTTTTATCTGCTTGGACAAAGTGGGCTGTGATACATGAAGGGTTTCTGCTGCCCGTGTCATATTTCCTTCTCTTGCGATTTCTAAAAAGTAACGTAATATACGGATTTCCATAGATCTGCCTTCCTTATCAACTTCTGATCAATACCGGAGCCCGGAGATTTATCTGCAGGCTCATTACATGTTCAGTATAGCGGAAAGAGTTATTCCTATCAAGAATAATATGTTATAGAACATAAGTCTTAGACATACTATTGACGCCGATCTATAATCAGAAGAAATGCAGGGGCGATATTTTTTGTAAATCGCTGCCCCATACTGAATAAAGAATGTGACGGGGCTTTTAAAAAGTCTTATCGGTAAGGAGGAAGAGAAGATATGGAATTACACGAATTTTTATCTCATGTGGACGCGGGAAAAACTGTATCCGCAGGTTCAGAACTTCATGAGTACATGGTCAGACTGGCCTTTGACGCCATGAAGATCACCGCTGTTCTCAACCAGGGGTATCATGAACCGGAGGAAGTAAGAGAACTTATGGAGCAGCTTACAGGAAGATCTGTAGATGAGACATTTACAATGTTTCCGCCGTTCTATACGGACTGCGGAAAGAATATACATATCGGAAAAAATGTTTTCATCAACTGCTGCTGTCATTTCCAGGATCAGGGCGGCATTACGATCGGGGACGGAACTCTTATCGGTTCTCATGTAGTGCTGGCGACTATCAATCACGAAAAGGATCCGGAAAAACGTGGAGATAACATCCCTGCGCCAATCAGGATCGGGCGGAATGTATGGATAGGTTCCCACGCTTCGATTCTGCCGGGCGTAACTATTGGAGACGGGGCAATTGTCGCTGCAGGAGCGGTCGTGACAAAAGATGTGCCGGCGTATACGATTGCGGGGGGCGTGCCGGCAAAAGTGATTAAAAGTATATAGCTGCACGTTGACGAAGACGAGCAAGAAGTTAAATAAAGTTTGCCGTAAGAAAGAAGAAGTAGATTCATGCTTTTCGAGCATATAAACTCATAAAAATTAAGTATTGGATATATTAGTTTTGTGGAATTATACTTTACCTGTAATAAATAATATCTGGCGGGTGAATTCTAATGAGACAACTGGTTTACCGGCTTATCGAACCGACGGTGACAATACCGGATAAGAGGAAGATTTTTTCCAACCATGATCTGAAAGTTCTGGTTCTGCCCCTTTTCCTGGAACAGCTTCTGGAGGTTCTGGTGGGCGTATCCGATACGTTTATGGTAAGTTACGCGGGAGAGGCAGCCGTATCAGGCGTCTCTCTCGTTAATATGTTTAATACTGTTTTTATTTATCTGTTCTCCGCTCTGGCAGCGGGCGGCGCTGTGGTTGTGAGCCAGTATATCGGAAGCAGGGACCGGGAGAACGGCAATCTGTCCGCAGGCCAGCTGGTGATGACTGCGGCGGTGTTCTCCGGGGGAGTGATGATATTCTCCCTGATATTCAATCATCAGATCCTGAGACTTCTTTTCGGCGAAGTGGATTCCGATGTGATGGAGGCGTGCACGACTTATCTTCAGATCTCCGCGTACTCATATCCTGCCATCGCAATATACAATGCCGGGGCGGCAGTTTATCGGAGCATGGGGAAGACCGGCGTAACGATGAACATATCGCTGGCCGCCAATGGCATCAATATTGTGGGGAATGCCATCGGGGTATTCGCGCTCCATGCGGGAGTAGCCGGAGTCGCGTATCCGTCGCTGATTGCCCGAGCCTTCTCGGCGGCGGTGATTCTTATTCTGTGCTTCCGGAGACAGAACCGAGTCTTTCTCAGGTGGCGGAACATTTTCTGCCGGAACGGGGAGATGATAAAGAGGATTCTTGGAATCGCTGTTCCAAACGGCATCGAGAACGGACTTTTTCAGCTCACGAAAGTAGCTCTCAGCAGTATCACCGCTCTTTTTGGAACAGCGCAGATCGCGGCCAACGGGGTGGCCCAGAGTTTCTGGTCTGTGGCGGCTCTGATGGGAACGGCCTCGGGGCTTGCCTTTGTCACAGTGATCGGCCGGTGTATGGGAGCGGGAGACACACAGGCGGCGGAATATTATATGCGAAAACTGCTCCGCATTACATTCCTTGCCTCCATTTTCTGGAACGGCATTATCCTGCTTGCATCACCCATTGTACTGCGGGGCTATGCACTTTCGGAAGAAGCCATGCGCCTGACCGTGCTTCTTATTATTATTCATAATATTTTCAACGCCTTGTTCTATCCCCTCTCAGGGGCTCTGGCTAACGGGCTGAGAGCTGCGGGTGACGTAAGGTTTACGATGTATGTCAGTATCTTCTCCACTATCGGATGCAGAGTGGTGTTCTCGATTCTGTTCGGGATCTGGCTGGATCTGGGAGTAATCGGAATCGCCCTGGCCATGTGCCTGGACTGGATGATCCGGGCGGCATTTTTCCAGGTCCGGTTCCGAAGAGGAAAGTGGAAAGAATTCCGTGTGATCGGCTGAATGTCATACTGTTGACAGCATTGGGGCAGCATTTGACAAACAAAAACCAATGTGATAGACTACTTGAAGCTGCTCGGAGGGCTGGCTGCTTACGGAAGGCAGTTTCAGCCGGATAAGAGGCAGGCTGAGATGCCTGATCCTCGGAGGGAAGATCATTCAGAAGAAATGACAGACCGGATAAGAGATAAGTTATGTGACTTATTCCTTATCCGTTTTTCTTGTTCAATTAGATGCTGGCAGCGTATTTGAGAAATGACAAGAATCCGGCGCTGGCGGCGGGAGCGGTGCTCGCGGGCGGGATCTTCAATATATTCGGAGACTATTTTTTTGTATTCGTGTGAGATATGGGAGTATTCGGCGCAGGTTTTGCGACGGCAATCGGTTCCACGATCAGCTTCCTTGTGATGCTGTCACATTTCTTCATGAAGAAAAATACCCTCAGGCTTGTTAGGCCGGAAGGATTTGTCTATGCGGAGATGGAGAGCAAGATGGCAAGGTTTCGTCAGAAAGCGTCCGGAGAAGAAAAGATGGAGGATAAGGAGCTGAGACAGCAAATATAACGTTTTGTCTGCATGATTTTAGATTTATTAAGAATTCGTTCAGGAATGGTTAAGATCTATGTCTGATAATAAGAACTATCAAAGGCAGCGGCTTTTGAAATCTTGATAAAAGAAAGAGAGGATAAAAGATATGCAGAGAAAAGGTTTTGTGAAGAGAGGGCTGATCCTGGCTATGGTGGCGATGATGGCAGTGTCGGCTACAGCCTGCGGAGGAAACAGCAGCAAGAAATCGAATGCGAAGAATTCAACAAGCACAACATCGAGCAGTAGTTCATCCAATAAGAACTCGGGAAGCGGCTCAAACAAGAGCACAAGCAGCAGCTCAAACAAGAACACGAAAAGCAGTTCAAACAAGAATACAAACAGCAGCTCAGACAAGAGTACAAACAGCAGTGCCAAAAAGAGTACCGGCAGCAGCGCGAATAGGAGCGCAGACAACGGCGCCAAAAAGAACACAGACAGCAGTTCGAGCAAGGCAGCGGCAGGCAGATCAACGAATAAGACTTCAACAGACATAAACTCTGACAAGAATGCGGAGTAATACATAACAGCAGGACGTCGGTAGGGTGTATTTCCCCAGGGAACTACACCCTGTTCTGCTATGGAAAGATAAAGGCAGAGTGATCTATGGAAAAAATATTGATCGTGGAAGATGATGAGGATATAAGAGAAGGAGTAAGGATTCTGCTGGAAGGAGAGGGATATTCCGTGATAGAGGCGGACAATGGAAGAGCAGGGCTGTCCCTTTTGAAAGAAGATCCTGATCTTGTCATCCTCGATGTGATGATGCCGGGGATGTCAGGACTCAAGACATGCGAGGAGATCAGGAAGACTTCTTATGTTCCGGTTCTGTTTCTCACAGCCCGCTCCCAGGAATCCGACAAGCTGATCGGGCTGATGGCAGGAGGCGACGACTACCTGGCAAAACCATTTTCATACTCAGAACTCCTGGGCAGAGTAAAGGCGCTTGTCAGGCGCTGGAAGATATACAGGGGCAAAGAAGAATCCGAAGAGGAGCAGGTGGACAACTATACGGAGTTATCAGGCATCCGGCTCAATGAGGACTTTAATGAAGTGAGGATAAATGGAGAAAACGTTGAGTTTTCTGATATTGAGTACAATATCCTGCGGCTGCTCATGAAGTATCCGGGCAAAATATTTTCAGCACAGAATCTTTATGAGAGCGTGTGGAACGAACCGTACTTTTATAACTGTAATTCCACTGTGATGGTACATATCCGGAGGCTCCGTGTAAAGATTGAGAAAGACCCGAAGAACCCGAAACTGATTCTGACGGTCTGGGGAAAGGGGTATCGGTTTGGAGAGCATTAGAACAAGATGGAGTTCTCTGTATTTCGAGCTGGCAGCTCTCCTTCTTGCCGCTGTGGTAATATCCGGACTCTTTTTCGCCGTGCTCAACAGGGTAGGCAGCCGTATCATTACAGAGCGGTTTGCGGACGGGAATTATCTTGAGGAGCTGTGCGCGGGGTATTTGGAAGATCTCCAGGACTACATAGATGAAGAACAAGTGGCTTCCAGCGACTCAGGTAAGCTGACCGAGTGGGTGAAAAAACAGAAGATCGTATCCATCCAGGTCTATAAAGACGAAATTCTGACCTACGATTCCAATTATCCTGACGCGGCTGTAGAGGACGCGGCTGTAGAGGGTGATTATTACGAGTGGGAGTATTATTATACCGTCACATTTACGGATGGAACGGCGGACGTATTTCTGTACGGATTTTTCTCTTATCCGTTTTACAGCTACGCTGTGATAGCGGAGATTCTGCTGTCAGTGACGCTTCTTATTCTGATCGTAATATTGGGGATTCGGAAGCGGGTGAAATATATCGGCAGACTGAAAGATGAATGCGAGATATTAGGAAGCGGGGATCTTGGTTATCAGATCACAGTGCAGGGGAGAGATGAGATCACCCTTCTGGCCAGAGGTCTTGACAATATGCGGACAGCGCTCAGGGAGAGTAATGAAAAGGAAGCGGAACTTACGGCAGCCAACCGGAAGATGATTACGGAGATGTCCCATGACCTGCGCACGCCGCTTACTTCGCTCCTTATCTATACGGAGATTCTTGGGAAAAAGGCGGTAAAAGATCCGGAGAAGATTGCGGAATATGTGGAAAAGATCGAGAAAAAGGCGCGTCAGATCAAACAACTGTCCGATAATATATTTGAATACGCGCTTATCACGGAGGAGTCGGAGGCAGAGCTGGGGGAGCCGCAGACGCTGCGGGAGCTTTTTTATGATCCGCTCTCTGAGATGACGGCATATCTGGAAGAACAGGGATTTGCGGTAAATATAAAGCCGGAGAAAACCAGACGGCAGGTCCGCGCGAATGAGGACTACATAAACAGGATTATAGATAATATTGTCTCTAATATCGTGAAGTATGCCGACATAAGTGTTCCGGTGGAGATAGACGCCGCGTATACAGACGGATATGGCGGTCTCACATTTCGGAACGGAACTGCACGAGGGACCGGGGATAAGAGAAAGGCGGGAAACAGCACCAATATCGGACTGCACAATATAGAAAAGATGATGAAAAGCATGAACGGATCATGCCGGACAAAGGAGACGGAGAAAACGTTTGAAATTACAGTCATGTTTCCGTGGAAGAACTGAAAAATAAAAAAACTGTTGACATTGGAGATGTAAGTATTATAATGGGGGAGGTTTGAGCGGAAAAATAAATATGTAATCATCTGAGGACACACAGCCGCAGCTGCTGTGTCGGAGAAGATGTCGGGTGCGCCCGGTTATTGTAATGATAACCGGGCGCATTTTTTAGTTTTAAAGCTTATTTTATCCGCAGGACCGCTCCGGGAGGCGATCCGTCACAACCGGAGCATGAACATAAGAAATAAAAAAAGAAAGGAAGACAGATTATGAGATTAGTATTGAAATTTCTGAAACCACACTGGAAGTTGTGTGCAGTTACTGTTTTACTTCTGATTATCGACGTCGCAGGGGCTCTCTATATCCCCACACTGGCGGCGGAGATACTAAATGAGGGAACATCGGGAAGTACATTTGACACACTGCTTAACACAGGCGTACAGATGGCGGCGGCGTCCCTTATATCAGGCGTGTGCGCTGTTGCGGGCGGATATACATGCGCCATGCTCTCAGCAAGACTGGGTAAGGATATGAGAGCGGCGGTCTATGAAAAATCGCTGAAACTCTCAATCTACGATTTCCGTCATTTTGGAACAGCTTCTATTACAACGCGTACAGTATCTGACATCACAACGATTCAGTTTGCGGTTACGAGCTGTATCCAGATGATACTGCCGGTGCCGGTCATCTTTGTGATTGCGTTGGCGCTCTCATTCAGGCTGGATGTGGAGATGGGATTCATCCTGCTGGGCGTGGTGTTTGCCGTGCTGATTATTGCGTTTATTATCATACGCAGTGCTTCACCCCTGTTCAAGAAACTCCAGAAGCTCCTTGACCGTATGAGTACGGTGCTGCTGGAGAATATCACGGGTGTCAGAGTCGTGAGAGCCTTTAACAATGAAACGCGGGAAGAAAAGCGCATGGCAGAGACATTTTCCAATTATGCGGACACATCCATTAAAGCAAACCGCCGTTTTGCCAACCTGGACGGACTATCTTTCTTCTGTATCAACTTCTTCGTTGTAGCTGTATACTGGCTCAGCGGCGGACGTATCAGCGCCGGTCATCTTCAAATCGGAGATATTACGGCAGTGATCGAATATGCCATGATGGTTCTCTTCTTCCTTATGATGGCACAAATGGTAATTCTGACGCTGCCCCGGGCGCTGGAGTGCTGTGAGAGGGTGCGTGAGGTACTCGATCATTCGCCGGAGATTACGGATCTTGTGTCCGAGAATCCAAAAGGATCAGTAAAAGGCAACGATGAAAAGAAAGAAGTGCTTGCATTTAAGGATGTATCCTTCCGGTTCGCAGATGCAGAGGAGAATACGCTGCACAGGCTGAATTTTACATGTCGCCGGGGTGAGACGACAGCGATTATCGGAGGTACGGGAAGCGGAAAATCAACCATCGCCCTTCTGATGCTCAGGTTCCACGACGTTACTGCAGGAAGCATCCGGCTGAACGGAACTGACATCAGAGAGGTGACGCAGGAACATCTCAGGGACCACATCGGATATGTTCAGCAGAAGGCATGGCTCTTTTCGGGAACGATTGCTGACAACCTGCGCTACAGCAGGCCGGATGCCACAGACGAGGAACTGATGCATGCGGCCGATATTGTCCAGGCGGGGGATTTCATCCGCTCCCTGCCGGATGGCCTGAACTCTTATGTGGCTCAGGGAGGAACCAATTTCTCTGGTGGACAAAAGCAGCGTCTTTCCATCGCAAGAGCGTTAGTCAAGAAACCGGAACTGTATATATTCGACGACAGTTTCTCCGCGCTGGACTTCAAGACAGACGCTGCGCTCAGAAAAGCCCTTGCGCCTGAGACAAAGGATGCTGCGGTAGTTATTATAGCGCAGAGAGTCAGCTCCATCCGACATGCGGACCAGATCATCGTGATCAACGAGGGAGAGATGGTCGGAAAGGGAACTCATGATGAGCTGATGGAAAACTGCCCTGTTTACCGAGAAATTTCAGATTCACAGACAAAGGAGGCGTAGAGTTATGACACAGAATGCAAAGAGAATACAAGATGTAAATAAAGCGCAGAATGTGTGGAAGACGACCGTGCGCCTTGCGGGAAGGCTCCACGGACAGCGGGTGCGTCTTACAATAGTAGGGATTTCGATCATCCTTTATGTGGGACTGAGCATCTGGAATCCGGTCTACAGCGCGAAAGTCATTGACCTGCTCTGGGAGAACATCCAGGCGTCATGGAAGAGCGGAACAGCTTTCACAATCACCTGGAACCATATGGGAAGAGAACTTCTTCAGCTTACGACACAGTACTTTTTTACATGGATCTTCTATTATCTGCAGTCTTATCTGATGGCAAACGTGGCGGAGACACTGACCTGTACGCTGAGAACAGAGATTTCCCACAAGCTCAACCGGCTGCCCCTTAGTTTCTTTGACCGGAACAAGGCGGGAGAGATCTTAAGCCGTGTGACCAGCGATCTTGACAAAGTGGCGGAAGTACTTCAGACCGGGCTTTTAAAACTGATCGTCGCGATCGGTACGATCATCGGATCGCTGATCGTTATGTTTATATACAGTGTACCGCTTACGCTTATTTTCCTGCTGTTTATGCTGGCGGCGATACTGGTGACAAAGGCAGTCTCAAAGATGAGTCTGGAGAGCGCGGCCGCAAGGCAGGAGACGATCGGCGTGCTGACCGGAATCACGGAAGAGTACTATAAAGGAAGAGATGTGATCAAAGCATATAATCACGAGAAAAACAGTATCGAGCAGGTGGAGAAAGCGGCGGAGGAGAACCGGATCGCCAATCAGAAAGCGGACTTCCTGACAAACTGTGTCAATCCGCTGATTCGTCTGCTTACGCGTCTCGCCCATGTTGTAGTTGCCGTGATCGCCGGAAAGGCTATGCTGGACGGCACAATGACAGTCGGCATTGTACAGGCGTTTTTCCAGTATGTGAATCAGACGGCAGAGCCCATGACAGAGGCGTCCTATATGATCAATTCTCTGCAGTCCGCCATTGCGTCGGCAGAGAGGACATTCGAGCTTCTGGATGAGACGGAAGAGATCCCGGATAAAGATGTGCTGGCTGAAACAGGTCGTGCAAAAGGGTATATCTCATTCTCACATGTAAGCTTTGGATATGAACCAAGTAAACTTCTGATGAAAGGGATCAGTTTCCACGCAGAGCCGGGCCAGAAGATCGCTGTCGTAGGAAGCACAGGCGCTGGAAAGACAACTCTCATCAACCTGCTCATGCGTTTTTATGAGATTAACGGAGGAAAGATTACTGTGGACGGCGTACCGACGACAGAGATGACCCGGAGCGGCCTGAGGAAGAATTTCGGGATGGTACTTCAGGATACATGGCTGTTCGGAGGCACTGTAGCGGAGAATATCGCCTACGGAAAAGCGGATGCAACGCGTGAGGAGATCGTGGAGGCCGCAAAAGCCGCAAAAGTTGATTACTTCATACGAACTATGCCAAAAGGGTACGATACGGTGCTTGATAATGAAGCGTCCAACCTGTCGGCAGGACAGAAACAGCTTCTTACGATCGCCAGAGTATTTCTGTGTGATCCGCCGATTCTGATACTGGACGAGGCGACATCCAGCGTGGATACCCGCACTGAGGCGGAGATCGGAAAGGCAATGAAAAAACTGATGAAAGGGCGTACGAGTTTCGTTATAGCCCACAGACTGTCTACGATTCGTGACGCGGATATGATCCTGTTTATGGAGAAAGGAAATATTATTGAACAGGGAAATCACAGAGAACTGCTGGAGAAAAACGGTGCTTATGCAAAGCTGTACTACAGCCAGTTTGAGTAGCCGGCGCAATGTGACGGAATCACGGATAACCTGCAGCTTGAACAAATCGGTTTTTCCTGATAGAATTCTGTCAGACTTATCATATAGCGATATATGAATCACGGAACAAAATCTGCTTTTCTGCTCCTGGCGATATGGCAAAGAGCTGATTACAGATAAAAAAGTGTTACAGGAGGAATCGACTATGAAGAAAAAGACGCTGCAACTGACGTTTCCGGAATGGCAGGGTGGAGTAAATCCGCCCTACTATGAGGGAAGCCGCATTCTCGATCTGATAGCTCCCAGAGGAGGTAATCTGGAGTGCGCTGAAGTGCCGGTGAGAACCAATTTTTCTGATGAGGCGCCGGTGACGGACGGAGTCTCATGGAAAAAGGAGCTGATGGAGCAGCAGGCGGCCGCCTATGCGCTCTGTGAGGAAAAAGACCCGGACCGGATCATCATTTTGGGCGGAGACTGTTCTGTAGAGCAGGCTCCGTTCGACTACCTTCACGGAAAATATCCAGAGGATACGGCGGTCATCTGGATTGACGCGCACCCGGACTTTACAAGACCGAAGGATGCTTCGCACGAACACGCGATGGTACTGGGGAACCTGATTGGAGACGGAGCGCCGGATTTTGCGGCTATGGTGAAACATCCTTTTGACAAGAGAGATGTGGTATATGTGGGGATTGTGGCAGATCATCTGGAGATCTGGGAGGAAGAGTACCAGAAAGAGTATCAGATGAAGTTTCTGACGCCGGAGCAGCTCTCTTATGGCAGCCGCCCGCTTCTTGACTGGCTTAGAGAAAACGGCTATAAACATGTGATGATTCACTGGGATCTCGACGTACTCTCCCCGGAGGATTTCCGCTCCCTGCTTTGCGCAAAGCCTCATATTCCACCGGTAGAGTATGCGGTAGGAGAAATGACCCTGGACCAGATTCTCGGCCTGATCAGAGATGTATCTGAGGAGTTTGATGTAGTTGCCCTGGGCATTACGGAATTTTTGCCCTGGGATATAATGCGCCTTAGAAACGGGCTTGGTAAACTCGATATATTTCACGGATGAGATCGGGATTTCTGTCTGTCCGCCCACAGATAGTACCCGATAAATGCCAGCGCTGTGATTACCCAGGTCACCGGATAACTGAATATGATGGAGTGAATCGTAGGAGAGAACTCCAGTACGCCTGCGAGCCAGATGATTCTGAGGACACAGACGCCGACAAGGGTGATTACTACAGGTACGATTACGTTTCCCCGGCCTCTTAAAGATCCTGCCAGTACTTCGATAAACACATAAACGATATACCACGGCGTGATAAACAGAAGCATATCAGAACCGATCTGTACGACGGTTTCATCTGTAGTGAAGAGACCGAAGAGAATGCTTCTTGCTCCGATCAGAATCACGACAAGCACGAAGGATACTACAAAATCCATGCAGAGACAAACACGGGTGCTCTTTCTTACTCGATCCATTTTTCCCGCCCCGTAGTTCTGTCCGACAAATGTTGTGATCGAGATGCCAAACGCTGTACTGATCATCCAGAAGATGGCATCAAGCTTGCCATATGCAGACCAGGCGGCGGTCGTGTCTGTGCCGAATGTATTGATGGCCGCCTGAATAGCGATATTGGTGATCGAAAACAGAACGGACTCAAAGCCTGTGGGAAGTCCGAGCTTAAGCTGCATGTTCAGGAGTGATCCGTGGAAACGTATTTTCCCGGGAACCAGGCGAACCGGTTCTTTTGAGGTTATCAGTTTATAGGTTACAAGGAGAGCGCTTACTGCCTGGGCGATCAGAGTAGCGACTGCAACTCCCGTAACTCCCATATGAAAGATAAGCACAAAGGCCATGTCAAGAACGATATTAATGACACAGCAGATAATCAGAATATACAGAGGCGTCTTCGAATCCCCGGCGGCACGGAGAATGGCAGATCCCATATTGTAGATAAATACGAACAGGATACCGGCAAAATAAATTCTAAGATAGATCAGGGAATCCTCCATGATCTCGGCCGGTGTATTCATAAAGCGGAGCATAAACGGAGCTGCCAGGACGCCGATAAATGTGAGAACGACACCCCCTGCCGCAGCTATGGCGTATGCGTTGTGAAGCCCCTCATTTGCGGTCTTTTCTTTCTTCGCTCCGACAAACTGGGCGACAGTCACGGCGGCGCCCGAGGAAAGCCCGGTAAAGAATCCCACGACGAGAGCGACAATCTGCGCTGAGGAACCGCCTACGCTGGCGAGAGCTTCCTTGCCGACAAACTGCCCGACGATCACACTGTCTATTGTGTTGTAAAGCTGCTGGAAGAAAGTGCCGAGCAGAATCGGGAAAAAGAACAGCAGAAGCTGTCTCCAGATAACTCCTTCCGTAATCTCATTTTTTACCTGATGTGTGTTTTCCATAGGGGCCTCTCTTCAGTTCATTACCTTTTGCAATTAGAATTGTTCAGCATATGTATTATAATCTGAGTTTTATGAAAGGGCAATAATTTAAAAATCCAATCGCACATCTGTTCAAAAACCGGACGTAACTCTATTCCCTTTGAACTCAGATGGTACTCCACTTTAGGAGGAATCTGAGTGTACTCTTTACGGACAATTAAACCACTCTGATCTAATTCTTTCAGCTGTGTACTTAACATTCGGTGTGAGATGGGGGTAAATTTCTGGAAACCTATTGACCGATAGTAACAACCGGTTGATAGAATCACAGTGTAAACCCGAATGAACAAAATAATAACAGAATTAAGGAGGAAACAGTAATGAATGAATTTACATTTACTTACCCGACCAAGGTCTACTTTGGAGAAGGCACGGCCAAAAAAGCACTCAGCGCCGAACTCGGCAGAATGGGAAATACAGTTATGCTCGCAAGCGGCGGCGGGAGTATCAGGGCGAACGGTATTTATGATGAGGTGAAAGGGATTCTTGAAGAGGCCGGAAAGAAGATTGTTGACTTTTCCGGCATCATGCCGAATCCAACTTATGCGAAAGTCCAGGAAGGCGCCGCGCTTGCAAGGGAGAATAATGTAGACTTTATTCTGGCAGTCGGCGGAGGCAGCGTTATCGACTGCTGTAAAGTAATCTCCGCTCAGGCGAAACTGGATGAGGACATCTGGGAGATGGAGTACGGTTCTTATAAATTTCCGTCAGAAGGGATTCCGATGGGAGCGGTAGTCACTGTCTCCGGAACAGGCGCAGAGATGAATTCCGGCGCGGTTATCACCTGTGAAGACAAGAATTGGAAAGGCCCGATCGTGGGAGTTTCGGCCGACTTTGCCGTTCTTGATCCGGCGTATACCGCATCCGTGCCAAAAATGCAGGTTCTCTCCGGCGCATTTGATACGCTCAGTCACGCGATGGAGACCTATCTTGGTAATTCTGACCGGGATAATGTATCGGATGACGTCGCTCTTGCCGTGATGCGCAACACGGTGATAAACATGCGCCGTCTGCTGGAAGATATAAACGACATGCAGGCAAGAGGCAACCTGATGTGGGATTCTGCTATGGCTGAGAACGGTATCCTGAAAGTGGGACGCCTTACAGACTTTCAGGCACACCAGATAGAGCATCAGCTCGGGGCATATACTGACTGTAACCACGGACAGGGACTTGCGGTGATTCATCCGGTTTATTACAGACACATCGTGAAAGACGCGGAGGAAAAATTTGCACGGTTTGCAAAAGAGGTGTTCGGAGCGGAGACGGCGGAAGAAGGAATCGAGGCGCTCCAGGCATTTATACAGGAGTGCGGGCTTCCGACGAAGCTGTCAGAACTGAAGTCAAAGGTTGAAATCACACCTGAAATACTCCGGAAAGTCGCGGATACAAGCAACATCATCAAATGCGGTCCCCGTGAGTTGAGCCGGGACGAGATCTATGAGATCCTGACGGAATGCATGTAAGTACCCGAGAAATGTGTAAAGTACAGTGAAAGGAGTTATGATCCGTGAAGAGATTGATCAGTATTATTTTGTGCGCGGCTGTAATTTTTGGTCTCGCAGCCTGCGGACAGACGGGAGAAAACACAGGAACACAGGAAGAACAGACGGCGCCCGCCGCTGAAAATGCCGCCGGCACTGACGGCCCGGAAGGAGGGAGCAATGTCATGATCGCCTATTTCTCATGGTCAGGAAATACGGCGGACATGGCGCAGTATATCCAGGAGCAGACAGGTGGGGATATTTTTGAGATACAACCGGTGGAGCCTTATCCGACAGATTATGATGAGTGCGGCGATGTGGCTCTTGAGGAGAGAGACAGCAATGCCCGTCCGGAGATCAGGGATCTGCCGGAATCCCTTGAGGGATACGATACTCTGTTTATCGGCTATCCGATTTGGTGGCATACTGCTCCTATGATCATCGGTACATTCCTGGAAAATTATGATCTTTCCGGCGTAGAGGTATACCCGTTCACGCAGTCGGCGTCTATGGACACGGAACAGTTTGATAACTCTATGGAATTTGTGCGTCAGTCTGCGGGAAACGCGACGGTTCATGACGGTTTGTTCGCAGACGAATCTGATGCGGAAGCAATCAGCGCTTACCTGAGTGAAAACGGATTTGCCCGGCAGGACTAATGTAACTGTTGACATTACAATAAAAAGGTGCTATGTTTGTCTCATGAGATGTAATAAAGATAATTACAATAGCTTCAAGGAGATGGAAATGAGACAGAGCAAAGAGTTACAGCACGAAAGACAGGAAGAGAGACTTGATTATCTTCTCCACGCATTTAAAGAAGACTCGGTCCGGTACAAGGGCCTGGACGCAGGAGAGAGTTATCAGGAGAAACGGCAGCTTCTGCGCTCTCTGATGAATATCCGAATGCCGGGGGCAATGTCTCGGGATGTGATGCGGGTGCAGGATGAGTTTCTCGCGGAGGAAGCGCAGGAGAAAGGAATTATAACTCTTTCTGATATACCGACAGCAGCGGAGCAGTATGGAAGCGCCCATCCCTTTGCGGGCCAGATCTCCATCTGGCAGGGAGACATTACCAGGCTGAAGGTGGGAGCGATTGTCAATGCCGCAAATGCTCAGATGCTTGGCTGTTTCGTGCCGTGCCACGGATGTATAGACAATGCGATTCACAGCGCTGCGGGTATAGAACTCAGAGAGGCGTGCAGTTATTATATGAACCGGAAGAAAATGCAGTACGGTTCACGCTATGAGGAACCTACCGGAAAGGCGGTTCTGACAAAGGGATATAATCTCCCATCCGAATATGTAATACACACGGTTGGACCGATTGTTGCCGGAGAGCTGAATCACAAGCTGAAAGATGATTTAAGAAACTGTTATCAGAATGTGCTGAAGTGCTGCCGGGAGCATAGAATACGTTCCGTGGCATTCTGCTGTATCAGCACCGGAGAATTCCATTTCCCGAAAGATGAAGCGTCAAAGATTGCGGTAAATACGGTGACAGAGTTTTTAAAAGAGCATAAACCGGATTTTGACCGTATTATTTTCAACGTATTTAAGGATGCAGACAGGGTGCTGTATGAGAAAAGGCTGGCGCCAATGTTCAATTAATATGTACATTGACGTCAGAACAGTAACCCTTTGAAAGGAGATGGAAATATTATGCAGATTTCAAGCAGATTTACAATCGCCATACACATGCTGGCATGTATGGAGACATTTAAGGAAAACTATAAAATTACCAGTGATTTTCTTGCCAACAGTATCAATGTCAACCCTGTAATAATCCGGAGGATTCTGTCTCAGCTCAAAGACGTGGGCATGATAGAAGTAAAGAGAGGAACAGGCGGAGCTGCTGTGACTAAAAATCCGGATGACATTACATTCTTAGATGTGTACCGCGCGGTGGAGTGTATTGAAGAAAATACACTGTTTCATTTTCATGAGAATCCGAATCCGGACTGTCCGGTGGGCAGAAATATCCACAATATTCTGGATGACAAGCTGCGCCGGGTACAGGAGGCGATGGAGAAGGAGCTGGCTTCCATTACTCTGGCGGATGTGATGGAAGATCTCAGAAAATATCTGGCAGATCCTTATAGCGCCTAAGAGCGGCGCGCTGATTTGATTAAAGGAGGGAGCAGACTATGTTTTCAAGGATATTGTCAGGGAAAACTAAGACACATACAGATAAGATACAGCGGCTTAAATGCGCGTTTGACGAGGCGGAAGCCGTCGTGATCGGCGCCGGAGCAGGGCTTTCCACATCGGCCGGATTTGTCTATGATGGAGAGCGTTTTGAAAAATATTTTTCTGATTTTAAAGAAAAATACGGATTCCAAGATATGTATTCGGGCGGATTTTATCCTTATCATACTCTGGAAGAACACTGGGCCTACTGGAGCCGGTATATATGGATCAACAGATATACAGACGCGCCGAAAGACGTGTACAAAGATCTGCTCTCCCTTGTAAAGGATAAGGATTATTTTGTTTTGACGACGAATGTGGATCACTGTTTTCAGAAGGCGGGATTCGATAAAAAAAGGCTGTTCTACACCCAGGGGGACTACGGGCTGTTCCAGTGTTCCGAACCGTGCTGTCAACAGACCTGGGATAATGAAGTGACTGTCCGCAAGATGGTGGAACGACAGAAGGATATGAGAGTTCCGTCAGAGCTGGTACCTCACTGTCCGAACTGCGGCAAGCCTTTGTCCATGAACCTGCGTGCAGATGACACATTCGTACAGGATGAGGGATGGTATGAGGCGTCTGAGAGATATTCTGAATTTCTGAAACAGCACCGGGGAATGAAAACTCTCTATCTGGAACTTGGCGTAGGGTACAATACTCCGGGGATCATCAAATATCCGTTCTGGCAGATGACATATCAGAATCCAAAGGCAGTGTATGCCTGCGTGAACTATGGAGACGCCGCTGCGCCCGCAGAGATTGCAAAGCAGTCGATCTGCCTGGACGGAGATATTGGAGAGGCGCTCAAAAAAATGAAAAAGGGAGAATTTTTTTGATGTAACTATTGACATTACAACGAACGCGTGCTATTTTTATACCGTAAGATGTAACAATAATAATTACAACAAAAAGGAGGTAACAAAAATGAAGAAAATAGCAGTTGTTTGTGCAAATGGCAAAGCAGGCAGACTTATCGCAAACGAGGCGGTTGAAAGAGGGCTGGATGTAACAGCCGTTGTAAGAGGAGAAAACAAGACGAGGGCTCAGCATGTACTGTTAAAAGATCTTTACGACCTGACAACCGAGGATCTGGAGCAGTTTGACGCAGTGGTAGACGCATTTGGGGCATGGACTGAGGAGACGCTTTCGCAGCATAGCACGTCACTGAAACACTTGTGTGATATTCTCTCAGAAAAAGAGACGAGACTCCTTATAGTCGGCGGGGCAGGCAGCCTCTATGTCAATCCGGAGCATACGGCGTGCGTAGCTGACGGACCGGAGTTCCCGGATGCATTTAAACCTCTGGCGGCGGCAATGGCAAAAGCGCTTGGGGAACTTCGGGAAAGGAGTGATGTGCGCTGGACTTATATCAGCCCGGCAGGAGATTTTCAGGCGGATGGAACCAGAACCGGGGAATACATTCTGGGAGGAGAGGAACTGACTCTGAACGACAGCGGGGAAAGCATTATCAGCTACGCGGACTACGCGATAGCAATGGTGGATGAAATTGTGGAAGGAAATCATATCCGGGAACGGATCAGCGTAGTGAGAAAATAGCAGAAAATAATGCCAGAATATTTGGACGGAGCCGTTAGCTCCGTCCTATCAGATTTTACGGACTATGCGTTTTAACTATAGCAATATGCTGACTTGGTATTGTACATTTGTGCAATTTCATATTAAAATAGATACAGTTGCTTATGAACAGTAAAATATCGGGAGGAAAACGATGAAATACCGTGAGCTTGGAAATACAGGGTTAAAAGTCAGTGAGATCGGAATGGGCTGCGAGGGATTTGCCGGGGATGAATACCGCAATACAAAGAAGTTCTTTGACGAGGCGCAGCGGCAGGGAATTAATTATTTTGATCTGTACGCTTCCGATCCGAAAGTGCGGGCGAGCGTAGGAGAGGCGCTTCGGGGGAGAAGGGAGAAGTTTATCATCCAGTCTCACCTTTGTTCTGTGTGGAAAAACGGTCAGTACAAACGGACCCGTAATATTGATGAAGTAAGGGAGGGGCTAAAAGAGATGCTCTCACTTCTTCAGACAGATTATATTGATGTGGGAATGATCCACTATGTGGATTCCATAAAAGACTGGGAGACGATCGCCGGAGGACCGGTGCTCGCTTATGCGAAGGAGCTGAAGGAAAAGGGCGTGATCCGGCATATCGGCCTGAGTAGTCATAACCCGCAGGTGGCGCTTGAGGCAGTCAAAAGCGGCAGTATTGAAGTCCTCATGTTCAGCGTAAATCCATGCTACGATCTGCAGCCGGCCAGTGAAGATGTGGAGGAGTTGTGGGCAGAAAAGAACTACAAAGAGCACCTTGTCAATATGGATCCGCAGAGACAGGAACTATACGAAGTCTGTCAGAGGCTCGGAGTGGGCATCACAGTCATGAAAGCTTTCGGAGGAGGAGATCTTCTCGATGAGAAACTATCTCCGGCAGGCAGGGCGCTTACGGTGAATCAGTGCCTGCACTATGCGCTTACCCGTCCGGCGGTGGCAACTGTTCTGGCAGGAGCCCGCTCGATAGAGGAGCTGAGGCTCAGCATTGCCTATGAAGACGCCTCCGATAAAGAGAAGGACTATGCACAGGCATTCGCTTCTTTTCCGAATATAAGCTGGGAAGGGCACTGCATGTACTGCAGTCACTGTGCCCCCTGCCCCAAGAAGATTGATGTGGCGGCGGTCACAAAATTTCTGAATCTGGCGAAAGCACAGGGAAGTGTTCCGGAGACGGTAAGAGAGCACTATGAAGTCCTGCCCCACCATGCGGGAGAGTGCATCCGGTGCGGAGCCTGTGAGACGAGATGTCCGTTCAATGTGGGGATCATGGAGAATATGAGAGAGGCAGCCGGGATTTTCGGAAAATAGAAATTATACAGACTAAAAACCAATAGGTTAATACTCAAAAACAAATAGAAACTTCTATCAGACTGTCCTCTCTTTTATACTGAAACTGTAAAAGGAGGACAGTTATGATTAAGAAAAAGTATATGACACTGTTGGCAGCGTCAGCACTTGCGCTTTCTGTAAGTGCCTGTGGCTCATCCCGGGAAGAGAACGAGACTCAAAACCTGTCGGAAGAGGCGCGGACGCAAGACCAGGAACCGGCAGAAGGCGATAGAGATGCCGATGCGGCTGGCGAATCGGGAGGCGGAGCGCAGGGAAACGGAGACAGCCGTATTCTCATTGCCTACTTTACTGCAGCTGAAAACAGCGGTGTAGATGCAGAGGCGTCTGCCAGTTATTCTGATGTAGACGGAGAGGCAAAGGGAAGGATGCAGGCACTTGCGGAGATGATCCAGGCAGAGACCGGAGGAGATCTGTTCTCCATTCAGACAGAAGAGATCTATCCTGCTGACGGCGGAGAACTGATCGACTATGCGGCAGACGAGCTGGATGAGGACGCACGACCCGAACTTTCCACACATATTGAGAATCTGGATGATTACGACACAATATTCGTCGGCTATCCGAACTGGTGGGCTGACCTTCCGATGCCGCTTTACACATTTTTTGATGAGTATGATTTTTCGGGAAAGACGATCATCCCGTTTAACTCTCACAACGGCAGCCGTTTTTCCGGTACGATCCAGACAATTGAAGAAATGAAGCCGGATGCTACAGTCATTGAGGACGGATTTACTGTAAATGAGCGTGATATTTCGGATGCGGCAGGCGATATTGCGGACTGGATCAACGAGCTGGGATATTAAGGCGGACAGGAGAGTATAAGATGAAAAGACAAGTCGTGTTAAAGATTGTTGTCGATGTGATTATGACAGTACTGCTTATGCTTCTTATGGCGTTTGAACTGATTGGGAGAACCGCTCATGAATGGCTGGGTACCGTCATGTTCGTCATGTTTGTGGTTCATCATGTTCTGAACAGGAAGTGGACAGGGCATCTGTTGAAAGGGAAGTATACACCGTCTCGTATATTCCAGACAGTGATTGTAGTCCTTGTATTGCTCTGCATACTGTTCTCTGTGATAAGCGGTATTGTACTGTCCAGATATGTGTTTGATTTTCTGTCGATCGGGGGCGGGCGAAGCTGGGCCAGGATACTTCACATGGTAGGAGCATACTGGGGATTTGTCTTTATGTCCCTTCATCTTGGCCTCCACTGGAATATGATGATGGGAATGGCGGGAAAGGCTGCCGGACAGCCCTCTCCGGTCAGGAGCAGGATCCTGAAAACAGCAGGAATCTTAATTGCGTGCTATGGAATCTATGCCTTTATAAAGCGTGGAATCGGAAGCTATATGCTGCTTCGGAATATGTTCGTATTCTTTGATTTCGAGGAGCCGCTTACACTGTTTTATGTAGATTATATCGCGGTCATGGGGCTGTTTGTGTGGATAGGGCATTATCTGTCAAAATTTTTAAGGGCTCTGCCGGGCAAAAAGGACGCCGGCGCAGGAGACATCTTTCAGAAGAAATGACGGAGAGGCGGAAATGAAGAAAAGGAAACGTCTGGCTCTGGCTGTACTTGGGGCGTGGTGTCTGACGGCGTGTACGGCCGTAACAGATCCGTCAGGGAGTGACAAAGCGGCTGACACGGAGTTTTTCGCGATGGACACTTACATGACATTTACGGCTTACGGCGAAGGAGCGGAACAGGCGCTCCTCGAGGCGGAAAAAGAGATACATATGCTTGAGGAGAAGTTGTCTGTGACAGATGAAGACAGCGAGATTTACAGGGCAAATCACGGCGGCGGCTCGTCTGTAACACTCAGTGACGATACGACCCGTGTCGTACAGTTTGCTCTTACGATGGCAGAAGAGACCGACGGGGCTTTAGAGCCTACGATTTATCCGGTGCTCACAGCATGGGGCTTCACGACAGACGGGAACCGGATTCCCGATGGAGAGGAACTGGACTCCCTTCTGGAACGTGTGGGATATGAAAAGGCTGAACTGGATGGCAATGAGCTTTATCTCCAGCAGGGGACAGAGCTGGATCTGGGCGCCGTAGGAAAAGGATATGCGGGAGATGTGGCAGCGGAACTGTTGGAAAACAAGGGCATTACATCGGCGATTCTGGACATTGGAGGGAATATCCAGACAGTCGGCTTAAGACCCGATGACACAAAATGGAGGATTGGCATACGCAGTCCCTATGGAGAAGGGCAACTGGGGATATTATCCGTGGCTGATTGTGCCGTTGTGACTTCGGGTAACTACGAGCGGTATTTTACCGGTGAGGACGGAAAGCAGTACGGCCATATCATAGATCCGAAAACCGGATACCCGGTGGATAACGGTCTGGCCTCTGTAACGATTATTACAGACGAGGGAAAGAGAGGCGATGCTCTTTCTACTGCCATGTTTGTAAAAGGACTAGATCAGGCGCAGGAATACTGGCAGGCTCATCAGGATTTTGACATGATCATGACCACGGAAGACGGTGAGATGTGGATTACGGAGAACGTGTCAGATCAATTTGTACTCAGCGGAGATTTTGCCAATATGGATGTACATCTGATCCCGGACGGAAGCTAAGTTTCCGGACGGGATCAAATGCTGCCCGGCTTCTTGTGATGCAGGCGCTTATAATCCCGGAATTTGACTTTTGTCACTTTCTGTAATTTACATTTAAAAAATGAATAAAATTCATTGAATTATATTCGGTTTTGGGGTATAATACAAATGAGCCAGAGAAGCGGAGGTGAGAGATTGGAGAAAAAGATGACAAACAGACAGGCTCGTGCCGTAGAGACAAGGAATAAAGTTATTAATGCGGCAAAGAAGCTGATCTCCGAACAGGGATTTGAAAACATATCTGTAGACGATATTGTGAAAGAGGCGGGCGTCTCCACAGGTTCCTTCTACACATATTTCAAAAGAAAAGAAGATGTGGTCGAGGAACTGAACAGGACAGATTTTTACCGGCTTGCGGAGATTGTGAACGGGATGGAAGACAGGGATATTCTGGAACGGCTTCAGTACTACTGCCGGGAGTTTCTCGGAGATATTGAAGAAACCGGGATCGAAATATGTCGTCAGTGGGTCAGAAACAACCTCTCTCCCACAGATATGCTGCTTGGCGGAGAACAGATCACAAAGTACAGGTATGACTACCGTGCGATGCAGTCCATTCTGACTGAAGCGGTAAATCGCGGAGAACTGAAAAACAATATACCGATCGATGATTTTGCGCTGTTTATCAACGCTGAACTTTACGGGCTTATGGTAGCATGGTGCATGTCGGACGGTGAGGTGAAAGGTTCAGGAAAAACAGACATCTTATGTGAAACAGTGATCAAAGCGGCGATTGAGCCGTACAGACAATAAATTAATTAAAGGAGGATACTCAAATGGAATATGTAACAATGAATAATGGAAACAAATGCCCGGTTATCGGGCTTGGAACTTTCATGATTGAACCGGCCGATGCCCAAAACAGCGTCAGGGAGGCTCTCAAAATGGGATATGAGTGCATTGATACCGCAAATGCTTATGTAAATGAGAGAGCGTGCGGGCGCGGAATCAAGGAGAGCGGCATTCCAAGAGAAAAGGTCTTTCTCTCAACAAAACTCTGGGCAAGTGAATATGAGAATGAGAATGCGGTGGATGAGACTCTGGAGCGTCTTGGCGTAGATTATGTGGATCTTCTGTACATTCACCAGCCGGCCGGAAACTGGCTTGCAGGTTACAGACAGCTTGAAAAGGCATATCGTGCCGGTAAGGCAAAGGCAATCGGCATCTCCAACTTTGAGGGAGAGTATCTTGCGGAGCTGGAGACAAAATGGGAAATCGTTCCGCAGTTTATCCAGGTGGAGGCGCATCCTTATTATACTCAGGACGAACTTCGCAAGACTCTGGATAAATATGGAATTAAACTGATGGCATGGTATCCTCTTGGGCACGGCGACAAGTCACTGATCGAGGAGCCTGTCTTTGTGAAGCTGGGCGAGAAGTACGGAAAAACCGCCGCACAGGTTATCCTTCGCTGGCATACCCAGATGGGATTTGTAGTCATTCCGGGCAGCAAGAATGTAGATCATATCCGGGATAATCTTGATATTCTCGACTTTAAACTGACGGACGATGAGATGGCGGAGATCGCAAAGCTGAATAAAGGCGTCCGCTATTACAACCGCACAGATGAGGCGCTTGCGGGATTTGCAGCTTACCAGCCGGTGTACGAGAAAGAGTAAACGGCTCTTATCTGGTTGTGAGGTAAATACTAAAAGGTTCATACGGCAGAAGGAAAACTTGCGGCGATTGCAGTGTGCGGACCGTTCGGCGCGGTAAAAGAGCAGGCAGCAGGACTCTACGCACAGGCTATGGCAGAGCGCGGATTTCTGACAGTTGCCTTTGACCCGTCATTTACGGGAGAGAGCGGCGGGGCGCCCCGGTATATGGCGTCTCCTGATATCAATACCGAGGATTTTCAGGCGGCGGTGGATTTCCTCTCCGTGCAGGACAATGTAGATCCGGAGAAGATCGGAATCATCGGCATCTGCGGATGGGGTGGAATGGCGCTCAACACAGCGGCGCTGGATACCAGAATCAAAGCCACAGTGGCTTCCACCATGTACGACATGACCCGCGTGAACGCAAAGGGATATTTCGACATGGAGGACTCAGCAGACGCCCGTTATGAGAAGAGGAAAGCCATGAACGCGCAACGAATTGACGACTATAAGAGCGGAAGCTACGCCCTGGGCGGCGGTGTGGCAGATCCGGTGCCGGAAGACGCGCCGTTTTATGTCAAAGACTACCATAACTACTATAAGACAGAGAGAGGTTACCATGTACGTTCCCTCAACTCCAATGACGGTTGGAATGTGACCGGGTGCATGTCCTTTATGAATCAGCCGATCCTTAAGTACACAAATGAGATCCGCAGCGCAGTCCTGATCATTCACGGGGAGAAGGCACACTCCTGCTACTTCAGCAGAGACGCATATGCGGATATGGTGAAAGACAATCCTTATAAAGATAACAAAGAGCTAATGATCATTCCGGATGCCGTCCATACAGATCTGTATGACAGGATGGATGTAATTCCCTTTGACAAGATGGAAGAATTTCTTTGCAAGGCAATGGAGTAGAGGGGGCGTCTGGTGAATGGGGTGACGGAAGAACAGCTCCCGCTCCGGCACCTGAAAGATGCCGGGCGCGGTGAGGCGAATATTGAACGGTATTTAGACAGAGGTGAAAAACACGACTGGTATTAAACTGCAGCAAAGGATGAAAAAATAATTTCATTGCAGAATATAAATTCGTGATTGAAAATCATAATCTGATCTTTCTTTTTTCGGAGCATCTCCGCTATTATCGTCACTGGTTGGAATACCTGCATTCATAAGTTCGTCCCCAAAGAATCTGCCCAGTTCTCGCTGACCAAAATGGTCTTTGATACTGACCAGGTAGAGTCGGCCGGGATCCAGACCGTATAGCTTCAGGCGTGTATAGGGCGGATTTACAGTATTAAGGATGCGATACCATCCAACCAGTGCCTGGCTTCGGTCATCACTGACAGTCATCCATGCCGCGGTGTTTCCTTCAAAGGGACTCTGCAGTCTGTAAAAGGTTCCGAACTGTAAGAGCTCCCGCCAGGTTTTCATAAATGTCACATGATTATGGACGCTATTAAGTTCGTCAGAGCTTAAAGTGTTCAGATCAAGCTCATAGCCGGAAGTTCCGAAGCAGGCTACGTCAGCGCGGGTCGCAAGTGGCGTGCTTCGACCCAACTGGTGATTGGGAGAAGCGGATACATGGGCTCCCATACTGCTGACAGGATAGCAGAAGGAAGTTCCATACTGGATCTTCAGACGTTCGATAGCGTCAGTATCATCGCTGGTCCAGCCTTGAGGCGCATAGTATAGCAGGCCGGGATCAAATCTGCCGCCGCCGCTGGCACAGGATTCGAACAGAATCTCCGGAAAGGTCTGATTCAGCTGCTCATACAGGCGGTATACACCCAGGATATAGCGATGGAACACCTCCCCTTGGCGATCTGCCGGAAGAGCGGCTGAATAGCACTCGGTTATACTGCGATTCATATCCCATTTCACATAAGAGATATGTCCGCATTTCAAAATATCCGCCATCATTCGGTAAATAGCATCCACCACTTCCCCACGGGAAAAATCAAGAACATACTGATGCCGCCCATGAGACTGAGTTCTGCCGGGAACAGACAGAAGCCAGTCTGGATGCGTCCGGTACAGGTCAGAATCTTTATTCACCATTTCCGGTTCAAACCAGAGTCCGAATTTCATCCCAAGCTGCTCAATCTTTTTTGCCAGACTGGCAATTCCATACGGAAGACGGTCAGCATTGGGCCGCCAGTCCCCCAGACCGGAATGTTCACTGACCCGAGTTCCAAACCAGCCGTCATCCAGAACGAAAAGTTCAATTCCTGATTTGGCCGCAGTTTCAGCCAGGCGCAGAATTTCCTTTTCTGTAAAATCAAAATAGGTAGCCTCCCAGTTATTAATCAGTATAGGGCGGGCTTTGTCCCGCCAGTACCCACGGGCCAGGCGTTTTTGATACAGACGGTGAAAGGTCTGGCTTAAATCATTAAGCCCCCTGTCAGTATATACCATGACAGCTTCCGGAGTCTGGAAGAATGTATTGGGATCTAATTTCCAGTCAAACCATTCCGGATGAATTCCCATCAAAACCCGGGTGGTATCATATGTATCAACTTCTGCCTGAGCAAGAAAATTCCCGCTGTAAATCAGACTGAAGCCTATAGCCTCTCCCTGGAATTCGTCGGCAGAAGGACGCTTCAAGATCAGGAACGGATTATGCTCGTGGGAAGAGTTTCCCCGCATGCTGCCAATAGACTGAATACCTTGCTCGATATGGCGCATCTTTGGATGACGTTCGCGAGACCATGCTCCGGAGAACTGAATCCAGTCATAATTGCTGTCTGGCAGATCCATACAGAGACTCATAGCTTTCAGAAGATGTACAGGATGCGGTCCTTCATTCGAGAATCGGGCGCTGCGGGCAATTATACCTCTTCGTGAAAATAGAGTATAAAAAAGATTTAGTTCTATTCCTGTGACAGAATCCTTGAGAATCAGCGTCAGCGTCTCGGCTTCTTCTTCCTCTTCCACATAAGTGGCAGGAAGTCCGATAAGTTCCGGCTTGCCCGGAGTGATCCGATGAGAGCAATAGTGGAAATCAGAAATACGGCTTCCATTCTCCTGAAGGATTTCCACGGCGGGAAAACGGTAATCAGAAGAACCGTATACGCCATATTCCTGTTTTATATGCTCCAGAGATAATGTCCTGTCATTTTCAAAAACATATGACGCCATTGAACGGGGGACCATTTCCAAAAGCCAGGAGTAATCCTTTTTCGGGCTGATCTTTTTTCCGAAATACAGCTGTCCAATATGTCCGTTTGGAAGAATGTTCATGATATAGCTGATTTCATCATTATAAAGATGAAAAGTTTTGCTTTCTTCTATAAAAATAATACTCATAATTATTCACCTCCTGGATCAGTATACCCGGAAGGTGAAAAAAGAACAGATATTGTTGTTGGAACTAACAGTGAAAATGTTATCTTTTATAAAGACATATATAAAATCTAAAGTATCAGATACTTGAGTTTTTGTTTATCTTTCTTTTTCTGTAATGAGAAGGTGTCTCTCCGTACCGTGCCTTGAATGCTTTTGAGAAGACAAGGGAATCTTTGTAGCCGCAGGAGAAGGCCACGCTTTCCACGGAAAGGTCTGTAATTAACAGTAGTTCAGCTGCCTGGGTGAGACGATATCCCGTTAAATATTCCTGAGGAGACAAATTTAGTTCCCTGCGGAAAAGTGTGTATAGATAACTTCGATTGACGCATACAAAATCGGCAATATCTGTGATCCGAATAGGAGTATAATAATTGGTCTGAATAAACTCTACCGCTTTTTTTACATAGAGACTGCCGTCTGCCGCACCGGGAGCTGACAGGACATTCAGATCTTCGGACAGGATACTAAAGAAGGTATACAAAAGACCTTCAATCCGGTACTGGTCTGAAGTGTTGCAAGTATTATGAGCCATCATGTCCATAACGGTCTTGTACAATTGTTCTCCGCGATTACTGTGATATATGAGGCGGTTTTCGCTCAATCCGATATCGAAAAGATACCGGACAGCATGGCTGCCATCGAATCCAATCCAAAGATAAGTCCAGGGCTCCTGACTGTCAGCCTTATAAAAGGTCTGTTCCCCGGGGGTGATAAGAAATCCCTGACCGGCTTTCAGTTCATAGGTGATTTCCCGGACGCGGTAGATACCTTTTCCCTTGAGAATATAATGGATAATATAATTCGGGCGGACTGCAGGCCCGAAGCTGTATTCGGGGCGGCATTCCTCATACCCGCAATAGCACAGATACAAATCGGAGAACTGTCGTTCTCCTGGAGGAAGAATATATGACTTTTCTAGATTTGATTTTTTATGCATAACTGTATTTCTCCTAACATGGATGTAACTCTGCTCTGAGTTGTTTTTCTTTTTGGAAAGTCTCTTTGTTTTGGGCAATTTTACGGTATTCTGTGGGAGTGCGCTGCTTCTTTTGCTTAAACAGCCGAGAGAAGTACATTGCATCATCATAGCCAACGGAACGGGCAATATCGCCGACGGGAAGGGCAGTTTCCTTGAGCAGCGTGCATGCCCGTCTCATGCGGTAATCCAACAGATATTCCTGAGGCGAGGAGCCGGTTATATCTTTGAATAAGCGGTACAGATATGTGCGTTCTATATTCAGGTAATCGGCGATTACCTGAATGTTTACCGGCTGAGAATAATTATTTTCAATATAACGAAGGGCTTCCTCTACATAGGAAATTTTTTTCTCTTTTGGAGGAATGGACTTCCTGGGGAATTTGCTTGCCAGAAGATAAAGATATTCGTAAAGAATACTGTTCATCATCAAATCCCGGTTCTCAGGCAGACTGTAAGCTTCAAACATTTTTTCATGACAGAGGCGTACCCGGTCATCTTTTCCATAGTGGAAGCATGGACGATCCAGCAGAGAAGTTCGACGGAAATATTCTTCCATCTTAATCCCCTGAAAACCAATCCAAGTGTAAGTCCACGGATGATAGTGGTCTGCCTCGTAGTAGATCAGGGTATTGGGGCGGATGAGAAATGCGTCTCCGGCGGACAGCTGATATATATGCCCGTCTGTCTTGTAGATCCCTTTTCCATCCAGAATATAGTGGATTAGCCACCCGCTTCGAACAACCGGCCCGTAACTGTGAGATGGAGAGCAGGTTTCGTTGCCACAGGTGTAGATCATAGCGTCCAGATTTCGGGAAAAATCATTGGAAAAAATATAATCCTTCACTTGCTTATTCCTCCAACAAATATTTATAGTTAAACAACATTTGTCTATATTACTTTGATTATATTTCACTATAATAAGAATTACAAGCACAAATAAAACAGCAGTTGTCCATACCGCGGTATAGAATTAAGAAAAAATCAGGCTGTAAGTGTTTCAGAAGTGATATGGGAGGTATTAGACATGGATGCTGAGAAAAGAGTACGCTATGAGAAAATAGCAACGGAAATTGTCCGGCTGGTCGGAGGAAGGGATAATATCCTGGGAGTGGCTCACTGTGCTACAAGATTAAGACTTGTGCTAGAGGATAATGATCGCGCGGATACCGCAAATATTGAAAATGTGGATCTTGTCAAAGGCGTATTTGTGGCAGGCGACCAACTGCAGATTATTTTTGGCGCCGGCCTGGTCAATGATGTCTGCCGGGTATTGGCGGAATCAATACATATGGACAGTATGAGTCTGAGTGACCTTAAGTCCAAGGCAAACAGAAAGATGAACCCTCTCCAGAGAGCAGTAAAAGCTTTATCTGATGTGTTTATTGAGATAATGCCGGGAATCCTGGCAGCCGCACTTCTCACTGGATTATCCAGTGTTCTGGGGAATTTAGACGTCGTCGAGAATAACGATACGCTATATGGAATTTCAACACTGATTAATATTGCCTCTGGAGCAATCTTTGGATTCCTTCCCCTGTGTGTGGCATACAGTACAGTAAAACGGTTTGGCGGGCGGCCAATCATGGGACTGGTTATGGGCTGCATCATGCTTTCCAACAGTCTGACAGACGCCTACGCGGCAGCGCAGGGAACTGCCGAGGTGACGGTACTGCATATTTTCGGACTGCCGGTGGAGTTAGTGGGATTTCAGGGCGGTATCATTGTAGCTTTACTGATAGGTGTAATCACGGCAAAGCTGGATATCTTTTTTGAAAAGAAAATTCCCGAAATGATCCGACTGTTGGTATCTCCATTATTGACCACGCTGGTAAGTGCATTTTTGCTTTTCATGATTATTGGTCCGGTAGGCAGAGGGCTGGCTTCAGGTATTACAGCAGTGCTTGTGTGGATGACTCAGAATCTGGGGGCTGTGGGCTACGCCGTATTTTCTGGAGTCCAGCAGTTGATCGTTATTACAGGGCTGCATCATGTATTTGGCGCGATAGAATCACAGCTTTTGGTTGACACTGGAAGAAACTTTTTAAATCCGCTTATGTCAGTGGCTATCATTGCCCAGGGAGGCGCAGTTCTCGGCTATCTGGCAAGGAATCTGAAAGATGCAAGGGCGAGGGAGCTGTGTATCCCCAGCTTTGTGTCTGTACTGTTTGGAATCACAGAGCCGGCTTTATTTGGCGTGAATCTGAGATACCGCTACCCGCTTATCGGCGGATGTATCGGTGGCGCAATTGGAGGTATTGTTGTATACTTTACGGATCTGGGAGCTCTGGGATTCGGAACTACGGTGGTTCCGGGGATTGCTTTAGCAGATCCGGCCGGAAACGGATATATTAATTATATCATCGCGCATATAACTGCCCTGGGAGCAGGATTTATTGCAGCACTTTTTCTTGGGATGATGTTCAACAGGAGAAATACAGAAGAGCCTGCGGCAGTCAGAGGTGCTCGATTATATAAAGAAGAAAATCAGGTGATAATGCCAGAACAAATTTGTGCTTATGTCAGTGGTGAACTGGTTGGAATTGAAAAAGTCAGTGATCCGACATTTGCCGGGAAGGTTCTGGGAGATGGCGTTGCGATCCTCCCAAAAGAGAATAAAATTTATGCGCCTGTGGATGCGGTTGTGGAAATGATTACGGATACAAAACATGCGATTACACTGCGTACAAAGTCCGGAAATGGAATTCTGATCCATGTGGGAATTGATACTGTGCAGCTGAATGGAAAATATTTTGATGTACATGTCTCGGCAGGGCAGGAAGTGAAAAAGGGAGACTGTATCATGGAAGCGGACTTTAAAAAAATCGCTGAGAAGGGATATGATACGGCAGTTTGCATGATCTTTGCCGAGCTGGAGGAAGGATGCAGGGTTGAACCAGAGCCGGAGCGAACCGTTTCTGTAGGAGAAAAAATCGCGCTAATCAGAAAATAAAGGAGACATTATGGAAAACGGATTTCAAAAGGCCAGGGAAGAACTGGAGCGTATGGAAAGGACAGTGGAGAGCTGTCCTTTTCGGACTAAATATCATATCATGCCCCCGGTCGGATGGCTGAATGATCCTAACGGACTGTGTCAATTCAGAGGAGAATTTCATGCATTTTTCCAATATTCACCGTTGAATGTACACGGGGGAGGCGGATACTGGGGACATTGTACCAGCCGGGACTTACTTCGGTGGGAGTACCATGAACCGGTTCTTACTACAGACATACCAGAGGATAGAAGTGGAGTATACTCAGGTTCCGCATTAATCGAGGATGACAGGATGTATCTGTTCTATACGGGAAATGTCAAGTTGCCTGGAAACTATGACTATATTGATCAGGGAAGAATATCTACCCAGCTTCTTGTCGAATCCCCGGATGGTTATCACATGTGCCGTAAGGAAAAAATTTTAGGTATGGAAGACTATCCGGAAGATATTACAGAGCATGTAAGAGACCCTAAGGTATGGAAAGAGGGCGAACGATACTACATGGTACTGGGGATCCGGGCGCGCGCCCGGGACAGAGAAGGCAAGCGGCAGGATAAAGGGGGGATTCTTATCTATACTTCGGAAGATAAGAAAAACTGGAAACTGTATCAGAAAGTTCTGCCTGCCAGATATTTCGGTTACATGTGGGAATGCCCGGATATTTTCTGTCTTAACGGAAAAAGAATCCTTTCTTTCTGCCCTCAGGGACTGGCGAATGAGTCAGAACGATTTCAAAACATTTACCAGTCTGGTTTTTCCCTGACAGATGAGGAGTTTAAACCTGAGGAAGACTTCCAAGAATGGGATAAAGGATTTGATTTCTATGCGCCTCAGACATTTGAATCGGAAGATGGAAGACGAATTTTGATTGGATGGGCAGGCGTGCCGGATACAGAGACGGTTCACCGTAATCTGTCAGTGAAAAACGGATGGCAGCACTGCCTTACCCTGCCTGCTGAATTGTCATGGAAGAATGGAAAGATTCTGAGGACGCCGATTCGGGAACTGGACTGTCTGGATTGGGAGACTGTGGAACAACCTAAGGAAAGTGAGGAGTATCACTGGGGGAATCGTACGGTGAGAATACAGGTTTCAGGAATCAGAGGCGAAAAACAGGAAATTAGAATTGGAAGTCGGGAAAATGCCATGAGCATTCTTTCAGAGGGAAAACGAATCGAAGTTTCATTCCTGGATGAGAAGGGAAATCCGGCAGCCTGTGGAGGAGGCAGACGGATCCGCCTTGGGCGAACAGAGGAAAATGTAGATCATATGCTGGTCATAATTGATAGTTCAATAGTAGAAATCTATGTGAACCACGGGGAAACCGTATTTACTTCCAGAATCTATCTGGAAGAGCAGGAGCGAAAACTGTCCGTTCAGAGCAGGGGAACTGTGAGTGTACAAATGATATAAAATTTTGGATGCAACTTTTGAGTTTTCACCCTAATTAATATAAAATATGGAACTTTATAAGGTGTAAAGGTTCTGATGAAACTGGCCATCAGAATCTTTTGCTGTACTTCTTCGCTGTCACATTTCCCACGACATCTGCCAGAAAGCCAGCTCGTAACGGGAACAGGCAACAAATATATCTGTCAGGTGACGGAGCTGGCTTTCGGTATAATGTGTGGTCAGGCGATTCAGAGCATCCAGCAAAACCATATTCCCGGCAGCATAGTCAGCAGAAGCGTAGTCTTTAATCCAATCGCCATAAAATACATGATTTACGGAATCTGGATTATTTTCTATCATCTTTCTCGCGATTACTTCATAGCTGTAAGCGCAGGAAAGTATTGCTGCCAGAATTTCCTGTTCCCCTTCTTCATATGCCACCCGGAGCATATAGGAGGTATACGAAAGGTTGTCAAGAGAAGGCCTCATTTCGCGGAGCTCTGTCTGCGTGATTCCGAACCGGCCCATATAGCCTTTGTGGACATCCAGTTCGCCATTCATCACTGAGATATATCTGGCAAACAGATTTGCGGTCTCTATGCTCCTTGACTTTGCAACGCCAATGGCAAAGATTTTGGCGTAATCTTTTAGATACAGGAAGTCTTGTATGATGTAATATCGGAATTTCTCTTTATCCAAAGTACCGTTTTGAATTCCGAGGACAAAGGGATGTTCACTGTAAGCATCCCAAATTTCTTTTGCCGCCGCTAAAAGCCTGTCTGTTGTCTTCATTTCTCACCCTCCTGCGTAAATATATCCTGCAAATTAAAATTGTGCATCATTGGCCCCGAACCTCTGCCTAAGTCCAGCATGGCAGACAGTGCGCCGGAAATATAGTCCTTCGCCCTCCGGACAGACTGCTCCAGAGAAAAGCCCTTTGCCAGATTGGAAGCGATAGCGGAGGACAAAGTGCAGCCCGTTCCATGAGTGTTGGAAGTGTCAATACGCCTGCCGGAAAACCAGCGCATCGTGCCGTTTTGACACAGCAGATCATTGGCGTCGTTAATGCAATGGCCACCTTTTAAAAGAACAGCGCAGCCATAAGCCTCTTCGATATGCTTTGCCGCTACCGGCATATCTTCTCTGTTTTGGATGGACATACCGGAGAGCACCTCCGCTTCGGGAATATTGGGGGTGATCAGCGTTGCCAGAGGCAGAAGCTCTTGTATCATTGTCTGGATGGCATCGGTTTTTATCAGCGAAGAACCGGCGGTTGCTACCATCACCGGGTCTACCACAATGTTGGTCACCTTATAATAGCGGAGCCGGTCCGCAATTACACGGATCAGTTCCGAAGATGATACCATGCCGATTTTTACCGCATCCGGGAAAATGTCCTCAAATATCGCGTCGAGCTGTTCTTTTAAAAATTCGGGTGATGACTCCTGAATAGATCTTACGCCGACGGTGTTTTGTGCTGTCAGCGCAGTGATCGCGCTCATGGCATATACCCCGTTCATGGCCATTGTCTTGATGTCCGCCTGAATCCCGGCTCCTCCACTGCAGTCGCTTCCTGCGATTGTTAATGCTGTTTTCATTTTCCTAAGATGCTCCTTTCCTGCGATTTCAGTTCTATTGCTGCCTGTTTCGGATCATCGGCTTTCATAATGGCAGAGACCACGCATATACCGGCAATGGGAATTCCGGCAAGTATGTCGATGTTGTCCTTATTCAGACCGCCAATAGCGTTTACCGGAATGGGAACGGCATTGCATATATCACGAAGCGTTTCTGTGGTGGTCAGCACAGTTTTGACCTTTGTGGAAGTGGGGTAGATAGCGCCTACGCCCAGGTAATCCGCGCCCTGTTCATATGCATCTACCGCCCAGGGAACCGTTTTTGCTGTCGCGCCTACGATTTTATCTTCGCCCATGAGTTTTCTCGCGGCAGCAACAGGCATGTCGGACGCTCCGACATGAACGCCTTCCGCATCAACGGCAAGCGCTACGTCTACGCGATCATCAATGATGAGGGGAACGCGGAAGCGTTTCGCGATGGCGTGCACCTTTTCGGCAAGTTCCACATATTCATGAGTCGTACGCTCTTTTTCCCGAAGCTGTATCAGTGTCGCGCCGCCCATAAGTGCCTGTTCCACACGGTACAAAAATTCTTCTTCGCAGTAGTGGGTGCTGTCTGTAATAAAATACAGGCTTGGATCAAATCTTCTCATTTCTCTCACCTCATACATACAGATAATCGTTCAAAACCGGTTGTAAGCCTTCATCTGTGATGTCCCGGTACATTCTGGACAGACTCCGGTTATCATCGATTTTAAACTGCTCATCGCCCCGTGCCTCTCCGGTTTCGTTTCCGTTGTATTTGCTGTCATGATCGCCAATTCCCGTAGATACACCGGCAGAGACCTTGGTGGCGGCGATTTTAACGATTCCGTCGCGAAAATGCGCGCTTTCGCGGGAAGAAACCGTAATACCAACATAGGGCAGGAAAATCCGGTAAGCACAAATGATCTGGCAAAGCTGCGTTTCGTGGACATCCAAAGGATTGATTTTATCATTGTTGATGATTGGACGGAGGCGCGGACAGGACAGAGACATTTCCGCATGGGGGTATTTTCTCTGTAAGTAGTACACATGAAGCGCACTTGCCAGCGCGTCCTTGCGGAAGTCCGAAAGTCCGAGCAGTGCTGAGAACGCCACGCCACGCATGCCGCCGCGAAGCGCCCGCTCCTGTGCATCGAAACGGTAAGGCCAGACACGCTTGTGTCCCATCAGATGAAGCTGTTCGTATTTTTCCGTATCATAGGTTTCCTGAAAGACCGTCACATAATCCGCGCCACATTCGTGCAGGTATCTGTATTCGTCTGTATTAACAGGATAGATTTCCAGCCCCACCATACGAAAATACTTTCGCGCCAGACTGACTGCTTCTCCAATATATTCCACAGAGCTTTGCGTACGGCTTTCGCCGGTGAGGATTAACACTTCCTCCATGCCTGAGTCGGCGATAATTTTCATTTCTTTTTCGATCTGCCCCATGTCCAGTTTCATACGGCTGATATGATTGTAGCAGTTAAAGCCGCAGTAAACGCAGTAATTTTCGCAGTGATTGGCAATATACAGCGGTGTAAACAGATACACAGTGTTGCCGAAATGCCGGCCCGTTTCCATTCTTGCCCGTTCTGCCATCTGCTCTAAGAAAGGTTCCGCTGCAGGAGAAAGAAGCGCTTTGAAGTCTTCGATGGAGCAGGTCTCATGCTCCAATGCCGCTTTCACATCTTTTGCGTTATATTTAGAAGCATCATAGGCATTCATATGAGACATGACATTTTTACATACATCCGACTCGATAACTTCCATTCCGGGCATATATTCCATATGATTCTTGCGGAAAGACGGGTCTGTTTCCAGGCGATGCTTTTTGCCCAGCGCTTCCGGCGAGAGAAATTCAGAGTCCACCCAAAACTGATTTTCCATTGCTTTCACCTCCTAATCGCGCAAAAAGCCAGTCAGCGGGTCAGATGAGGACGCGCCGCGGGCAAGCACTCTGCCAAGTCCGGCAAGGTAGGCTTTCCGTCCGGCCTCGATCGCACTTTTAAATGCGGAAGCCATCATGGGAAGATTTCCGGCGGTCGCAAGGGCGGTATTCGCCATGATCGCCGCCGCGCCCATTTCCATTGCTTCACAGGCCTGCGAGGGTCTGCCGATACCGGCATCCACGATAATGGGAAGATCTATTTCATCGATCAGAATCTGAATAAATTCTTTTGTGGCAAGCCCTTTGTTTGAACCGATTGGAGAAGCCAGCGGCATGACACTGGCCGCGCCGGCATTCACCAGATCACGGGCGGTATTCAGATCGGGATACATATAAGGCATAACAACAAATCCTTCTTTTGCAAGGATCTCCGTTGCTTTAATGGTTTCCTGATTATCGGGCAGCAGATACTTAGAGTCACGCATGATCTCGATTTTTATAAAATCGCCGCAGCCCAGTTCTCTGGCGAGCCGGGCAATGCGGACGGCCTCCTCGGCGTTTCTTGCGCCGCTGGTGTTGGGAAGCAGCGTCACGCCGTCAGGAATATAATCCAAAATGCTTTCCTGTTCCCTTGTATTGGCACGGCGTACCGCAAGGGTAATGATCTCGGCACCGGCATCTTTTACGGCAGCTTTAATAAGCTGCATGGAATATTTGCCAGACCCCAGGATAAACCGGGAACTGAACTCGTGTTTACCGATGATAAGTTTGTCATGGTTCATTTTTAGTTCCTTCTTTCATTTGTTAATTAAAATCTGTAAAACGGTGTGTGCCTGATGGGCGGCACAGATCATCACCCTGGAGGAAACAAGACCAATGCCGTCTTCCACATCGCTGACCGCATCGCCGCAGAGATAAAAGTGTTTCGTGATCTTTCGTGTCCGTATGGCATTGGCGTCGCCAAAACCGGCCATACCGGAAGCGGCGACCAAATACTTTTCGGGCATGGTTTCCAGTACAAGGTTGGTAAGCATTGCTTTGTTTTCGGCGTTGTCAAAAGCCTCGCAGATAATGTCGGCATCCTTTAGCAGCGCCGCAGCATTGTCCCCGGTGATATAAACAGTGTGTGTCTCCAGTTCTGTGTATGGAATCGTCCTCCGTAAATAAGCTGCAAGTGCTTCGGTTTTGTATTGTCCGATTTGTGAAACCATGTATTGCTGACGGTGCAGATTGGTAATATCCACACGATCAAAGTCGATCAGGATCAGCTTCCCAATGCCGGCGCGGGCAAGGGCGATGGCTATATTCGAGCCAAGACCGCCCAGGCCGCAGACGGCGACGGAAGCGGCGGAAAACTTCCTTTGATTTTCTCTTCCGTGCCGTTTTTCAAGAGCTGCTGTCCACTCTTCTCTTGCAGGGATCATTTAACCACCTCCCACAAAACTGACGATTTCCACGTTGTCGCCGTCCCGCAGGACTACATTATCGTACTGTGACTTAAAGACGATTTCCCCGTTTCGTTCTACAGCGATCCGTTTCGGGTCGAAGTCTGTCGTGGCAAGATAGTCCGAAACCGTCTTTCCGGCAATGTCCGCCAGTTTGCCATTTACCTTTACCATATGCATACCCTCTCAAAAATAAAAATTACGGGAAACTTCCATTCGGACGTTCCCCGTGCGCTTTAAAAGTCCCTCCGTTGGCATTATCCAAATCAGGTTTCCGGGTCGAAGGTCACACCTTCCTCTCAGCCTGTTTACAAGCTCCCCTGTATTTAATTGCTGCAGTCATTGTACGTCTTCAAGCTGCAAAACACAAGTGTTTTTTTGAAAAAGATAATCACATCAAAAAAAGAATCCTTGTACTAAAGAGGATAATTTGCTATACTACTTTAAGTTTCATAAACTGGTTCGAAATCCTCCCAGTATAAAAAACTAGGCTTAAACAGGTGTCTTCTGATGAAGTATGCCTTTTTGTGGAGGATTTTGCCATAAAAAGGACGTTTTATCAGGAGGTTTTTTTATGCCGAAAGTGATTATTGACTGTGATCCGGGAATTGACGATGCACTCGCGCTGCTCCTGGCGCTTGCCTCGCCGGAACTGGATATTGCGGGGATCACCACTGTGTCCGGAAATGTGCCGGCAGACATTGGGGCCGGGAATGCCAGAAAGGTACTCCGACAGGCTGGCAGACAGGATATTCCGGTTTATATCGGGGAGATGCTGCCGCTTGGCGGAACGTATGTGGACGCTATGGACACACATGGGAGAGATGGGCTGGGAGAGAGCTTCCTGCCGGAAATTCCGGGAGAATTTCCTGAAAAGACGGCTGTGAAATTCCTGGAAGAAACACTGGAAAAGGAAGAAATATCCATCCTTGCCCTGGGGCCGATGACAAACCTGGCGCGGCTCTTCCAGAAGAGACCGGAGCTGATCGGGCGGATTACAAGGCTTGTATCAATGGGAGGAAGTTTCAGGAGTCATGGGAACTGCTCGCCGGTAGCGGAGTATAATTACTGGTGTGATCCCGAGGCGGCGAAAGCCTGCTATCAGCTGTTTGCGGAAGCGGGAAAGAAGATCGAGATGGTGGGACTGGATGTTACGAGAGAGATTGTTCTGACACCAAATCTGGTATCGTATATGGAGCGTCTGGATAAGAAGACCGGTGAATTTATCCGGAAGATTACAGGGTTCTATATGGATTTTCACTGGGAATATGAAGGAATCATCGGCTGCGTTATCAATGATCCGCTGGCGGTCGCGTATATGATCGATTCCTCTATGTGCAGTGGTTTTGACAGTTTTCTGGATGTAGAGACAGAGGGGATCTGCAGGGGCCAGACGGTGGTTGACTCCATGAATTTCTGGAAGAAAAAACCTAACAGTCATGTTCTGACTGAGACGGACGCGGAAAGGTTTATGTCATTTTTCATGTCGAGAATATTAAATAAAGAGGTTGAGCAATGAATAAAATAAGGTCAGGAAAAATCAGTACATATCAGATCTGCTTTGTGGCAATGGCAGTGGTGGTCAATATAGTGGGAGGACAGATTGCTCTTACGCTGCGCCTTCCGATCTATCTGGACAGTATCGGGACGATTCTTACGGGCGCTGTGCTGGGACCCTGGTTCGGAATGCTCCCGAATCTGCTGAGCGGTATTCTTACGGGCGCTACGGTGGATATTTACGCTCTTTATTTTGCGCCGGTGGGGATGATCACAGGAATAATGAGCGGTATTCTGATGAACAGGAAACCTGTGAAGGGAGGATGGATCCTTCTGAAAGGACTGGGCATAACCGTACCGGGAACAATGCTTAGCGCGGTGATTAATGCGGTGCTGTTCGGCGGCGTGACATCATCTGGTTCAACGATGATCGTACAGCTGCTTGCCCGGACGCCGCTGGGACTTACAGGGAGCATTTTTGCCGTGCAGTTTCTGACCGACTATGCGGACCGCTGTGTTTCGATTCTTGCAGTGAGCATGTTGCTTCCGCTGGTTTACGGAGAACTGAGCCGCAGGATATCGGAAGGAAAATAGAAGAAATGGAACGATACAGTGTGATTACAGAGAAAAACGGGAGAGAGATTGTGCTTTTAAGGGCATTTCCATGTGCCTGGGGCAAATGCTCCTTCTGTGATTATATTGAGGACAACGGCAGAGATGAAACAGAGATGGTGGAGCAGAACCGGAAGGTGCTTGCGCGCGTTACCGGGAGAATGGGTGTGCTGGAGACGATCAATTCGGGGAGCTGTTTTGAACTTCCCCGTGCCACACTGGAAGACATACGGAAGATCGTGAGGGAGAAAAATGTCGGCAGACTGATTTTTGAAAGCCACTGGATGTACCGGAAACGGCTGGATGAGATGAGAGAATTTTTTGGAATTCCTGTCACTTACAAAATCGGGGTGGAGACATTTGACAACGATTTCCGGCAAAAGGTTCTTAATAAGCACGCCGATTTCGAAAGCCCCCGGGAGGTGGCTTTGCTGTTTGATTCTATTTGCCTGATGGTAGGGATCAGGGGACAGACAAAGGAAATGATCCGCAATGACATATCGGCCCTGAAAAAATATTTTAAACACGGTACGGTCAATGTATTCAACAATAATTCAACGCCAATTCGGCGGGACGAAGAACTGGTGAGATGGTTTATGGACGAATACCGCTGGCTTCTGGACGACCCGGATGTGGAGGTCCTGTATGAGATTACAGATTTTGGAGTGGGCTGATTTATTTTGTCAGTGTTCTGCCAGGTAATCATGGTATTGGAGCAATGGCTCCTTTCTTGACACATACGGGACATCCCCGGAATTGACAAAGAGCGCGCGGCAGGATATACTTACTTCACAGATTAAATACACAGGATAAATAAAAAAAGCGGCTTCCAGAGGAAGGCAATATGTGTTTGATACAGGAGAGAAAGCATATGAAAAGAAAAACTAAGATGTTTGGGCAAGGAAAACATACAGAAGGACACGCGCGTTTCGGGATCATGGGCTGCTGTATGATATTTGCCGTCTTCGCCCTGCTTTTTCTGCCGGCCCCGAAAGTGAACGCAGCGGGCGCGGCGGGCGAATATTATTATACTCAGTTAAATGCGCAGGAGAAGGACCTGTACGATCAGGTAAAGGCTCAGGCAGGGAACCTGACAGATCCTTACGATCCGTCAAACCTTACGGTTTCACTTAATTCGCCGGTTGAACCGGATACAGAAGTGGGCAACGTCCTTTTTGCTTTCTTCCGGGACCACCCTGAATATTTCTGGATAGATGTGTCACGCATTGCTTTTGAAGCCGATGCGGATTCGGACGATAACACCCCGTCCTGGCATCTGTCCGCTATGAGCGGCGAATCCTACTTTTATGAAGGGTTTACAGAAGAGAATCTGCCCACGTACCGGACGCAGCTTGATGAAGCTGTGAGCAGGATTATGAACGACGCTCCCACCGGAGATACAGTCCTTATCATACGGTATCTGAATAACTGGCTTTCAATCCATAATACATATAATGTAAACGGTATGGGAGCCAGCAACTTTTCCCGC
>NZ_CALWFZ010000006.1 GCF_944377805.1 uncultured Mediterraneibacter sp. | reverse complement strand
TCCAGAAGGAGTTTTTCAATGCGAAACTCCGGAAGGTATGCTTTCATGGTGAAAAAAGAATGTAGAAAAGAAAGCATGTCATGCCGGGAAGCCCGTTCCAAAAGCGGAAATACAGGGAGATCGCTGTAGGAATCGGAGGCTACATACATGTAGAGATGGTAGCCGAAGAAATAGCATTCCCGATGAGAGTCCCATCCCCAGTTGCAGTCAGGCTGAGAATAATGGCGTTTGCAGCTGCAGGAAGAACAGCCTTTTTCCTTGCAATCGCAGATTCGTTTTTTCCGCTGCTGTGCAGCAGTCCGGACAGGAGTGCCGTCACCGGCAAGAGCCAGATGGTCCGGATCGATCAATCCTTTCTGAATAGAAGGATCCAGGAACTGCTGCTGATAGAGTCGGAAAACAAGGAAAAACGGATTTTCCGGTTTAAATTTCCAATGTTCCAGCAAAGGAAGGAGTTTGGATGCGGTACTGGAAGAATCACAGGGAGTTTTCTCACCTTTCTTTTTCCCTTTGGGTGGTTTCATTTTAGGGAAACGGTCTTTCGGGGAAAGGCTGCCTCTGTCATTCTGCCAGATGCGGGAAAAGAAATCATAAAAAGTCCCGACACCGGGAGTATCCCCGAAAGGGAAACCGCTGAGGATGGCATAAAGAGGAGTTTCCCGGAGCATGCGGCACCAGACCGTGATGGAAGTTACTTTCAGTTTCAAAGCAAGCAGATAGGAGCGCAGCATGCAGGAAGGAAGCCGTGGTTCAGGGCCAAAAACAGAGTAACACTCCTGCATAATGGAATCTGTTAGGGAAAGATCCAGATACCAGAACTGCACGATATAGTCCCAGGTGCTTTTGGAAAGCACAAAGGGATCGGGATAAAACTTAAGGAAATCGGATACGAAAGTATCCTGATAGGCGGCATGGCCGCCAGGATTAGTAGGTAACAAAGAAATCGCCTCCAGTCGATTGAAATAAAATATAATCAATCGGCTTCGCCGCAAATTTTGAGCGAATTGTCAAGCGTTTTTTGAAAAAAAGTGGGTGATTTTTTTGAGATAGGGGTCAGAAAGCCTTACAAAATCAGGGCTGAAGATTCCGAGAAGTTATTTTATCTAAAAGGAGGAAAATGTAAAATGGAGAAAAAACTTTTTGAATTTAAGACAAAGACCATCGTTGCGACGGGACTGGGAGCAGCACTGTTCATTGTACTTTTTATGTATGTGAAGATACCTACGGGAATACCGGAGACTGATATTAAAACAGCATACGGAGTAGGGGCGTTCTTTGCGGCACTGTTCGGACCGATCGCGGGACTTCTCATCAGTCTGATCGGGCACGGGCTGTCTGATGCAATTCAGTACGGATCTCCGTGGTGGAGCTGGGTTGTGGCAAGCGGACTTACCTGCTTTATCACAGGCTTTGTCTATCCGAAGCTGAAAGTGGATGTGGGGGAATTCGGAGGAAAAGATATTCTCCGCTTTAATATCTATCAGATTGTCGCGAATATAATTTCATGGGTGATCGTAGCGCCGATACTTGACATTGTTGTCTATGCGGAGCCTATGAACCTTGTATTTACGCAGGGAATCGTAGCGGCGATCAGCAACGCGGTATCCGCAGGAGTGATCGGAACGATACTTCTTGCTCTTTACAGCAAGACAAGATCAAAGAAGGGAAGCCTTACGAAAGAGTAAATAATGTGACAGTATAGGTAAAAAGAAAAATGAGATCCGTCCGGAACGGTTCCCTGACAGAGGGAAACTCCGGGCGGTTTTTTTATTACATTATTGTAATACGAATAAAATTTATCGAAAAACAATAAAATTATATTGACATATAATATTTCACAACATATAATACAGTCAGATACCAGATTTTTCAAAAATAAGGAGATGGCGTTATGAATCAGAACGGGATCGTTACATTTACAAAATATTTACTGAACATTATGTTTTACAGCGGCATTTTAGTTGTTATCTCTTTGCCGTATACAATAAGACTGGCGGGCAGATATTATTCCCGTGATATTGCTGATAACTATATTTTTATGCTGACTGTTTTTCTTTTATCCGGCATCTGCGGTCTGATTATTGTGTATCAGCTCAGGCGGATGGTGAATACAGTCATACTAAAAGACTGCTTTGTGGAGAGTAATACAAGAAGCCTGAAACTGATGGGCAAAGTCGCGTTTATCATATCGCTGCTGTTTTTTGTGAAAATGTTTGTACTTCCAAGCCCGGCCACTTTTATTATCATTCTCACATTTTTTATTGCAGGAATATTCAGTTATGTGCTTGGGCTTGTTTTTGCCGAAGCGGTCCGGTACAAAGAAGAAAACGACCTGACGATATAGGAGGAAGATAAGATGGCAATAGTTGTTAATCTGGACGTTATGATGGCGAAAAGAAAGATGAGCGTCACGGAACTTGCAAATAAAGTGGACATTACAATGGCGAACCTGTCGATACTTAAGAATAACAAAGCAAAAGCAGTGAGATTTGCGACGCTGGACGCGATATGCGAAGCGCTGGACTGCCAGCCCGGGGATATACTTGAATATGTAAAGGAGGATGGAAATGGATAACATTTTTATTCGCAGAATGGGGGAAAACCGTATATGGTTTCTGAGGATGAGCCTTATCTACGGGGGATTATTTACAGTTTGTCTGTACAGAAACCCCTCGGGAATAACATTTCCGCTGATGACAGCAGTGCTGCTGATATTTTCCGTAATATTTTTAAAAAAGTCGGGAATTACGATCCAGAAGGGGAGCATACGGTATTTTGCAGGGATCATGCTCCTTGGAATATCCACGGTTATGACGGACAACGGATTTTTTCACTTTTTCAACAGTGTGGGAATTATCCTTCTCTTTATGATGGTGATGGCTCATCAGTTGTACAGAGATCAGGAATGGGGATTTACCGAATATGTAAAAAATTTTTTCATCATGGTGTGGACAGTGCTTATATCTGTAGCGGAACCATTCAGAAGCGTGGAAAAAATACCGGGTGAAAACAAAGGATATAACCTGCGTGAAAAGACAGAAGATAATCAGAAGCGAGCCCTGAAATACAGGCATATAGTTCCGGTTCTCTGGGGAGCAGCCGCCGCAGTGCTTATGCTTCTTATTGTAGTACCGCTTCTCATCACATCGGACAGAATTTTTTCGGAGATTTTTACAGGGATTTTCGATAAATTCAACCCGATTAATATTATTCGGAAGATTGATTTCTGGAATATCATCGGACTGATTTTTACTTTTATCTTTGGTACACTGTCTCTGTACGCATTTATTGTCGGACTTCTGAAAATGAATCTTAAGGGAAAAGGCAACATAAGACCAGGAAAAGCAAATCCTGTTGGAGGAATCACCTTCACAGGTATTCTGGCCGCTGTATATGCGTTCTACTCAGGGATACAGATTCTGTTTCTGTTTATGAGACTGGATACGGGGCTCCCGGATGGGATCACTTATTCACAGTATGCACATGAGGGGTTCTGGCAGCTTCTGTTTGTCAGTCTGATTAATTTTGGGGCGGTACTTATCTGCGTTCGGATCTTTGATGAAAACCGGATACTTAAAATGCTGCTCTGTCTGATATCGGTCTGCACATGCATTATGATTGTGTCGGCAGCTTACAGGATGATGCTTTATGTAAATGAATACAACCTGACATTTCTCAGGGTGCTGGTGCTCTGGTTCCTCACAGTGCTTATGATCATTTTCTTCGGAGTGATTTACAGTATTTACAGAAAGAGTTTCGGGTTGTTCCGGTATATGACGGCAGTAGTGTCTGTCTGCTATATTCTGCTCTCATTTTCCAGACCGGACGCCCTGATTGCCAGGTACAATATCGACAATACGGAAGAATTAAATGACGGGGATCTGTATTATCTTACCGAAGGACTTTCTTACGATGCGGCTTCTCAGATCGCAGAACTGGATGGCCTGCAGGGGGAAAATTCTGTTGCGTCGTACTATCTGGAGTGTTATTTTGAGGACATTCTGAACGAAAATGAAGACATGGGAATCAGAACATGGAATTATTCCAGGGCCCGGGCGACAGAGGCGGCAGAAAGCTGGTTTCAAGAATAAAAACTGTATCCGGTGAATAAAATATACCACAAGGTATCACACAGACCGGAAAGGAAGCAGTGAAGGTGAGAAAAAAGATTGTCGGGGTCATCATCAATTTTCTGATACGGGCAGTTGTCGGCATGGCGCTGATTTTCTTTATCAATCAGTATATAATTCCGCCTGATTCTTCCATTAATGTGGGGCTTAACGCGGTCTCATTTTTGACATCCGGAACCCTCGGAATTCCAGGGGTCGGGCTACTTTACGGAATTATGTGCTATCAGATTTTGTAAGTTTTTTACAAAAAACGGCGGATTTCATTTTTATTCTGGACAAAATGATTTCCGCCGTTTATAATGCGTCTTACACAGCAGGATGTCACCTGCCAGTGCATCTGTCTTTGAGGGAAGGCAGAATGCGTCAATACGCCGGATTATGGGAGATCCGGCTGTCATTATCTTTATTCGTGCTGCACGGATTCGCGGCAAAATTCAGATTATGCCAGAAGAAAAATTGAAAAATATTTCAGGAAATTTTGTACTCTGTGATATTCAGACAGAGTATGCGGAATGTCTGTTTCGCTTCCTGACAGAGCAGCTTCAGGGAAACTATCAATTCCATCTGTTCCGGGAACCTGATAAGATGATGGAATTTACAGAAAAGTCGGGAGCGGACGTCCTTCTGATCTGCGAGGAATATGTCGGGCAGACAGAAGGCTTAAGAGGAGTCAGAAAGCGATTCATTCTGACAGAGCTGCCAGACGCCGGAAATACAGAGGGGAACGGGATTTCTATCTTCCGCTATCAGTCTGCGGACACCATTATAAAAGAGATACTGGGGGAACTCGGAGAGTCGAAAAGGCAGTATAAATCCCGGGACGCGCCTCCTGTTCACGGAAGACGGGATGGCGGGACGGCGCCGACGGGCGCATCCGCGATTTGTGAGAAAACTCAGTACCGCACTTCGTCGGCACGGGGGCTGATCGGCGTGTATTCACCGGTACACCGGATCGGAAAGACGAGATTTGCGCTTCGCATGGGCCATAAGATGGCGGAGCAGACGGCTGTACTTTACCTGAACATGGAAGGGTATGCAGGGGGCGGCTTATATTTTCCGCAGGAGACGGAACAGGATCTGGGGGATCTGCTCTACTGTCTGAAACAGGAGCGCGGGGATTATGGTCTGAAGATCAGTTCTATGGCCGTACAGAGCGGCGGACTGGACTATATAAAACCAATGAAAAATGAACTGGATCTCAGGGCGGTCAGGGGAAAAGACTGGCTGCGTCTGATTGAACTTATCTTTGAGAAATGTGTCTATGAGACAGTGATTCTCGATCTGGGCGACTGTATCGACGGGCTCTATGATATTCTGAAAATATGCGACAGAGTGTATATGCCTTATATCAGTGATGAAGCTTCTCTTGCCAAGATCAGGCAGTACGAGGAGAATTTAAGGGCGGCAGGATATGAGGAAATTCTCAGAAGGACAGTAAAAAGGCAGATGACGCGCAGGAGACGGAATCCGGACAGGGGCGGTGTATAACATGAGAAAGACCGAATTGTTGTATGAAAAAGTGATGCGCCGTCTGGATATGACAAAAGATACCGGGGAGGAGGAACTCCAGGATATTATTCTCTCAGTGCTGGAAGAAAGCGGGAGAGAGGAATTCCTGCCTTTGGAGGAGAAGATCCGCATCAGCAGGGAATTGTTTAACTCTTTTAGAAGGCTTGATATTCTTCAGGACCTTTTGGAGGATGATTCGATTACGGAAATCATGGTCAATGGAACGGACGCCGTTTTTTACGAAAAAGAAGGCAGGCTGTACCGGTCGGAACGCAGGTTTCTGTCGGAGGAAAGACTTAATGATGTGATACAGCAGATCGCAGGAGAGGCGAATCGGTATGTCAATGAATCATCACCTATTGCAGACGCCCGCCTTGAGAATGGATCCCGCGTCAATGTAGTGCTCAAACCGGTGGCTGTCAACGGGCCTATCATGACGATCAGAAAGTTTCCTGCGGAGGCCATCACTATGGATGATCTGGTCAGACGGGGAAGCCTGTCCGGGGAGGCTGCGGAGTTTATACGGAAGCTGGTCATCTCAAAATACAATATCTTTGTCAGCGGAGGAACAGGAGCCGGTAAAACGACTTTTCTCAACGCAATGTCCGACTATATACCGAAAGAGGAAAGAATTATCACCATCGAAGATAATGCGGAGCTTCAGATACAGGGAGTGGAGAACCTGGTACGGCTGGAGGCCAGGGGAGCCAACCTGGAAGGAGAAGGAGCTGTGACAATCCGGGATCTGATACGTTCTGCACTCAGAATGCGGCCGGATCGGATTATTGTAGGAGAGGTGCGGGGAGAGGAGACTGTAGATATGATCTCGTCCGCGATGTTGAATGGACACAGCGGCTCTATGTCCACTGGTCACGCCAATAATCCATCGGATATGCTGCACAGACTGGAGACGATGATGATGATGGGGATTGATCTGCCGCTCCAGGCAATACAGCGCCAGATCGCGTCCGCTCTTGATATTATTATTCATCTCGGGCGGCTCCGGGACAAGAGCAGAAAGGTACTTAAGATCGAGGAGGTTACAGGGTATGAAGATGGGAAGATCACGACAGAGACGCTGTATGAATTCAGAGAGGAGGGAATACGAGATGAAAAAATTGAAGGATGCCTTATGAAAGAGGGAGAAATCAAAAACAGAGAAAAACTTGTGGCAGCAGGATATTAGAAGGTCTGAGTATATTTTTATAATGGCAAGGACAGCAGGCATTCTCCTTCTTATGGCGTATGTATTTTACGATTCTCCGGCGGCGGTTTTGCTGCTCATTCCTGTGGGAATCTTCTACATGAGAGATCTGATATCAGATTTCTCAGAGAAAAAAGAAGAGGAGTTTCGCGGGCAGTTCAGAGACAGTATACAGGCTGTAGCCTCTGCTCTGAAAGCCGGATACTCGGTAGAAAATGCTATCCGTGAAGCGAAAAAGGATATGGAATCTGTATACGGACGGGATACGAGGATCCGAAAGGAGTATGACCGGATGGTGCATCAGCTCGATATGAATATGACGGCAGGAGCGGTTTTGGATCAGCTCGCGCAGCGCACAGGGCAGGAAGACGTAGAGAGTTTTGTCAATGTATTTACGGCGGCGAAGAAAAGCGGCGGGGACAGTATTGCCGTTATCAGAAATTCTGTACGGCTGATCAGCGAGAAAATCGATACGGAAAAAGAGATCCGTACAATGCTGGCCTCACAGAAGCTGGAATTTGACATTATGTGCGCCGTACCTTTTGTCATTATTCTGTATATGAAAATGACATTCGGGGATTTTCTGAGCGTACTGTACGAAACTATGGCGGGAGCCGGTGTTATGACAGTCTGTCTTCTCATCTATCTGGCCGCGTACCGTTTCGGGAGAAAGATTATCCGCATCGAAGTATAGATACGTTCCAGGCATGAATGAGACCTGAAAAAAGAAACATGAAAGAGAGGCAAATATGAGAATCAGAGAAGTTGCCGGGATATTCAGAAAGAAGCCTGTCTATGTAAAAGCCGTGGCGCTGGCAGCAGTATCGGTCATATGCTTTGCCGGCATTTACTTCCGGGATAACAGCCGAAAGATCAGTACAAACGAATCCGGGCAGACAGTCCTTGAAAGAGGGGAGAACGGGAAGGACCGGATACAGGAGATGGAAGTACGGATCGGTGACATGGAGGAAAAGGTAGAAGTTGAAATATCGGGAAGAGCTTATACGCAGGAAGAATTGGGCGCAGTCCTAGATGAGGCGGAAGAGGAACTTGCGGGACTGGTACTCGGGGAGAACGACAGTGCCGATGAAGTCCGAAGCCCGCTTAATCTGATCACAGAGGTTCCCGGAACCGGAATCGCTGTATCGTGGGAGATGGACCGATATGATGTGATCGATCTTCAGGGAAATATACAGGGGGAGAATCTGACGGAAGAGGGCGTCATGGTGAGACTGACAGCGGCCCTTACATATGAGGACATACAGCGGTACTGCGAATTTTATGTACATGTATTTCCCCCCGAAATAAGTGGAAAGGAAAAACTGCTAAATGCTCTCAGAGCTGAGACACAGGCATCGGACGAAGCTACGAAGACAGAAGAATATATTGTTCTTCCCGAACAGATTGGCAGAGAGAAAGTAGAGTGGAGTTTTGGAACGGATCAGAGAGCTTACGCGGTTCTTATACTTGGAATCGGAATGTCATGTATGCTGGTTGTGTCAGACGGACAAAAGAAAAAAGAGGAAGAAAAGCGGATGACGCGGCAAATGAAGATCGATTATCCGCAGATTATCAACAAATTCAACCTCTATATCAGAGCCGGTATGACTGTGCGGAGAGCATGGTTTCTCATTGTGCACGACTATGAGAAAAGAAACAGTAGAAAAGTCCGCCGAAAAGCATATGAAGAAATGGCCGCTGCCATGCATCAGATCCGGGGAGGCCTGCCGGAAGGAGAATGCTATGAGAATTATGGAATACGGTGTAAGGAACTCTCTTACCGTAAATTTGGAATGATGCTGTCACAGAACCTCAGAAAAGGATCAAGGGGACTTACCGATCTCTTGACGAGAGAGGCGGAAGAGGCTTTTGAGGACCGGAAGAAACTCGCGAAAAAACTTGGAGAAGAAGCGGGAACAAAACTGATGATCCCCATGTTTCTTATGCTGATCATTGTCTTTGCAATTGTGATTGTGCCCGCACTTTTCTCTATACAGATTACATGAGTAACAGTGTCATGTTTTGCTGATGCTGACAAAGGAGGAAATCTTATGGAAAAATTGTCAAAATATTTAAAACAGAGAGCAAATGTTATATGCGGCAAGTGGACACGCATGGCAATACATAAAAAGAATCTGTCGGGGATCACGGTGATCGAACTTGTGCTGATCCTTGTCATCGTTATTGCCTTACTTCTTATATTCAAAAATCAACTTATTAATCTGATCAATACGATTTTTGATAAGGTCGTATCGGAAAGTTCGGGAATCTGATATGAAAAAAGCGGAGATCACAGCTTTCCTGAGTATGGTATTCGTGCTCCTTGTATCGTTTGTACTGGGAATTCTTGAAGTTTCCGTGATTCAGACATCAAAGAATATAAGCCGCCTTACGGTTGACAGGGCGATGTTTTCCATATTCGGTGAATATCAGACGGATCTGTTTGACGAATACTATGTCTTTGCCATTGACGGGAGCTACGGATCAGGAGTGTTCAGCGAAGATCAGGTAACCAGCCGTCTTCACTATTATGGAAGCCCGGCTATAAAACACGAAATCACAGGCATACAGTATCTTACAGATGATCATGGACAGGCGTTCAGGGAACAGGTGCTGGAGTATATGGAGACAAAATACGGCATCGGCCTTATCCGTGATTTTACCGGCCTGACACAAAAGTGGGAAGAACAGAATATTCAGGGAGAGGAGATGGCTGACAAAGAGGAAAGTATTATGGCGGAGATCGGGGAGATCAAAGGACAGATGGAGCAGGCGGGGCCGGCGGGAGCGGCAGATCCGGAGGAGGAGCTGCCGGATGAGACAGGACAGTCCGGGCAGACGGATACATCTGTCATACCCGAAGGGAATCCATTTACCAGCCTGGAACAGATTGAGAAGTCAGGAGTGCTTTCCCTTGTTATGCCATCAGATATGGAACTGTCCGGCCTGACGATCAATGCGGATGAACAGGCGTCAAACAGAAATCTTGCGGCAGGAAGAGGAACATTTCCCATGAGACAGGGAACAGACGGCGTGGAAGAGAGGCTGCTCTTTAACGAATACCTTCTGACAAACTTTTCTGCCGCTGCTTCTCAGGAGAATTCTGAAGTCACTGATAACTCCGGAAATAACTCCGGAAGCACTCTGGCCTATGAAATTGAGTACATTCTGGAAGGACAGGATTCTGATAAAGAAAACTTAGAAGCAGTTCTTCTGAAGATATTCTTTATCCGTATGGCATTAAACTACCTTTATCTGATGGGAGATTCCGCGAAAAAGGCAGAGGTGACTGCTCTGGCGGTCGCCGTTACGACAGTGCTGCTGATTCCTGAGATGGCGGAAGTGCTGGAACAACTTATTCTTCTTGCATGGGCGGCAGGTGAAAGCGTAGTGGATCTCAGAACACTGCTGGCGGGAAACAGAGTTGCTCTGGTCAAGAGTTCGGAGAACTGGCAGCTTTCGCTATCTTCTCTGCTCACCCTGGGAAGCGAATCAGAACAGATATGCGGAGAAGACACACCGGGAGGGATCTCCTACAAGGGCTACCTGAGAATATTCTTATTTCTGAAAGATACGGATGAGATTACGATGCGAACCCTGGACCGGGTGGAGGAGAACCTCTCTACAAAATACGGATGGAGCAGCCTGCGGACAGACCAGTGCGTCACAAAAATGGAAACAAAAAATACGATGGAACTGTTTGGAGGACTTACCTATACGTTTCCCGCCTATTTTGGCTATGAGTAAATGAATATTTATCCCCGGTGCAGATGCCCTTTCATTCTTCCCGCACCCTCATGCGGATTACCACCATCAACCATGTTTTTTAAGAAAGGAAAATTGACTGCGATGACAATACAAACGAATAAGGGCATATCCCAATTACGATCCGAAAGGGCATCTGCACCGGGGATAATAAAAGGAAGTGTGACAATCGAGGCCTCTATAGGCATTCCGCTTTTTCTGTTTGCCGCGGTATGCCTGATCTGGATGATCGAGGTCAGAAGTATAAGGATCAGTATGCTCAATGCCGCTCAGAATGCTGCGAAAAGCTCAGCAGAGGAAACCTCCGTTATTCCGGTACTCAACACAGTTGCGCTAAAGTCGGACATTATTGCGCTGATCGGGGAGGACAGGATTGATAGAAGTATTATACGGGGAGGCAGCTCGGGGATCACCTGCTGGAAATCATATGTGTCGCCTTCTACAGGGGATATGACGGTAATTGTGGAGTATGATGTGCAGCTTCCTCTTCCGCTATTTGGGGGACCTTCAGCCGATTTGAAGGAGGAGTTTACCATCAGCGCATGGATGGGAGATCAGAAGACAGCGAGGAACGGACAGGACTTTCAGACGGTCTATGTAACTGATAACGGTTCGGTTTACCATGAGGATTATTACTGCTCTTATCTGCAGCTTTCGATACGGTTTGTACCGTACGATAATCTGGACAGTATGAGAAATGAAAGCGGCGGAAAATACCATGCGTGTGACAGGTGTGTATTTGGTTTGGCGATGGCTGGAGTCTATATTACGGATGACGGGAGCCGGTATCATAATTCATTAAACTGCAGCGGTCTGAAACGTTCGATTCATGCAGTAAACCGGGCAGAAGTATCAGGATTAGGAGGATGCAGCAGATGCTCACATTAGAAAAAATATTGGAAATTATAGGAGAAAACCGCTGGCTGATCTGCCAGATGGTATTTGCGGGATACCTGTGCGTGCTTACTGTTATGGACATCAGAACAAAGAAACTGAATCTGCTGTTTTTGCTGTCGGGATTTATTCTTGTCATAGCGGGAGGATTCTGCGGCAGAGATATTCCCCCTGTTATTCTGATTACAGGGGGAGCAGTGGGAATTGTCTTTTTCCTGACCAGCAGATTTACGGAAGAATCATTTGGATACGGAGACAGTATATTAATTCTGATCATGGGAAGCTTTCTCGGGTTCTGGAATATATTATCGCTTTTAATGGCGGCATTTCTGATGGCAGCAGTTTTTTCTGTATTTATGCTGGTAAAAAAGAAATTCAGTCGGAAGTCGGCGTTTCCTTTCGTTCCATTTCTCATGATTGCCTACTCAGGAGGGATGCTGCTTGGAATATATTAAAAAATCTTCAGAACATACAAAATATCTGAAAGGAAGTTCTGTCGTGGAGATGTCATATATTATTCCGATGTTTCTCGGTCTGTTCGTTCTGATTCTTCATGCAGTTTTTTACTATCATGACAAAGCAGTTTTAATCGGGGCGGCGAGTGAGACAGCCATTCTGGGAGCGCAGGCGGCCAGAAGAGAAGGAACGGAGTATGACCTGGAAAGTTTCTTTTCCGAACGCTTAGAGGGAAAGCTGATCTATATGACATATGTATCCGTAGATGTTAAAAATGATGAAACACAGATCGTCGTGTCGGCATCAGCACACCGGGGTATTATGAAGCTGTCAGTCTGCCAGAGAGCAGCCGTTTCAAGACCGGAGGAGAAACTCAGAATGATGACAGAGGTGAGATGATTGAAGGTAACATATGAAAACGGATGGGAATATATGGATATACATATTGATCTTCCACTGCCTTATGAGGACAACTATCAGCTGCGTATGCTTGAATTAAATGAGATTGACGGACTTATCAGAGTGAAAGGAAGCGGAAGAGACGGGCACAGCCGGTATACTTACCGTGTGAAAAACGGAATCAGTATTGAGAAGAAGTACAGTGTCCAGGAGATGAAACAAAAAGATGTGGAGGCACTTATCAAATCACTGCTCAGGACAGTGGAAGATATTTCCGGACATTTATTAAACCCTGACGGCCTTATCCTTTCCCCCGATCTGATTTACACTCATAACGGAAGATATTATTTCTGCTATCTTCCCGTACAGGGTGAAGACTATCGCTGCTCTTTGTGCAGTGCCTTTCACCAGCTGACGGAATATTTTGTAAAACGTCTTGACTATCATGATACAGGCGGAATATTTCTTGTATATAAATTACATAAGGAAACGATGAAAGAAAGTTATGAACTGCGGAATATAATAGAGGAGTGCAGGCAGGAAGAAAAAGCTGACCAAATGAGAAAAAATCCGCCGCAAAGATACCAACAAAAAGAGAAACAAACAGAGAAACTGTCATATGATGAAGAGAAAGAATTTTTCCCCGAATCCGCTGTATTCAAAGTCATTGAACAAGAACGAGAGAGATCGGGACAGACGGGGAAAAGGCCGGGGTTTGTGAAAAAGGCATTATCCAGACTGAAGTCGGGAAAATGGGGAGAATGGCAGGACCTGATCACGGAAATCGATAGACATTAACACAGGAGTAATCTATAATATAGAATTATCAACGCTGTAGAAATCTGAAAGGAGATTTGCCGTGAGACGGAAACCCGAGGCGATATGTACGGTCGTACTGATAGGGATAAATGTAGCAGTATTTTTCATACTGTCATTATTGGGAGATACAGAAGACGCTGTATTTATGATAGATCACGGAGCTATGTATGAAGAGCTTGTGATACAGGAACAAGAGTACTACAGAATTTTTACATGTATCTTTCTTCATTTTGGAATAGAACATCTTCTCAACAATATGGTTATGCTGGGGGCTTTGGGGTGGAATCTCGAGACAGAGACAGGAAAATGGCGTTTTCTTCTGATTTATTTCGGGAGTGGAATTATGGGAAACTTACTTTCACTCTGGCATAACGCGGTAACAGGAGAGCATGTTGTATCAGCGGGCGCATCGGGGGCAATCTTTGGCCTTATGGGAGCTCTGCTCTATGTGGTGATTGTCAACCGGGGCAGACTTGGACGGCTGTCGGGGCGCGGCATGCTCATTATGATCGCGCTGAGCCTGTATTTTGGATTTGTCAGCAGCGGTGTAGATAATCTGGCTCATGTCGGAGGGCTGGTGTGTGGATTTCTGTTGGCCATGCCTCTCTACCGTAAAAACCTCCGGCAGGGATATTGACGACAGCTTTTCACGCTCTCCATACCCATGATTATATTGGAAGAACTACGGTAAAGGAAGTTCCTTTTTCGGGCGCGGATTTGACAGAGATGTTTCCTCCATGAGCCGCTATGATCTGTTTGGCCGATGAAAGTCCAAGCCCTGTCCCGTTTTCTTTATAAGTGACAAAAGGATCAAATATTGTATCGATTTTATCCTCCGGTATTCCGCAGCCGTCATCCTGGCAGCAGATAAGGATATGATCTTCTGTCCTGTTGGCTGTGAGTCGGATCGTTCCCTGTTCTCCCACAGCGTCCTTTGCGTTCTGAAGCAGATTAAGGATAACCTGCTCTAATTTCACTTTATCTCCTGTAAAATCACCCATACCCGCCATAATCTCAGAGGAGAATTCTATCCGGCAGTCTGAAGCGTCAAGAGAAATCGCAAAGGAGACAGCAATGTTTTTCAGCAATTTCTCAATAGAAAATACGGAATGATGCAGAGTGTTGCTGTTATTGAATGACGACAGCTCATTGAGCAGACAGCACATAAAGTTCACATCTTCCATTGTCTGATTCCAGTTGTAAAACTCTCTGACCTCCGGGTGCTGGGATTCCATGATCTGAAGTGAAGATGATATGAGAGTAAGCGGGTTGCGTATTTCATGGGCAATCATGGATACCGTGGTGTGATGATTTTTCAGTAACTGAGAGATAATCTGCCGGGCGTCCTCGTTTTCTTCCATCAGCTGATTCATTTTATTGATATCTATATTTTGAAGCATTATGATTCCTCGCATTTCCCTTTTTATGATACTATTTAGTCTAGCATGGCGGCAAATGCTGTTCAATACATTCTATATGACACATTTCGACACAATACCGTCTGCAGGAAGCGCACACAAGACAGTCGAGGAAAACATCTTCTCTTTTTCCGAAAAATGGTCTATACTACTATAAGAAATATTCTGTGAAAAGAGGAATGAACATGAAAGATAAAGAGTGCATATTTTGTAAAATAGCGGCAGGAGAGATTCCTTCTGCCACGCTTTATGAGGATGAAGACTTCAGAGTGATCTTGGACCTGGGGCCTGCGTCTAAAGGACATGCCCTTATTCTTCCAAAAGAACATTACAGAAATTTATATGACATTGATGAAGAGACAGCGGCAAAAGCAATGAAACTTGCCAGGAAAATGGTAAAGAAGATGACAGACGTACTCGGCTGTGACGGATATAATATAGTACAGAATAATGAGCCGTGTGCGGGACAGACTGTATTTCATTTTCATATGCATCTGATCCCCAGATATGAGGGGGATCATGTAGGGCTGAGCTGGCCTGCAGGTGAACTGACAGAAGAAGTGAAAACTGAAATACTGGAAAAAATGAAATAGGCCGGAGAAATTATGTTGACAGGTAATCGTGAATTTAACGAGATTTATGAGAAGTATAAGAATCTCGTCCTGAAAGTGGCATATATGTATTCAGGTGACAATTGCGATGCGGCGGAAGACATAACTCAGGATACATTTTTAAAACTGTACATGAATTTTGATGATCTGAAGCAAGGCAATATCCATGCATGGCTTTTCACAACTGCAAAGAATGCCGCGATCAACTTTCAGAAGAAACAAAGTTATGAGCTTTTAGATCTGGACAATGAAGAAAGTGAGATCGAACTGCCTTCAAGGGAAAGTACAGAGGAAGAATATGCCAGAATGGCACTAGAGAAAGCAAGAAGTGAACTTCATGAGAAAATCTTCTCGGAGTTATACGAGAGAAATCCCCGATGGTATGAAGCGATTTTTCTTACTTACTACATGGGTATACCTCAGGAAAAAGTCTCGCAGATGATGGGAGTGCGGATTGGAGCGCTTCATTCCGTTTTGCACAGAGCAAAAAGCTGGATCAAGAAAACATATGGCGTTGAGTATGAGGAGATGGAGTGAACATAAAGTGAGCAGGTACCCCGAAGGGATACCTGCCCTAAAATCCCAGCCCGGGTGGATTATTATTTTCCATTGGCAGCATCCACGATCAGGGAGATAATCGTATCAATGGAATCCTGCTGGTTGGAATCTCTCATAGCATCAATAAAGGCGCCGCGGCTGCTGTACAGCTCACGGACAGAAGAGACAAGAGACTCCTCGCTTAAATCCTCTTCTTCGAGAACCATACTGAATCCCTGCCGCTCAAAAGAGCGTGCGTTTAACAGCTGGTCTCCCCTGCTTGCCTTTGCTGACAGAGGGATCAGAAGATTTGGTTTTCTAAGAGCAAGAAGCTCACAGATCGCATTGGCACCGGCCCTCGAGATCACAATATCTGCAAGCGCGAAAATGTCACGGAGTTCATCCCTGATATATTCGAACTGACAGTAACCTTTTGTATTTTTGAGAGCGTCATCTGTCTTCCCTTTTCCGCACAGGTGGATGATCTGGAAATCTTCCAGAAGCTGAGGGAGACTCTTGCGGACTGCATTGTTGACGATCACAGATCCGAGACTACCGCCGATCACAAGGATGACCGGTTTGTCGGCTGTGAATCCGCACAGATCCATAGCGGCGATCTTGTTGCCTGAGAGAAGTTCCTGACGGATCGGAGAACCGGTGAGGACAGCCTTTCCTTTTGGCAGATAGTCCAGTGTCTCCGGGAAATTGCAGCAGACTTTTACAGCAGACGGAATAGCGATCTTATTCGCCAGTCCGGGCGTCATGTCTGACTCGTGGATAATTACCGGAACTTTACACCGCTTTCCGGCGAGAACGACAGGAACAGATACAAACCCGCCTTTGGAGAAGATTACATCAGGCTTTAAATCTTTGATAAGCCTGCGGGCTTCTCCAAAGCCTTTGATCACCCGAAAAGGATCGGTAAAGTTCTGAGCGCTGAAATAGCGTCTCAATTTGCCGGAGGAGATTCCGTGATAAGGAATGCCGAAAGGTTCGATAAGATCCTTTTCAATGCCATTATATGAGCCGATATATTGAATATCATAACCCAGATCAATCAGTTTTGGGAGCAGGGCGATATTGGGAGTGACATGCCCGGCGGTACCCCCGCCGGTTAGAATAATTCGTTTCATAAAAATAGTAACCTCCGAAAATAATCGTATTAAAACTAATTTCATCTTAACCTTATTTGATGAAAAGTCAAGACAAAGATAAGATAGAAAAAGGTGTAAAGAATGAAAGAGCTGAAAAAGTTATCACTGAAAGAAGAAGTAGATAAGGAAGCACAGAGGATAGAAGAAGAAGTCAGGAGCAGAAATGATCTTGACGACATCACTGTGTCCGAAGATATGGAAACTTCTCTCTTCAATAAAATACAGGATTATGAATACGATAAAAGGTTTAAAAAGACAGTGCGCCGTAAGAAGAAAAAGTACCGTATATACTTTGCGCTTGCCGCTGTTCTTATTCTTGTATGTGGAAGTGTGATGACCGGAACAGGAAGTAAATCATATTGGAAGGTGCTGATGGACAGGATAGCGGGGGATGAGAGTTTATCAAATATAGATGTTGAGAATATGGATTCTCAGGAAACCGAGGATCTGGATGAAGTACAGGTATTTAACGAAATAAGGCGGGAACTGGGGATTTCACCTGTGCATTTTGGCTATATGCCGGAAAATATGTATCTAGAGAGATATGAGCTGGAGGTGGAGCAAAAAAGAGCTGTCTTATTGTATGATTATAATGATCAGACTATACAGTATACTATGTATATGAACGATACAGATTCATCACATGCTCAAATCGAAATAGATCAGCTAGTTGATGAATATTCAATGACCGTATTTGATGATATAGTGGTTGATGTAAAAGAGTACTCAGTGACAAATTTTGATAATCATAGATATGTCGCCGAATTTGAATATGTGGATGCCCAGTACCAGTTGGCAGGGGTTATGGAAAAGGATGAATTTGAAAAAATAATAAAAAATTTATATTTTATTTAAAAAACGCGTAAGTTTTTTGCCATTCGATTGTTTATTATATAGAGGCACTAATAACGAATATAAAAAAGGAATGACAAAAGATGAAAAAACGTATTTTATCTATGCTGTGCATCATCGGGATTTTCTGTACGATGATGGTATCTGTAGTCAGTGCAGAGACAGCCAATGCAGAATCAAAAAAAATTGACGGATCTTACCTTACTCATGATGTCAGTTCAACAGGAACGTCTTCCAATTCTCTTATGCGTGGCGAATATCTCATGACAGGTTCATGCACGATTTCAAACGCTGGTCTGACTCGAATTTATGCATACGCGTCTACCACAGCGAATACAACTGTTAATTTCATGTCAACAATTGTCTATGTTGAGCGCTATAATGAAGAGAAAGAAGAATGGGGACAAATACATTATTGGATTGCTGAGACGGAAAACGACTATTTTATGTCAACCGACGCGATAGTTGACGTCGAGCCGGGATATTACTACCGGGTGAGAGCAATTCATATTGCAGGAGACCAGTATCCATATGATGAGACAGCTTCTGTTACAAATGGTATTTATGTAAAACCAATTTAATAATCTAAAATTTACCCTCCATTAAGCCCTGAGAGCAGCCGCCCATGTTGCCACGGAAACTATTAACAATCAGATTATATAAATTTGAGAAACCTGTTCCGAGAAACACCACAATCAATGGCGTACATATGGCGGCTGCTCTCAGGGCTTAATGGAGGGTCTTATTAATTCTGAAACATCTTCATACAATTTTCCTAAGATGACGATTCTTGTCATCAATGCTAATTATCCCATGTTCCGAATAAAAATTCAATATTGAAACTGTGATTTGAAGCAGGTAGAGGTGATGTCATTTAGATTAAGTATTAAGTATTTAAAAGACAAAGTTGCGCGATAGAAAAGAACTGTATTATACTATAAGGAGAAAAGATGGAGAAGAGAAAACTGCAGTGGCATCCGGGTTTTACGGCGGCTCTTCGTATTGTATTCGAGAGCGATCGGAAATATCTGGAAATATACGAGGAATATCAGCTGAGCAGGAAGCCTCTTCAGATCGATGTACTTATTATACGGAAGTTAAAAGATATTGAGATTAAAAAATCTATCGGGAGATTATTTCGCGGACATAATATTATCGAGTATAAGTCTCCTGAAGATTATCTGAGCATTAATGACTTTTATAAAGTATACGGCTATGCATGTGTTTATCAGTCAAATACAGACAGGGTAAAAGAGATCGATCCGGAGGGGCTGACACTTACGTTTGTGTGCAGTCGATATCCCCGCGAGATGTTAAGACACCTTGAGGAAACGCGGGGCATGAGTGTGGAAAACGGGGGGAATGGGATTTATTACCTGAAAGGAGATCCTATCCCCATGCAGTTGTTGATTACTCCTCAGTTATCAGAAGAGGAGAATTACTGGCTGAAAAATTTGAGAACAGATCTGAAAGCAGGGCCGGAGATTCGGACACTGATGAGCAATTATGAGAAACATAAAAAGTCAAAAGATTACGAGGCTGTGATGAATCTGATCACGCGGGCGAACTGGGAGCAAATGGAGGTGGAAAAGAAGATGTGTGACGCATTGAAAGAACTGTTTGCCGAAGAACTGGAGGAAGCGGACAGCAGAGGACGCGCCGAGGGACTGAGTCAGGGACTAAACCAGGGGCTGAACCAGGGAATACAGCTCACAAAACAGGTACTTCGTCTGGCATCTCAGGGAGACTCTCCGGAGGAGATCGCCAGGAAGTGTGATGTTTCCCTCGAACAAGTGCGGATGATTCTGGAGTAGATGAAAGAGGCAGCCGGCTATTGGCCGGCTGCCTCTTTTAATGCCTGTGCGAGCTGATCCGGACATGAAGTGGACTTGAATCCGCACTTGATTCCGTCCAGGCGGGTGATCGCCTCATCCACATCCATTCCGTCGATCAGACGGGAGATGCCCTGAAGGTTTCCGTTACAGCCTCCAAGGAAAGATACATTCTTTACTTTATGGTCTACGACGTCAAACTGAATCTGACGGGAACAGACTCCTTTCGGTTGATACTCCATTTTCGCTACCTCCTCGGGAATTTATCTCATTTTATTTCTCGTCGGACAAACCACTATGCATTATATCAAACAGGGGATAAAAATTCAAATCCGCTGATTTTTTGTATGCCATTTTTCGGGCAGATATGACGGATTATCCCTTTAGAAACTTCTGAGACGGTATGAAGAGCGGTCTTAGGAAAGGAGCTGTCTGGCTGAATGATTCTCAGCTCATTTTTATGATGTTGAGAAAGAAATTTTTAAGTTCCGGTACAGGCAGTCTGTGACTTTGAGGTGTAGAAATTTGTAGAACGGTTTTTGAGGACAACCTGCCTGGGATGGACTATAATGTCCCCAAACACAATACACACCGTCGTAAGGACAAGGGGACATTGTGGGAGAATAATTTAACAGGAGGGTTTGCTATGTTACAAGGTTTGGCAGCAGATACGAGTATTATCGCATACCTGATGGCAGCGGTAGGCATACTCGGAATTCTGGCGAAAATCATTAATCAGTTTACGCTGCGAAGGCTTTTAAAAGCAGCGGGAAACATGACCAAGAGCACACACAGACTGATAAAACTCGTGAGAGCGAAATACGAGCACGCATGCATGATTCGCGATTCAGTGGAAAATGTGGACGCGTTTGTGGAAAAATATATTTATGAATATCGCGGTTTTTTATTCCGCATACATACATGGAGACAGATTGAAAGATTATCTGTATGGTTTGCTGGAATACTGGCGGCTCTGGGGGCGTCGGTACTTTATTTTTCTTCCGGATTCACAGAATCCGTTTATCAATATATTGCAGCAGGAGCGGCGGAGGTAGTACTCCTCGCAGTGGTAATGCGCCTGACGGATGAGCCCTATAAGATCAATGCGCTCAAAATGTATATGGTGGATTATCTGGAGAATATCTGTACGTTCCGTCTGCGCAGACAGAACTCACGGGAGAGGGAATCTATCGATGTAATTGCTTCTGAAGGAAACGCAAAGAGCGTACAGATGGCAGAGGAGACTGCGGAGTATGGAAAGCAGGAGACGCGCGCCGCGAAGCGAGGGCTGCGTACTGTCAAATCGGTGAAATCCTCTGATCTTCAGAGAGAGGGAGCATATGGCAGAGAGGAGATTGCGGGGGACGTGGCTCAAACTGCCCGTAACAGATCAGACGCCGGAAGTACAGAAACTATCCGGAAGACAGAGGGAGCCCTGGCTTCGGTCAGTGAGGACCGGGGAACTGACAGGAAAGAACCTCTCTATGAAGAGAGAGATGGAGAACTGCCGATCAATATTGAAGGAGAACCAAGGCAGAAGGAAAAAGGGGAAGCTGCCAGGCAGGCTGTACGCCACGCGGCACGAGGCGGATCTGATGACGAACGCCCGGCACTCAGAGAGGAGGCGATCCGCCAGATACTTGAAGAGTTCCTTGCGTAATCCGATATAAGCGAACATGCTTTTAACTTGAATAAGGTATACAGATTTGGTAGAATATGCATAGAGTCTCGGCGGCGGTTGCCTTACGATCCCGGGGGAGGGAACGCGGGGATCAAAGCCGGAATTCAAATGATGACAGTGATATTTAAGAATATCAGAGAGGAAGGATAACAATGAGCAAAGTGACATTTGATTATTCAAAGGCGTGCAGTTTTGTGCAGGAGCACGAGATGGAGTATATGAGCGAGCTTTCTGCACAGGCAAAGGACAAGCTGCTTGCGAAGACCGGAGCAGGCAATGATTTCCTGGGATGGATCGATCTTCCGGTAGATTATGATAAAGAAGAGTTTGCCCGTATCAAAAAGGCGGCGGAAAAGATTCGCAAAGATTCAGAAGTTCTTCTTGTAATCGGTATCGGCGGTTCCTACCTGGGAGCAAGAGCTGCGATCGAGTTCCTCGGACATTCTTTTGCAAATGCAGTATCCAAAGAAATCCGTAAATCTCCTGAGATTTATTACGTTGGAAACAGCATCAGCAGCACTTATATCAAAGATTTGATCGACGTGATTGGAGACAGAGATTTTTCAATTAATATGATCTCCAAGTCAGGTACAACTACGGAACCTGCGATTGCATTCCGCGTATTTAAGGAGATTCTGGAGAAAAAATATGGCAAAAAAGAAGCTGCCGGGAGAATCTATGCGACAACAGACCGGGCAAAGGGAGCGCTTAAAAACCTTGCCACAGAAGAAGGATACGAGACATTTGTCGTGCCGGATGATGTGGGAGGCCGTTTCTCTGTGCTGACAGCCGTAGGCCTTCTGCCGATCGCTGTGAGCGGTGCAGACATCGACAAACTGATGGAAGGAGCGGCAGCTGGAAGAAAGGCCGCAATTGAAAATGATTTTGCTGATAATGACGCGATGCTGTACGCGGCAGTCAGAAATATCCTTCTGCGTAAAGGCAAGACGGTTGAAGTTCTTGCAAATTACGAACCCAGCCTCCACTATGTATCCGAGTGGTGGAAACAGCTCTACGGCGAGAGTGAAGGAAAGGATCAGAAGGGAATCTTTCCGGCGTCTGTAGACCTTACGACAGATTTACATTCTATGGGTCAGTTTATCCAGGACGGAAACAGAATCCTGTTCGAGACTGTTCTCAATGTAGAAAAGTCCAGGGAAGAGATCGTGATCAATGAAGAGCCGGTAGATCTGGACGGACTGAACTACCTTGCGGGAAAGAATGTTGATTTTATCAATAAGAGCGCTATGAACGGTACGATTCTCGCGCACACAGATGGAAACGTACCGAATCTGATGGTTAAAATTCCCGAGCAGAACGAGTTTTATCTGGGAGAACTGTTCTACTTCTTTGAGTTCGCATGCGGCGTGAGCGGATATTTACTCGGCGTTAATCCGTTCAATCAGCCGGGAGTTGAGAGCTACAAGAAGAATATGTTCGCCCTGCTCGGAAAGCCGGGATATGAAGAGGAGAGAGAGGCCCTTCTTAAGAGACTGTAATTATATATGTAGTATAGCTGTGACATATAATACAGCATCGCAGGCAGTTTTTGTCTGCGGTGCTGTTTTTTTCTTTCCAATAAGGAAATAATATAAAAAAAGAAGGAGGTATTTTATATGGAAAAAACTGTAAAACCTTATATCGCGTATTTAAAGAGGGAAGAGAAAAGCGCGGCAACACAGCGGCAGTACGAAAGGGATATTCTTCATTTTCTGCAGTATATAGGGAAGGGAGAACTTACGAGAGAAGCAGTGATTGCATACAAAGAGTCATTGCAGGAGAAGTATCTTGCCACCACTGTGAATGCCAAACTGGCGGCGTTAAATGGTTTCCTGACATTTTTGGGGAGAGAAGACCTGCGTGTGAAACGGCTGCGGGTACAGAAGAGGCCTTTCATTCCCAGGGAAAGAGAACTGACCAAGGGCGAATACCTTCGTCTGCTGGAAGCGGCAAAGCAGAGAAAAAATGAAAAACTCCGGCTGCTTCTGGAAACGATCTGCGGCACAGGAATCCGTGTATCGGAGCTGAAGTATATTACGGCTGAAGCGGTATATCGGGGAGAAGCAGCAATCCGGCTCAAGGGCAAGATTCGCGTCATCCTGATTCCTGGAAAGCTAAGAAAAGCCCTCAAGCAGTATATTCGTAAATGCGGCATCTTGTCCGGCCCGGTGTTTGTCACTCGCAGCGGAAATCCTCTTGACAGATCAAACATCTGGAAGATGATGAAATCTCTGTGTCAGGACGCCGGCGTAGCGAGGCAAAAAGTGTTCCCGCACAATCTGAGGCATCTGTTCGCCCGGTGTTTCTACAAGATAGACAAGAATATTGCCAGGCTGGCAGATATTCTTGGACACAGCAGCATAGACACTACGAGAATCTATACGATGTCCTCAGATTATGAACCGAGAGAACAGATGGATACTCTGGGACTTGTAATGTGAAGGGAAAATAAAAAAACCACATAATTGTGATTATGTGGTATACAGACAAATGATTTACATAGATAATTGCTGACTATATTTTACATGAGTCGATTCATTTTATCAAGAGGCAAATAAAAATTTCCTAATTTTGTCAAATTAGACAACACAAAGTCATCCTTTTCCGTTTTTTGTCATGAAAAACAGACAAGGATTTCTTTTTGTATCTTTTTCTATAGTTTTTATGGCAGTGTCAGAACTTACAACTGTCTATACACACAAATCAGCATCGTGATTACCACACAATCACAATTATGTGGTGCCGGCCGGACGAAAACAGCATGGACAGTTGTGTTTTTTATAAGATTGAGTGATACCTGATAAGTTGAATATGGATAAAGGTATCAGATTGTGTAACGGGATATTCTGAATTGTTGTAGAGAGGGAAAGGACTATGCAGCTGAAACTGACGACGGACTATGCTGTCCGTACCCTGATGTATCTGGCAGGGAGGAGAGGAGTCGTACCGATTGCCGAAATCGCGGAAGCGATGGATATACCTGAGAAATATTTAAACCGCATAGGACTTTCGCTTCGCGATGAGGGAATGATCGTTACCCACAGGGGCAAGAATGGAGGCTATAGTCTTGGCAAAGAGCCGGAGAACATACGGCTCTATGATGTGGTTTTACTGGTAGAAGGCACTGTGGCCATTAACCGCTGTCTGGAAAAAGATGATTACTGCGAACGAAGCTCAGCGAGATACTGTACCGTATATAAGTGTTACTCGGTAATGCAGAAAAAATGGGAGAACTTCCTGAGAGGAGTAACTATAGCCGGTCTGCTGCTGGAGACGAGCGAAGAGGAGATCGAGAAGTGGATTGACCGGGGTGCTGATCCTCCGATCCAGGGAAAATTCTGTGGGCCGATACTCGATAGAAAGGCGGTTGGAGTAGTTTGAAAATATCAGGTTGGATAGAGAAGATAAATAAGAGGAGAGGAGGTTAGGAAAATTCAGATGTTTAAGAAGAAAATTAAATCAGTGAATAAAAAGGTAATAGCGCTGGGGCTGGCTGCCGCTATGATGATGAGTGCTCCGGGACAGAGTGTGCTCTCCTATGCCCAAACTGATCAGAGTAATCAGGAGCAGGCCGGTCAGGAACAGAGTGTGAAAGGTGAAAGCGGTTACCGCCTTTATGCAGATGATCTAACGTCCACTTCTGGTTCCGTCAGAGGGGACATAACAGAAGTTCTACCTGGATATGAGATTATAAATGTGAAGCTGCCGGATGGAAGTTTTGCAGAGCCCGGGGAAGTAGACTTTACAGTGACAGAAAGCGGAGAATATGTTTTTGAAGTTACTTATCATTCTGATTCCGGCAGCACAGAATCGTCAAAAACTGTAGAAAAGCAGGATGCGGAGCAGGAAGCAACAGAACAAAGTGTTCCGGATGACCTGAAGGAATCGACAGAAAATACAGAGAGCGAAGAGCTGACTCTTACAGTTACATTGCCGGACAAAGAGCCGGAAACTGAAAAAGCAGAGAGTTCTGCCGAGGAGGAGACCCAAAGTAAAGAAAGTGAATCGGAGAACGTATCGGCGAAAAACAGCACTGCTGATTCTTACAGAACAAAAGCAAACAGCGTTTCAGCCCGGGCCACAGGGTTTAGCGACTATGGATGGGCAAGTTCTAATAAGACGTGGACATTATCTGATTTTACATCTTTATATGGAAAAGGCGCCCAGACTCATATGAATAATAACCAAGATCCTGTCGGTACTATTATCAATATACCTCCAAAATCAAGTAATGATTCTTCAAGAGGAGTTAAGTTTACGTTTGGACAGGCAATGGGAACAAATAGGAGTGAGGCTTTCTATCTTCAACAAGGAGCTGCTTTCAGCGATATTACACTGGATTTCAGTAAAGATTTCGCTCTGGAAGGTTATATGAGAATAGGAGATGAGTTTGGTGCTGCCGGCACAACAGCTCCATACAATGATAATATGCAAATAGATGGCGGGGTCACAATATCATTTGTACCAACCCAGTATGAGAGCCAGGCTAAATCTAATGTAGAACGCGCGTCAGGAGCGGCATATCGGCTTGGAGCCTATGGCTCTTTACCGCGGTCTATTGTCTGTGAGTTCGACACCTCTACAGATAACTTTTATGAAACAAACGATTCGAGAAGACATATCGTTATGAGGGACGGCATATTAGAAACAGGAGACTATAACTATGCGTCAAGTGGGAATGCATGGCCTGCGTTGAACGGAAAGGATATTTATAACAGCGCCATAGCGACAGGAGACGGAGGAGAAGGAATACAAAACGCGACGCATATCGGTATTTCTGTGACAAATGAGAACAGCAAAGTCGCCACAAAAAGTCAGACTACTGACCGTGTTGTATTAGGGTCAAATAATACAGGGATAATTGATTATAGAATCATATACAGGGCTAATGATGGGGGAGTGCCAAGATTAACATTTCAAGTTAAAGAATCAGATGGGGATGTGGATTACAGAACGGTAACGTATGACTTATCAGGATATTTTTCAGGTTATAGCAATAGAAACCTAAAGTTGGTTTTTACATTTGGAGCGGCTTATCTGAATATTGATAATTTTATTAGAACATCAAATAACTCATATTTCACGGGGGCGTGCACTGGACAGATTGATATATACGCCAAAGAAATGTATGCTACCCCTGATTTGAGCGCCGGTAAAACAGAGGTCAGATGGCTTGAATCGTCAACGCAGCAAGTAGGAGCGACCACTGCTAATAACGCTTATTATAATGGAAGCAGTAATGTGTATAACAACAGAGCTTTTTGGCCGGTGGCAGGAGACCGCATTTATACACAGTTCAGCTTTATACCAAGAACTTCTCTTGATCCCCCGGTAGATAAGATAGCAAATGGGTCTTTGACAATACAAGTTAAGGATCTATCCATTACAGATGAAAACGGAAATAATGTAGGCGGAGTATCTCTTGGAACCCCCAAAATATACTGTAAATCAGGCAGTGGGGGTTGGGAGGCTTACACAGGTTCAGCGGTAACCGTTAAGGGCGGTAACGAAATGAATATCCGTATTGAGCTGAAGCTTCCGGAATTAAACGATAATTCAAGAGAAGAATATTATGTCAGCGGAACTGTTGAGGCTGTATATACTGTTGGAAGCAGTAAGGTGACTCACCGGGTACCTCTAATGTCTGAAAACAATAATAAGATCCCGGTTAGCAGAAACCCGATGTTTATTGATTTTAATGGACAACAATACTATACGAATCCTCGCATTATAACAAGTTCAGATAAGATCACGCAACTAAGTAATGTCACGAATGCAGGCAATAAAACAGGCGCCGGAAATACGGCCTCACTGCACTATGGATCCGGGTACAGAATTATGTCTTCCGGCGGTGACTATTATCCTATGTATCAGGACCGCGGCGGAAATGGAACGTATGATATTAAAGCTCTGAAAGTTTCGCCAGCGTCTATGGATAATCTAAGTAATATTTCTGAGCAAGAGAACGTTCCTGTCGGAAAGACCTACGCTGTTGAAAATGATAAGGATACAAGATATATTCTTGAATACCTGATAGAAGACAGTACATATTCAAGTAAGAATTATGATCTGACTCAAAATATAAACAGGGGAAAATCTACCGGAAAAAGAGTTGTTTGGACAAGCGATAATGTGCAGGTAAAGAACAACTGGGAATTTTATGCACTGCCTGTAACCATGACAGAAGAAGACTTCAAAGGATTTGATGCAGCAAGCGATCAAAATTCATTTTATAGAAAAATACTGAAAGAAGCTTCCGCAAAGATATTTAAAACGTCGGATTATAACTATAAGAACTTGTTTTCTGCTGATTACCATGAAGTTTCCGGAACAAGCGCTTCCAGTACGAAAATATCAGAGGCATTAGCCTCTCCTGGAAAAGAGGTTCAGGTTCCTGTTAAAGTGGGGACCGGTGAAGGAGAACGGGAATATACTGTCAGGCTGACGATTAAAGATTCAACTCCGAAAGTTGTATCAAATGTAGACGGAACCGATACAATTAAAAATGAGGATCAGTCGAAGATCATCTTTGACGGGGAAAATTATACGATCAGCGCAACGTTTAAACTGATAAAGAGCGATGGGACTCTGGCTGCTAATATGACAGATGAAGAATGGAACAATGTAAAAGCCGGAATCAAAGTGGCGTTATATAAACAAAACGGTCGGGGTGCGACAGGAGCCAAGGATAAATTTTACCGTTGGGCTAATACAAGCGAAGCATCTGACGATGGCAAAGACAGTAACCACAATCCGAAAATAGGCCTGCCGCCGGACCTTAATTACGATAAGACGAAGGGCACATTTACAGTTACTTATACAATATGGAACAACTCAAGTGCCGTACCTGGCGCCAACTGGGTATCAAAGACCTGGGAAGACGGAGCCAACTGGAAAATCTTCGCTTATACTGACGCGAACGAAGCGACAAGAGACTATGCCAATCTAAGTGAGTCAGCGCTTAAAACAGTAGAACTTAACGCGACCGACAGTGCCGTTCCATCAGTAACAACAGGAATTTCTCTGTTTGAAAAGGATAAGGGAAATATCCCAGCCTCTATGTTTAAGATTTCAACTGTTGAATTAGGGGATGGGGGGACAGAACTTGTTGATAAGAGAAATACAACAACAATAAGTATTGTGCCGGCAGCAAGTCTTCCGGAGGAAGATCTGGATACAGTTATTCACGAATACTATTACAAAGTATACGTCAATGAAAGTACCTATGACGAATCGGAAAGACCATATACTACATTAAGCCAGAACGGAACAGGAAAGACGTTCCGGGCAACTTATCTCAAATATCAGGAGTCTTCAGGATATACGGATGTGAAAAAAAGCGATCTCCTTTTAGGAAGTGTAGCTTATCCATCCAACGGGCAGAACCTGTTGTCATCGATTCGATTTGGTATGCGAGCTAACAGGCCTGATGAGCTGACAAGCAATACAGCATTTACAGGAATGGCAAATTTCAAATTTACAAGAGAAACCCTTGGAGGAGGTGCTAATCCATGAAAAAATTGTTGACAGTTTTAGCCTTTTGTGGATTACTTCTGATACCTCGTACCACTTATGCATATGAGGCGGAAATGAATGGAACAGGAGCGACAGACGTTACTTATACGGCAACGGAGCTGGTTATAACGACGCCGGTCGAAATGCTTACTGCGCCAAAGACAGGAGATGAAACCTACGATTTTACAGGAAATTTATTTGTAATTAGTAGTGCTCTGCTTGTGATTCTGCTTATTCTTTATAGAAAAGAAAAAGAAGAGGAAGATAGGATAAGTTAAATATAAAAATAAAAAAGGAGGAAAGAGATGAAAAGAAAAAACATATTGGCAGTGGGCCTGTCAGGTGCGCTCATGATGACAACAGTGGCCGGAACAAGTGTATTTGCCGCTGAAAATGCAATGGATGGAACAGGCGCTACATCGGTAACGTGGAAACCAGGTTCGTCCACAGGCGGAGACGGAGATGGAAACGTATCGAGCTGGACGATTGACTATCCGGTAAAAACCGTATTGGACGACGCCACAGTAACCGCTGACAGCGGCAGGAAACTGACTTTTGACGCCGTGAATACGGGAAGTGATAATTCTTATACTGGTGCTGCACAGATCAAGGTTTCCTTAGCGCTAAACGCGAATCGGCATGGATACTATAATATAACAATGCTGGATGGAGATGATTCGACCGCTGATGAAGTAAGAATGAGGATTACACGCTCCACAGGTTCAACAATAGGCGGGAGCGGGGATATAAACACGAATTTAGAGACTCACTTTGCCACATTAAGCAGCGATAATCCGTCAGCATCAGTTTCGGCATGGTTATTCAACAAAGATAAGGCAAAAACAGGAAAAAGTTATCATACAACACTGACATGGAAATTCCACTCAGACAGGGTAACAAACTAATTTGAAGAAGATATTATACAAGAAAAGGAGAATGAAAAAATGAAGGCAAAAAAATTAGTAGCAATGGGTTTATTAAGTGCAATGGTGGTAACAACAGTCGGGGTAACGAGCGTATTCGCTGCTGAAAACGCGATGGACGGAACAGGAGCAACAGATATTACATATACCCCGGGATCATCTACAGGTGGAGACGGAGATGGAAACGTATCAAGCTGGACAATCGACTATCCGGTGAAGATTGCCCTGTCAGACGCAACAGTTGATGAAGGATCAGCTGTGTCGATTAATTTCGACGTAGTAAATACATCAAATGGAAGTCCGTATGATGGAAGAGCACAGGTACAGGCTACCCTGAAATCACACACGGATAAAACTACTGACGGAAACTCCATCAAGATGCAGGACACATCAAAAGCGGCACAGGCGAACGTTACGATGCAGCTGAAAGATGAGGACAGCGCAATTGTCAAGACAGACGGTACCGGAGAATTTGCAACTTTAAGCAGTACAGACAGAGACTATACTCTGAAAGCATACTTAAGCGATAAGAGCGGAGCTAAAACAGATCAGACATACAGCACAACACTGACATGGGCATTCCATTCTAATCAGGTGAACTAATCCTGTTTTAACAGTATAAACCTGAATAATTAGTGTAAGGAATAAATTATTTTATTTAATAAAAGAAAAGGAGAAAGAAAAAGATGAGAACAAAAAAATTAGTAGCAATGGGTTTATTAAGTGCAATGGTGATAACAACAGTCGGAGCAACAAGCGTATTCGCAGCTGAAAATGCAATGGATGGAACAGGAGCAACAGACATTACATACACTCCGGGGTCATCTACAGGTGGAGACGGAGATGGAAACGTATCAAGCTGGACAATCGACTATCCGGTGAAGATTGCCCTGTCAGACGCAACAGTTGATGAAGGATCAGCTGTGTCGATTAATTTCGACGTAGTAAATACATCAAATGGAAGTCCGTATGATGGAAGAGCACAGGTACAGGCTACCCTGAAATCACACACGGATAAAACTACTGACGGAAACTCCATCAAGATGCAGGACACATCAAAAGCGGCACAGGCGAACGTTACGATGCAGCTGAAAGATGAGGACAGCGCAATTGTCAAGACAGACGGTACCGGAGAATTTGCAACTTTAAGCAGTACAGACAGAGACTATACTCTGAAAGCATACTTAAGCGATAAGAGCGGAGCTAAAACAGATCAGACATACAGCACAACACTGACATGGGCATTCCACTCTAATCAGGTGAACTAATCTTATTTAAACAGTATCAGCTCGAATGTTCATTGTGGAAAGTGACAGGATATCATTTGAACAAATGATATCCTGTTTCCAAGTTATACAGAAAGGATAAATCATGGGATCAGACAGACTTTATGCGGCAGACAGCAATCTTAAAAACAGCTTTAGAGATAAGAAAAAACAGAAGTGGGGAATTCTGACAGAGAGTGAGATGATCGAGCTCTATCCTTACGGAAATTATAAAGTTATCGGCGATCTCTATAAAATGAAGAAAGAAAAAGCAGCCTATCTGTTGTCAAAGGAAGATCAGAATGCCTATGTAGCGCCCTACAGGGGGAAGCCTGCCAGGAATGAATATGTCGCCGGCTACATACCGTTAGAAGAAGATGACGCGTTTGTACGAGTCATTCGCAAAAAGCATACTGGTTTGCTGGGGGTTTTGATTGTCCTGACTCTTCTCGTAATGATCTTTCTGGGCGGACTATGGCTCGGACAGAAAAATGGCGCTATTGACGAACCGGTAGAGATCAAGTCGGGGGAGATGACCAACCCCAATCCGCAGAATATCAGGCTTCCCGGTATCGAGAAAATCTATGCGGACGCTGGAGATACGCATGTGAACCAGCTTTTACTGAATGTAGAAGGAAATGCTTATAATCTGCAGTACACTATCACATTGGAAGATACGGGAGAAGAGATTTATAAATCAAAAGTTATTCCGCCGGGACATGGTGTAAGAGAATTTAATATGACACGAAGCTTTGAAGCAGGCGAATATCCCATTGTTATTGTAGTTAATTCATCCGCTATGGAAGAAAGCGATGGAACAGAAAACATGGCATATAATGCCGGACAGTTGGAAGCTGTGCTGATTGTTGAATAAGAGGTGCAATAATGGAATACATTTACAGAAAAAATGAGAGTACTGCTTATCAGTGGAAAGACGGACAGGGTCTGAAATGGAATTGCGAAAGAAAACCGGACGGAGAAGTATTTGCGGATGTAAGAAAGAAGAATCGTCTGGATACAAATGATGTTTTACTCAATGATAAGGCATGTATTGTAGTTGAGCCTTGTAAGAAAAAACTGGGATTCTTTGAGAAAGTAGCCGGATATATCCCATGTAGTGATAAAAACGGAGCATCCGGTTATATTCGTATTGTGAAGACGGCCGGAAAAAAGATAGCAGCGACTGTTATTATACTCTTAATACTTTTGGCTGGCGGAATACTGGGATTGAGGGAAATGATGAAACCGGGAGACGATACGCCGATCCGTATCGCATCCGGTGAAATGACAAATCCGAATCCTCAAAATATCAGAATTCCCGGTATCGAGAGAGTATATGTTGACGCCGGAGATACGCATGTGCAGCAGCTGCTGCTCAATGTGGAAGGCAACGCTTACAATTTGCAGTACACAATCGAATTAGAGGATACCGGTGAGGTTATATATAAATCCAAGGTTATTCAACCGGGATATGGAATCAGGGAATTTGACCTGACCCGCACTTTTGAAGAAGGAGAATATAATATTCTCGTCACAGTGAATTCATCCGCCCGGGAAGAAGAGGCGGACAGCAGCGAAGATGCTGCATATAACGCCGGACAGTTGGAAGCGATTCTGATTGTTGAATAGGAGTAGAATGTATGAAATATGTGTATAATGAACCAGGAGATATGAAAGGAGTCTGGAAAGATCTCTCCGGACAGGAGTGGGGGTACGGTGATAAAAAGGGAGAGGTCGTTGCTGAAGTAAGAAAGAAAGCAACTACGAAAAACGATGCATACCTGGAAACAAAAGATCATCAGATTCCGGTTGATCCGCCGCGCAAGAGAAGAAAACTGTTTGAAAAGACAGTAGGTTATCTTCCCTGTACAGCAGAGGGCGAAGAAGCATGTATCAGAATCATGGCGCCTTCATATGGAAGAATATTTTCGGCAATCGTTGTGATCGTTCTGCTTTGCGGCGCTGTTGTCTTTGGAATAAACAGGTTAATCTTATCAAACTATCCGCAGGATGAGGTCATTGATGTAAAACTTCCTGACAGCATGAAAAATACAGATTCAGACAGTTACTCAATCCCTGACTACACCCTTATAAGGAAAAATGCGGCCAATGCAAAGACGGATACATGGCTGTTTAATGTCGAGGGAAATCCTTATGATCTGGCCTATGAAATATATTTAGAAGAAGACCATAAGCTCATTTACGGCTCACCCATTCTCAGATCCGGAGAGGGGATTGAAGGAATGACACTTTATGAAGACCTGCCGGCAGGAGAATACGAGTATACGCTTGAATGTAAAATATATGAGAAGGACAGCAAAACAGAAATCGGAGTACAAAGTTTTGAAGGTGTTTTGGAGGTATATGAAGAATAGCAAAGAATAGACCCGGAATATCCTTGTTCCTCCCCGCTAAATGGAGTATAATAATAAGTAGTCGAAAAGCCGGCTGCTTTTTATTTTTGATCACCGGCCGCCGGGAATAGTAAGGAGGAAATGTACTATGTTAAGAATCGGAATGCTGACAAGCGGCGGAGACTGCCAGGCGCTCAACGCAGCTATGCGTGGCGTGGTAAAAGGAATCTGCTCGAAGAGAGATGATGTGGAGATCTATGGTTTTAAAGACGGATATAAAGGTCTGATCTACGCAGACTTTGATATGCTGACCCCGAAAGATTTCTCGGGAATACTGACACGCGGCGGTACGATCCTTGGAACTTCAAGACAACCATTTAAGCTGATGAGGGTGCCGGACAAGGACGGTCTTGATAAGGTGGAGGCTATGAAGCATACATATCATAAGCTGAACCTGAACTGCCTTGTGATCCTTGGAGGAAACGGAACGCATAAATCAGCGAATATGCTCCGCGAAGAAGGACTCAATGTGATCACGCTTCCGAAGACGATTGACAATGATCTCTGGGGAACAGATATGACATTTGGATTCCAGAGCGCAGTGGACATTGCGACAGACACAATCGACAGAATCCACACTACGGCGACATCGCACAGCCGCGTGTTCATTATCGAAGTCATGGGGCATAAAGTGGGACATGTCACCCTTCATGCGGGAATCGCCGGAGGCGCCGACATTATCCTTTTGCCGGAGATCCCTTACGACATTAAATCGATTAAAAAGGTGATCGAAGGCCGCTCCAGGGCGGGCAAGCCTTTTACTATTCTGGCAGTGGCCGAGGGCGCAATTTCCAAAAAGGACGCGAAACTGTCCAAAAAAGAGTATAAAGAGAAGGTGGCAAAGAGAAAATATCCTTCTATCGCTTATGAACTGGCGGAGCAGATCCAGAAGGAGACAGATAAGGAAGTCCGCATCACAGTTCCCGGACATACCCAGAGAGGCGGATCTCCGTGCCCGTACGACAGGGTGTTTGCGACACGCGTGGGAGCAAAGGCGGCAGAGCTGATCCTGGAGGAGAAGTACGGATATATGGTAGCGATGAAGAACGGAGAGACAACGGAAATGCCGCTTGGGGAAGTGGCAGGCAAGTTAAAGACGGTAGATCCGAAGTGCAGTCTGATTAAAGAGGCGAGAATGATCGGAATCAGCTTTGGAGACGAGTAACCGCTCAAAGAGAGACAAAGAGTAGAAAAACGAGGTGTGATTCATGTCGTATACGGCGCTTTACAGGAAATTCCGCCCGTCCGAATTCCAGGATGTGAAGGGGCAGGACCATATCATTACAACACTGCAGAATCAGATCAGGGCAAACCGTATCGGGCATGCATATCTTTTCTGTGGCACAAGGGGAACAGGGAAAACTACCGTTGCAAAGATATTTGCCAGGGCAGTAAACTGCGGGCATCCGGTGGATGGGAGCCCATGCGGAGAGTGCGAGATGTGCCGGGCCATCGCATCCGGGTCATCCATGAATGTGATTGAGATTGACGCGGCTTCCAACAATGGTGTGGACAATATCAGGGAGATCCGGGAAGAGGTCGCTTACCGGCCGACGGAAGGCCGCTACAAAGTATATATTATCGACGAGGTGCATATGCTTTCACCGGGAGCGTTCAACGCGCTGCTCAAGACACTGGAAGAGCCCCCGGAATATGTAATATTCATTCTGGCGACAACGGAAGTCCACAAAATACCGGTTACGATCATGTCCAGGTGCCAGCATTATGAATTCAAGCGAATCAGCATCGAGACGATCACTGACCGGATGAAAGAACTGATGGATACCGAACATGTAGAGGTCGAGGAGAAAGCGCTGAGGTATATCGCCAAGGCGGCGGACGGCTCTATGAGAGATGCTCTGAGTATTCTGGATCAGTGTATAGCATTCTATCTGGGAGAGAAGCTGACTTACGATCATGTTCTGGAAGTGCTCGGAGCGGTTGACACAGATGTATTCAGCAGTCTGCTTAGAAAAGTGATCGAAAGAGACGTTTCGGGAGTACTGGATGTGGTGGAGGATCTGGTGATGCAGGGCAGGGAACTTACCCAGCTTGCAGCAGATTTTACATGGTATCTGAGGAACTTGCTTCTGGTAAAAACTTCTGATAATATAGAGGATGTTCTGGATGTATCGACAGAAAATATGATGCAGCTTAAAGAAGAGTCGCAGATGATAGAGATGGATATGCTGTACCGCTATATCCGCATCTTTTCCGAATTGTCCGGCCAGCTCAAATACGCCACTCAGAAGAGAGTGATGCTGGAGGTAGCGCTCATTAAACTCTGCACTCCTGCTATGGAGAGCCGGGAGGATTCACTGCTGGACCGCATCCGCGCGGTGGAGGAAAAGGTCGAGAAAAGCATGGCGTCTGTCTCAGGCATGCAGGAGCGGATTGTATACGCGGAAGGTCCGTTACCGGGCGGAGGTTCCGGAGGGCATGCAGGCGTCTCTGATGCCGCCGGGGCGGCAGAAGTGCAGAAGCATATACCAGATGCGATTCCGGAAGATGTACAGGAAGTTGTGAAGAACTTCAGGTCCATTGCCGGTGAGGCATCAGGGATACTTCGAGGCTACCTGAAGAAGGCGCGGCTGAGCCTGGGCGGGGATAACCGTCTGTTGATTGTTCTTCCCGACAGCCTCTCAGCGAGCGTGGTGGGAAGAGAGGATCACATAGAGGAACTGGAATCCCTTATTGAAGCAAGGCTCGGGAAGAAAGTGGAAGTGGAAGTCAGGAAGGTGGAGGAAGGCCGCCATTTTGAAGATACATTTGTGGATATAGAACAGAAGATCAATATGAAGATAACAGTGGAGGATTAAGTATGGCTAAGCGCGGAGGATTCCCGGGAGGCGGAATGCCGGGAAATATGGCGAATCTTATGAAGCAGGCGCAGCGGATGCAGCGCCAGATGGAAGAGCAGCAGAAAGAGCTGGAGACGAAAGAGTTTACCGCGGCAGCAGGAGGCGGTGCGGTAGAAGTGACTGTATCTGGAAAACGTGAGGTGCTGGGGATAAAACTTTCTGAGGAAGTAGTTGACCCTGATGACATCGAGATGCTTGAAGATCTGATCGTGGCGGCGACAAACGAGGCACTGCGTAAGGTGGACGAAGAGAGTGGAGCTGCGATGTCAAAACTGACCGGAGGGCTCGGCGGCGGTATCCCGGGGATGTTCTAAGGGAACGCTCAGAGAAAAAGCGGAAAAAGGGGGACATCGAATATGTCCCCTTTTTTAGAATGTTTGAACAGGAGTGCAGGAAATGGATTATTACAGTAACCAGATCAGCCGTCTGATCGAAGAGTTCTCAAGGCTGCCGGGCGTCGGCAGCAAGTCGGCGCAGCGCCTGGCATTTCATGTGATTAATATGCCTCTCGATCAGGTGGAAGGGCTGGCGAAGGCGATCGTGGAGGCGCGCCGGAATGTGCGGTACTGCCAGGTGTGCTGTACTTTGACAGACAATGAGATCTGCCCGATATGCGGTAATTCCGAGCGGGATCATAAGACGATTATGGTAGTGGAGACGCCGCGCGATCTGGCGGCATATGAAAAGACCGGAAAATATAACGGGGTATATCATGTGCTTCACGGAGCTATCTCTCCTATGCTTGGGATCGGGCCTGGAGATATTCGGTTAAAGGAGCTGATGGAACGCCTCCAGGGAGATGTAGATGAGGTGATTATCGCGACGAACTCCAGTCTGGAGGGAGAGACGACGGCGATGTATATCAGCAAGCTGATTAAGCCGGCAGGTATCAAGGTGAGCAGAATTGCCAGCGGAGTGCCGGTAGGCGGAGATCTGGAGTACATCGACGAAGTGACGCTGCTTCGCGCGCTGGATGGAAGAACAGAGCTATAGGGGTGGTATCTATGGGCAGAAAAAAGGTGACATCGTCCGATGTGGCGAAGAGAGCAGGGGTATCACAGGCAACGGTATCCATGATATTAAATAAAAAGTATAATGTATCCTTTTCAAAAGATGTGATTGAAAAGGTGGAAAATTCCGCCAAAGAACTTGGATATGAGCTTCCCCGACGAAAGAAGAGCATGGAAGAGGCGCGCAGGGAAAACATGCTTGTGGTCATCAGCCCGAATCTGACGAACCCTTATTATGTCATGCTCCTCCAGGGGATAGAATCCCGGGCGGCTGAACAGGGATTCGGCATCTTTGTCTGCAACACGCAGCGGGATCTGAAACTGGAGGAGCGCTACCTGAAGATGACCTCATCATTAAATCCCCAGGGTGTTATCTACATGTGCAATCCGGGCCAGTGCTTCATGGCTCAGGTGGAGGAACTCTCAAAGCGCATTCCTGTTGTAATTATCAACAATCAGAATGAAAAACTGAATGTGGACGCGGTGGAACTGGATAATTCCAAACTGGGGCGGCTGATGGCGCGTCATCTGCTGGAACTGGGACACCGGGATGTAGGGTACATAGCGCCCCCTCTGACTGTGCGGCAGAAGCAGAGATCCAAAAGAGTGGAGGGATTCCTGAAAGAGTTCCAGAATGCCGGTCTCAGAGAGCATGTGGTGATCAAAGCAGCAGACGAACAGATTGACAAGGACATTCCGGGGATCGATTCAGAGTACAGGATCGGCTATGATCTGACAAAAGAGATTCTGGCGGAGAATCGTAACCTGACTGCCATTGTCGGACTCAATGATATGATTGCCTTTGGAATTATGGACGCCCTCTATGACGAAAAATATAAAGTGCCCGGCGATATGTCTGTTATGGGGTGCGACAATACACTGTTTGCGAAAGTGAAAGAAGTATCCCTTACGACAATCGAGCATTTTGTCATTTATAAGGGGATGGATGCCTGCGATATTATTATGAAGAAGATGACTTCCCGCATGAAAAAATATACGGAGATCGAACCCGTCAGCATTTATCATGTGGAATATGAGCCGAAAATAGTAGTCCGCGGGACAACCTCAAAACCAAAGGTGAAAAAAGAAAAAAATTAATAAAATTCGGAACAATATTAATAATAAAAATGTAAACAATGGATTATGAGAATGCAAAAAACCTTAAAGTATGGCTGTCAACATTACAAAAAGATGTTAAATATTAATTAATATAAATGAAATACGGGTGATAAACACATTTCTTTAATGCATTTATCTGTTAATAATTTTTATCCCTGTTGACCACTGTTTTTTTTACCGATATAATCAAATCAGAAACCCTGAGAATGCTCAGCTTTAAGGAGGAACAGAGATGAAATTTTTTATTGACACAGCAAATGTAGAGGACATCAGAAAAGCCAACGATATGGGAGTGATCTGCGGCGTTACGACAAACCCGTCCCTGATCGCAAAAGAAGGGCGTGTATTTGAGGAAGTGATCGCGGAGATCACATCGATTGTAGACGGACCGATCAGCGGAGAAGTGAAGGCTACAACGACAGACGCGGAGGGAATGATTAAAGAGGGGCGCGAGATCGCGAAGATCCATCCGAATATGGTTGTGAAAATTCCTATGACGGCAGAAGGGCTTAAAGCTGTGAAAGTGCTTTCCGCTGAGGGGATAAAGACGAACGTGACCCTGATCTTTACGGCCAATCAGGCGCTTCTCGCAGCGAGGGCGGGAGCAACTTATGTATCTCCGTTCCTGGGCCGTCTGGATGATATTTCGGTAAGAGGCGTGGATCTGATTTCAGAGATTGCCGAAATTTTTGCGGTAGCAGGCATTGAGACAGAGATCATTGCGGCAAGCGTACGCAACGCGATCCACATTACAGACTGCGCGCTTGCGGGAGCGGACATTGCGACTGTTCCGTATAAGGTAATCGAGCAGATGACGCATCATCCGCTTACAGACGCCGGCATTAAGAAATTCCAGGAGGATTATATCGCTGTATTCGGCGAGTAATCAAATAATCAGAAAAAGAGGAGAAATGAATGGACAAGTTGAAGTTAATGAAGACAGCAAACGAGATCCGCAAAGACATTGTGACTGCGGTTCACAGTGCAAAAGCCGGACATCCGGGCGGTTCGCTGTCAGCGGCAGATATTTTTACATATCTTTATTTTGAGGAGCTGAACATTGATCCGAAAGATCCGAAGAAGTCGGACCGCGACCGCTTTGTGCTCTCTAAGGGGCATACTGCGCCGGGGCTCTACTCAGCGCTGGCGGAGAGAGGCTACTTCCCGAAGGAAGATCTGAAGACTCTCAGACACACCGGATCTTATCTTCAGGGGCATCCGGATATGAAACATATTCCGGGCGTTGATATGTCCTCCGGCTCTCTGGGGCAGGGGATCTCAGCGGCGGTAGGTATGGCAATTGCCGGGAAATTCATGAATGCGGATTACAGAGTATACACACTTCTCGGAGACGGGGAGATTCAGGAGGGCCAGGTGTGGGAGGCGTCCATGCTGGCAGCTCACAGAAATCTGGATAATCTCGTAGTGATTGTGGATAACAATAACCTTCAGATAGACGGTGCTATTGACGAGGTAAACTCACCGTATCCGATTGACAAGAAGTTTGAGGCGTTTAATTTCCATGTAATCAACATTAACGGAAATGATTTTGACCAGATTGACGCCGCATTCAAAGAGGCAAAGACTGTGAAAGGGCAGCCGACGGCGATCATCGCCAGAACAGTCAAAGGAAAAGGCGTATCCTTCATGGAAAATCAGGCGGGATGGCACGGCAAAGCGCCGAACGATGAAGAGTATAAGATCGCAATGGAAGATCTGGAAAAGGCAGGTGAAGCATTATGTCAGATGTAAAGAAGATTGCAACAAGAGAGAGCTACGGCAATGCTCTTACACAACTTGGAACAGAGCACGAAGATGTAGTTGTGCTTGACGCGGATCTGGCTTCAGCTACCAAGACCGGCGTATTTCAGAAAGCGCATCCGGACCGCTTCATCGACTGCGGTATCGCAGAGTGCAATATGATGGGCGTGGCAGCAGGCCTTGCATCCGCAGGACTGGTTCCTTTTGCCAGCTCCTTTGCGATGTTTGCGGCAGGCCGCGCATATGAGCAGGTGAGAAACTCCATCGGGTATCCGCATTTGAATGTTAAGATTGGCGCGACACATGCTGGTATCTCGGTAGGAGAAGACGGCGCGACCCATCAGTGTAACGAAGATATTGCCCTGATGAGGACAATCCCGGGTATGACGGTGATCTGCCCGTCCGACGATGTGGAAGCGCATGCCGCGGTGAAGGCGGCATATGAGCACCAGGGACCGGTCTATTTAAGATTCGGACGTCTTGCGGTTCCGGTCATTAATGATAAACCGGATTACAAATTTGAGATCGGAAAAGGTGTTGTATTAAGAGAGGGAAAAGACCTCACGATTATTGCCACAGGACTGCCGGTGAGCAACTGCCTTGAAGCGGCTGAGAAACTTGCGGCCGACGGCATTGACGCAAAAGTGATCAACATTCATACGATTAAGCCGTTGGATGAGGAACTTGTTCTGGCAGCGGCGAAAGAAACGGGAAAAGTCGTTACAGTTGAGGAACATTCTGTAATCGGCGGTCTGGGAAGCGCGGTTTGCGATCTTCTTTCGGAGAAAGCGCCGACGAAAGTTCTGAAGATCGGGGTTAACGATGTCTTCGGAGAGTCCGGTCCGGCGGTGGAACTAATCAGAAAATACGGACTTGATACAGAGAGCATTTATAATAAAGTAAAAGCGTTCGTGAAATAAGAACAGATTACCGGAGCAGCAGCCGGGCAGTTTGAGAAAACTGCCCGGTTTTTTTGTCGAACTTATCTGACACCAACTGATAAATTCAGCTATTTCCCTGTGCTATCCTCTTAAGGACGCCGGGAAAATATTGTTCAGGAAGGTGGAGTATAGTATGGAAAGACAGATACCAAAAAACGTTCGTCAGATTGGAAATGTAAGTGACAGCCCCAAGATCTATGTGGAGGATTATGTAGATACATTTTTTACCCAGTTGTGTGAGAAATGCGAGAAGGCGGGAAAGGGGCCGATCGGGGCTTTTCTTGTGGGCGACATTCAACAGGGAGATGAGGAGGATTATGTATATATATACGGCGCGATCCAGATGCATGAACTCAGACTTTCGGGAAACGAGTATGTAATCGATGAAAACACATGGAAACATGCTTATGAGGACTGCAAACAATTTTTTGAGGACGGGGAGATGCTGGGATGGTTCGTAGTACATCCGGGAGTGCCCCTCACGCCGGAGGCATCGACGGTCAGACTTCACAGGAAGTCGTTTCCAAAGAAAAATACGGTCTTTATCATGAAAGATCCTGTGGAAAAAGACGAAACCTACTATGTACATAAAATGAATGACCTGATGGAGATCGGTGGTCACTACACGTATTATGAGAAAAATCCGTGTATGCAGAACTACATGATCTCCAGTCGAAAAAAAAATGGGGTATATCCCTCGGAAACTGTTGAAGACAGAGCTGCACAGGACTTTCGTAATATGGTTAGAAAACGGCAGGACCACCGAAAAGAAAAAAGGCCAGGAGGTCTGATGTATGCGGCCAGCGCGTGTCTTGTCCTTGTACTGATCATTATGGGAGTTTCAATGATTAACAGCTTTGACCGTATGAAATCCGTCCAGTCCACGCTTGAAACGCTGGCGGACACGTCGGGGACAGTGCAGACGCAGGAGACAAGTGGGTCGGTGACGGCGGTGACGTCAGAAGAACAGACAGGAGACGCAGACAGCGGTGAGACGGAATCTGATGCCCAGGCTGGCGATGGAACATCTGCTGAAGCCCAGACAGACCAGAACCAGACGGGTGAATCCGAGAGCGCTTCGACTCCGGAGGCAGCAGGACAGGAGGCTGCTTTGCAGGGAGGAAACGCTGCGGTAACTGAAGGAGAAAACGGAAGTGACGGCGTATATATAGTGGAGGAAGGAGATACGCTTGCCATTATCAGCAGAAAAATGTATGGAGACGTCAGCCATGTAGACGCGATCTGCCGGATGAACGGCATCACAGACGGCAATCTGATTTATGTCGGACAGAAATTGCTATTACCCTGAATTCGTGATATACTCAACAGGACGATAAAATCAGAAATAAGGGGAGTTATATGGCGCAAAAGAAAAAAAATTATCTGAAGATTCTGACGCCCCCGGATGATCTGAGCGATATTATGAAGAAAGTGCGGAGATTCCGTCTGATGAAGGCTCGGAGAATTCTTGTGACCGCAGTTCTTCTTCTGATGGCTGTATGCGGAACATATCTTCTGTTGGACAACCAGTCCTACGGGAGAGCCCGCACCGCGGCGCAGTACCCAAGCGACACTTCAGATGCAAGCGGCTATGAACAGTTCGCGGATGGAATTATACGATATAACAGAGACGGGGTTACATATCTTGACAGGAATAATGAAGAACAGTGGATGCAGCCAACCCAGCTTCAGAATCCGGTTTTCGTAAAGAAGGAGAGGGCGTTTGCCGTTGCTGATAATGGCGGAAACAGCATTCTCGTATTCTCGGAAGAAGGACTTAGGGGTGAGATTGAGACAACCCTTCCCATCGAGAAGATTGCCATATCTGATCAGGGAATTGTCAGCGTAGTCTTGCGAGATGAAAATACGCCAAAGATTATCGCCTATGACGCGATGGGAAATATTCTGGCTGAGCTTCAAATATCGCCGGGTACAACAGGGTATCCGACGGCGATGGAGTTGTCCGATGACGGAAACACACTGGCAGTCTCCTATCTGACTGTTTCAGGGACGGGTATGACATCGAGAGTGGTCTATTACAACTTCGGTGAGGCAGGGCAGAGCCAGCCGGATAATATCGTATCCTCAACGGAGTACAGTAACACGATCATGGCCGATCTGTTCTTTATGGGAGGTAACCGCTGTGTAGCGGTAGGGGACAATTCGTTTGTGATCTACAGAGGAGCAGACGCCCCGGAACCGGAAAAAGAGATAGCGCTGGATCAGGAGATACAGAGCGTATTTCACTCGGATGAGTATATCGGGTTTGTTCTGTTAAACGAGCAGAAATCAGGATATGAACTAAGACTTTATAACCGTCTCGGCGAACAGATGATCAGCAGAGAACTGCCTGGAAAATACGCCGACGCGAAAATAGACGGCGATGAGATCATTCTGTTTGAAGGAGACCGTTTCTGCATCGTGACGGTAACCGGGATCATGAAATATCAAGGTGAGTTAAGTGTGGAAGCGCTGGAGGTATTCCGGGCTTTCGGAGTAAACAGATACTATGTGATGAGCGTCGATGAATTGCGCGTGATTTATCTGACGAAATAGGAGAGGTTATGAATAACTGGCTTTTAATCATTGTTGCAACTATTTTTATTGTCTGCATTGTAGTGGGATATGTAAGAGGATTTCTGAAACTGGGGATCTCTCTCTTATCGACGGTCATTACGATGATTATCGTGCTCTTTCTGTCTCCGTATGTGGCAGACGCTCTGGCTGAGTATACGCCGGTGGATGAGTACATAGAGGCGAGAGTCGTGGAAGCTTTTATACCGGAGATCACCCAGGAGGACCTTGCCCAGTACGACTTAAGCGGAACGCCGTTTGCGGAACTGTCTCCGGAGCAGATGCAGAATCTGAATGAACTGGACTGGAACCTGCTGGGGATTACGGCAGATGATATTATGAATATGATAGGAGACATTCCGAAAGACGTGCAGATTCAGGAAATCGAGAATGCTCCGCTGCCCCAGTTTTTAAAAGATCAGCTGCTGGAGAATAACAACAGCACGATATACGATGAACTGGGCGTTCAGAGTTTTCCTAATTATGTGGCGGCCTATATCTCCAGACTGGTATTGAACCTGCTTGCGTTTCTTGTAACCTTTTTGCTGGCGATCATCATCGTAAAGGCACTGATGTTTGCGGTGGATATTATCGGGGAACTGCCGGTACTGGGGCTTGTGAACCGTATCGCAGGAGGCGCGCTGGGACTGGCGCTGGCGGTAGTGGTCGTGTGGATAGGTTTTCTTGTTATGACGCTGGCATATACGACAGAAGCGGGGCAAGCGTGCTTTGAGATGGTAGAACAAAGTTCTGTACTCCGGTTTCTGTATGATACAAATCCGCTGCTGATCAGATTACTGGGATTTTAAATGAAAAATATTGACATACCCCCGGAAATATGGTATCTTATAAAAGTTCTTTGATGAACATATTTCCTGGGGGATTAGCTCAGTTGGGAGAGCGCCTGCCTTGCAAGCAGGAGGTCACGAGTTCGACTCTCGTATTCTCCACGTCAGCAATGAGCACTGCGGATAAAGGCAAATGAAAGACCATTTATGCTTGCATAGAAATGGGATTTCATTTGTCTTTATACATAGGGCGAAGCCCGTGAGCGAAAAAGCGGAAGCTTTTGAGCTCCGAAAATTGAATATTCCTCCTTAGCTCAGTCGGTAGAGCATTCGGCTGTTAACCGAAGTGTCGTTGGTTCAAGTCCAACAGGGGGAGCTTAGAATCTGCAAAGTCAAATTTGCAGATTTTTTTATATAGTTTCTGCTATAATAGTGCTATTACAACAGGAAAGAGGGCGGTAATATGGCCTTGATCATATCTTTGGGAAAAATAGATAGTTCGTTACTGGTGGACGAGTTTGGAAAAATTCAGACAGATGAGATTATTATTACAGAAGAACGAATAAATCATATTAAAATGCGTCATCCTGAAGATTACAGCCTGTTTAATATATATGGAGTAACATGCGTTGAAGATCCGGATTATATAATCAAAGATGGAAAACATGACGGAACAATTTTTATGGTAAAAAAACTCGAAGATACAAATCTTAATGTAGTTGTCAGGATAGCTCTTGAAACAGATGACAAGGGTATTATGAATTCTGTCATGACATTTTATAGAATCCGGGAACGTAATCTGATAAAGCTTATTAGAAAAAATACAAGTTTAACCGGTAAAGACGCACTGCTTTACAAAAAAGAATAAAAGCGCTATAATGTGTGTACAATAAAGCGGAAAGGTATTTGAAGTAGAGAATGTGCTGCTACGCACCCTGGAGGTCAAAAGAAATGCGGGAAGGGGCACACCCGCCAAATACCTTCCGTTTTTATTTTATGTAACAAAAATCTGATATTATAAGCTCCGGTATGAAACCGCAACAATGGCAGAGCATTCGGCTGTTAACCGAAGTGTCGTTGGTTCAAGTCCAACAGGGGAAACTCACAAAGCCCGTAAATTCAACGTTTACGGGTTTTATTTTATTCTGAAATTTTCGAGGAAGTTGTCAGATAGTGTCATTTATCGTATCAATTCTGTCATATCATGGTTAGAATAGAAAGTTGATATTCTTTGCTAATTTTGGGAATAATAAAAGTATCGGGTCAAATCGCGCCGCAATCAAGTCAATTAGATTGACACGATTGACACGATTTATTATAATAAGTTCATCGAACAAAATAAAGGAGATGGCGGGATGGTTTTTCGAGAAAGTGAGACTGTAGAGCTAAAAGAAGTTGTTGTGGATGAAATCAAAAAAGAAATCATTGCTTTTGCTAACTGCAATGGCGGGAGATTGTATATAGGTGTTCGGGATGATGGAGAAGTAGTTGGACTTGATGACCCTGACAGGGTATCTCTACAGATTAGCAATATGGTGAGAGATGCGATTAAGCCGGATGTGACGATGTTCCTTCATTATGAAACAGCAGAAGAAGCGGGGAAGGAAATCGTCGTTGTGGATATTCAGCGTGGAACGGATCGACCGTATTATCTCGCCAAAAAGGGAATGCGTCCGGAAGGGGTATATGTCAGACAGGGATATTCTTCTGTGCCTGCCACAGATGCGGCCATACGCCGTATGATTAAGGAAACGGATGGAGACCGGTTTGAGTCGATGCGGAGTCTAAACCAGGAACTGACATTTGAAGCTGCGAAAAGGGAATTTGAGATTCGGGAAATAGAATTCGGTCCACAGCAAACGCATACTTTGAAGCTGATCGATCAGGACAATCTTTACAGCAATTTAGGCCTGCTTCTGTCTGATCAGTGTGTACATACGATTAAGGTTGCTGTTTTTCAGGGAAAAGATCAGACGATTTTTAAAGACCGTCGGGAGTTCAGCGGATCATTACTGAAGCAGATGAATGAAGTGTACGATTATATTGATTTCCGTAATCAGACCCGTGCGACGATAGAAAAGCTGCGGAGAATTGATGTCAGAGATTATCCGGAAATCGCGGTGAGGGAATCACTTTTAAATCTTCTGGTTCATCGTGATTATTCGTTCAGCGCCAGTGCGTTTGTCAGGATTTATGACGACAGAATTGAATTTGTTTCTATTGGAGGACTGATGTCGGGAATTGAACTGGAAGATATAATGGAGGGAATTTCCATTTGCAGAAACCAGGATCTTGCAAATGTATTTTATCGGCTTCATCTGATAGAGGCTTACGGTACAGGAATAGAAAAAATTATGAAAGCATATGAAGGCATGAAGGAAAAGCCTGAGATTGAAACTACGAAAAATGCTTTTAAGATCATACTTCCAAACGTTAACGTAAAATATACGTCAGAAAAATCTTCTGTGTGGACAACAAAAACAGATACAAATTCTAGCTTGGAGACAGAAGTTTCATTAAGTGAAGCAGAAGAAAAAATTTTAGAGTATATCCGGGTTCATGGAGTTATTACTAAAAATGATGTAATCAGTTTACTTGAAGTAAGTGCATCGACGGCTTCCAGGACTCTCAGGAAAATGGTAAAAAATAACCTGCTAAAGCAAAATGGAAAAGCGAGAAATACAAACTATACTGTTGTAAAATAAAGAAAAGTGGTATGAGATAGGAGCGCTGGGAATTTTATAGAAGTTCAGAATGGAGTATGATAGAATAAAAGCACAAATTCTGAACATTATGAAAGCGAAAGTAACAAGTACCAGGAGAATCGAAAAAAATTGTTAGAGTAGGTTCTGATAGAAAAGGCTATTGAAAGATTCAAAAATGAGGATTTTATTAATTGAAGATGACACCCAGATGAATGAAGCTTTAAAAATTTTCTTTCGTAAAGAAGGATACACGATACTTCAGGCGTATAATGCAAAAGAAGCGGAGCAGTGTCTGAATAAAGAACCGGACGTGATCATCGCAGATATTGGGCTGCCGGGAACTTCAGGAATAGATTTCTGTAAGAAGCTGTTGAAATATAAAGAGATACCTGTAATCTTTCTGACGGCTAAGGATGATGAGGAAGATATACTGGAGGGATATGAAGCCGGATGCCAGGAATATGTAACCAAACCTGTTTCACCGAAGGTTTTATTGAAGAAGATTGAAGTGATCTTAAAACGCAGTGGTTCAGGAAATATCATAGAGTATAAAGATCTGCGGATTGATTTTGATAAGCGTAAAGTATGGAACTGCGACAGGGAAATTAAACTTACGGTAAAGGAATGGAAAGTTTTATCTATTTTAGCAGCAAATCGGGGAAATATTGTAACGAAAGAAATGCTTCTGGAGAAAATATGGGATGCTGACAATAATTTTGTAGACGACCATGCCCTGACAGTAGTTATCAACAGATTGAGAAAGAAAATAGAATCTGATTTATCCAGTCCGGTTTTCATTAAAAATATTTTTGGGGTTGGATATACATTCGGAGAATAAGAGGCCGGTTATGATGAAAAGAAGTATAGTGGGAATTAATGCAGTTGTAGTTGTGTGTTTTACGATAGTTTTGGTCTATCAGGAGAATTGGATATTATTGTTTTTATTGGCACTGCTATTAGCAGGACTATACTTTTTATGGGCCGACCGGCAGAAAGAATATCAGGGTGAGCTGGGAGAAATATCGATTTACCTGGATGATCTGCTGCAGAAAAAAGATATCTCTTATTATTCTGTCCAGAATGATACTCTTACATCTAAGATCCTGTCGCAGATCCAGAGAGTGCAGAAAATGTATGGTGGAATCACCGCGCTTGTGGAAAGTGAACGTGATGGCATTAAGAAATTGCTGGCGGAAATCGCTCATCAATTACGAACGCCGTTATCCAATATGGAAACATATCTGACACTGCTCGGAGATAACAGGATCGGAGATACAGAAAAAGAGACATACATTAAAGCTGTGGAGAAATCAGAGAATAAACTTCATTTTCTGATTGAGAAATTTATCGTAGCAGCCCGATTGGAGAACCAGATCATCCAGATTCATAAATGTGACAGCAATCTCAAAGAAACGGTTGCCCAGGCTGTGTTTCAGGTACGGAAAAAAGCAGAGGAGAAAAATATCAACATTATCGTCCAGGGGGAAGATGCGGATAAAAAAGTATTACATGACAGGAACTGGCTCTGTGAAGCGATATACAATCTGCTGGACAATAGTATAAAATATTCTCCGGGAGCCACTGATATCGTAGTGACGCTGATCTCCAACGAGATGTTTTCGGAAATTTATATTGAAGACAGCGGAACAGGGATTGAAAAGGGAGAGGAAAACAAAATATTTCAGCTTTATTATCGGGGAAATAATATTTCTAATCAGGAAGGCTATGGCATGGGTCTGTTTATAGCAAGGGAGATCGTGCAAAAGCACGACGGATTTATAAAAGCAAAGCGAAAAGACTCAGGCTTAATTATGTCGATTGTATTGCCAAAAGCGGGAACTTGAAAATAGTTCCCGCTTTGTTACTAATTTGAGAGATTTAACTGTTATTCTATGCGTGAAGGAGGAGTTACCTATGGATATTATCAGGACGACGAACTTACGAAAGATATACCCGATGGGAGAGAGTAAAGTCTATGCTTTAAATGGAATAGATTTCTGCGTTAAAGAAGGCGAGTTTGTGGCTATCGCAGGTTCATCGGGCAGCGGAAAATCTACATTACTTAATTTACTTGGGGCAATGGACTCGCCCACGGAAGGAGAAATATTTGTCCGCGGAATACCATTGGCACAGATGTCTCAAAATGAGCAGACAATATTTCGGCGCCGAAATATCGGATTCATTTTCCAGGATTTTAAACTGCTTCCTGTTCTGAATGTCTATGACAATATCGTGTTGCCTTTGAAACTGGACGGGCGTAAGACAGACCGGGAATTCACAGAGATGCTCCTGAAATCGTTAGGATTACAGGACAAAATAGAACAGACACCATATACATTATCCGGGGGTGAACAGCAGCGGGTGGCTATTGCAAGAGCGCTGATTACTCGTCCCGCCGTCGTGTTGGCCGACGAACCTACAGGAAATCTTGATTCGCGTACAGGTATGGAAGTAATCGAATTAATGAAAGTGCTCGCTCAAAAATTTTACCAGACATTAGTGGTTGTTACACACGATGAAGAAGTCGCACAGATGGCTGACCGTATCATCCGCATAGAAGATGGGAAAATCTGTCAAGAGGGAGAAAACATATGAGTACGCGCAACAATAATCAATTCGTTGTAAAAGAGCTGGCACAGGCTTATTATAAACAAAATAAACGTCAGAACAGAGTCCTGATCATCGCGATCGCTATGTCAGTGTTTCTGTTATACTCGGCTTTTTCTATTGCATATGGCAAGATTCGCTCAGATTACCTGATCGATATACGGGGAATGGGAACCGTCGCGACAGTATCACTGGAAAATGGAAGCGAGGCACAGTATGAGCAGATGAAAAACCTTCCGTATATTATAGATACAGGCGTTACAAAGACTGCTGGCTCAGCTGCATTCCAAGATTATTGGGAAGGTAAACTTGTTTATCTTGACAGCAGCGGTTATGAAAAAATAATGGCGCCGGCATATACAGATGTAATTGGAAGTTATCCACAAAAAACCGATGAGATCATGCTATCAGTTTCAAGCCTGCGGCAAATGAAAATTGAATACCCGGAAGTCGGTATGAAAATTGAGCTTGAGACGATACTTTCAGATGGATCAGAGGGAGCGGCCTTATTTTCATTAAGCGGATATTATACAGATTATGTTGATTTCTCGGTAACGGAGCCGGAAGCATATGTTTCAAAAGCTTTTTTGGATCAACAGGAGATCCCGGTCTTTCCGGCAGATAAGATTATGGCAGCAACAGGTTCTTTACAGGATGAAAGAGGTATTGAAACAAAACTGTATTCAGATCTGACAATGGAATATGCCGCACAGCAGGTATTTGCTGAAAATCCAATGGTAAAGCAAAGTGTGGAAGGCGTATTCGGGAGTGTCTCGATTGCAGTTGGATGCGGTATCGTGATAATCCTCTGTGCTTTCATGCTGATCTTTAATGTAGTGTCTATTACAATGGGAAAAGAAATCCGCCAGTATGGGATGCTGAAAGTGCTTGGCACGACAGAGCAACAGTTAAAACGAATCGTATATTATCAGAATATATGGAATATCCTGAAGGGAATCAGCATAGGGGCAGTGGCAGGGATTGTTATCGTAAAGCTATTCCTTCCGACCGTTTTACAGAAATTATTTATACAGGGACTGGGAGAGAGCGATGTTACAGGTTTTTATCCAATATTTATGGCAGCAGCCGGGGGGCTTATCTTCACAACATCATTTTCTGCAACAGGACTTGCACTTAGACAGATCATAAAATGGAATGCGATTGATTCGATCCGCTATATTGAAACGGGAAATAACGCAAGAAAGAAACAGAATCTTAAGTCCGGGTTTCTGATCCTGAAAATGGCATGGCGGAATATAACAAGATCAAAAAAGAAATTGTTTATCAGTGCAGGATCGATGTTGATCGGATGTATTACGACTTTAGGCGCAGTAGTTATTATGACGGGAACAGATATCACGCATCGGATTGAACAAAATCCTGATTTCAGGATTGGTATTTTAACCGGGATCTTCCGGTTCCCTGAAATGGTGCCGGATCAGATAAATGACGATACGCCGGTGCTTTCTGCGGAAATGACGGATACAGTTTACGCGATGGACGGAGTGGATCAGACAACGATAAAAACGGTAAAAGGCAGCTATGCAGTTATTAATTTTCTTACTGACAGAGCCCTGCAGCCCCGCAGACAGTCTTTGGATGATCCAGATAAAGATCTGGCATTTGCAACATTGCAGATCGTGGACGAGTCATTTGCTGCTGAACTGGAACGTTACGCTGCCGACGGTGATTTGACTGTTGATATTGAGCAGTTTGCATCGGGGGAGGGGTGCATTTTGCTGCATCATAACGAACTGTCGCAAGAACTGAAATTACAGGCGGAAAAGATATTAGGCGAACCTATAACATTCTATTCGCTCGACGCATATGGAGATCAGGAGAGCAATGTGACGAATTATAAGAAGGGAAGTCTTGCCTGCGCCGGATATCTGGATATGACAGAGGAACGTTTCCCTGAATTGCCGACTACTTCAACTGGAAATAATATCAACTATTTCATTATGACAGAAAAAGGGTTTGCAAAGTTAGGATTCCCGGAAAAGATATTTGATATTTCCTTTGATATTGAAGGGGATGAAGATGATGCTGCAATTAATCAAAAATTATCACAGCTTGTACAAAAAGAAAACCAAAAAAGCGGGGTAATGGATACATTCTATCTGGAAGCAAATTATACATTACTAGAATCGGAGCAGAACAGGATTGACACGACAAATATTATTTTAGGCGGTTTATCTCTGGTTATTTTCGTTATCAGTATCATGAACTACGGAAATATGTTGTCCGCAGCACTATCTGTCAGAAGAAAAGAAATTGCAGTAATGCAGAGCCTTGGACTGACAAAAAGCCAGCTGTGGAGAATGGTTTTCTATGAGGGAATAGGATATTGGGCAATTGTTATTTCGGCAACACTTACAGCAGGCAGTACGCTCATATGGTTTTTAGGAAATGCAATAAAGAGAAAACTTTTGTATTTTAAGTTTATATATCCTTGGCAGACGCTCTTCATATTATTCATTGTTCTTTTTGGAATATGTTTTGTATTTTCATGTGTAAACTATTTAAAAAACACAAATTTTACAGAAGAGTTACGTCGAAATGATGATTAAACCTGGTACTTGTTAATAATGGGCGTTTACAGAAAAACATCCTGGCTCTATCAAATATTTGATATATTTCTTCTTTTAACGATATGAACAGTCCACAATCGCCTTGTGCCTGACCTCTTCTGTACTGTAAACAGGAATATCATGTAATTCATCAGGTATAGAACTAACACTCGCAAAATATTTTTGGTCGACATAAATTAAATATTTGTTTTCCGTCTTTACGATAAAAGAATTCTCTTTTGTTATTTGGGTTGTACCGTCGTTTTGAGCAGGGGATATTTTACGGTAGGATACCTCAGGAACCAAAAAAATTGCCGAAATAATGGAAATACACAGAAAAATACAGCAGGAAATGGAATAGATAGTTCTCGTTGTACTTTTCCGTTGTTTGTAGTTTATAATATGCTTTATGCGGGTTGTCAATGCAGGAGTGTTCTTAATTACAAAATGCATGGAATTATAAAATGGAGTGGAGCTTTTCGATGTTATATTTTTTGCTGTTTTTATAATCAGTCCGGCATAATCCAGAGTATTAAAATTCGGGTGTGACCGGATTAAATAGAAATCATTGGAAAGCTCTAAAAATAGTGCATAGTCTGTTTTAAAATATTTCATCACTGGATTCCACCAATGGACACAGCAAATAATTTCCATGAAAAATGAAATCCACAAATGATGCTGTTTATAATGAGCAATTTCGTGTAGACAAATATATTCAAGCTCTTCATTCGAGAAAGACTCAATGTCCGGAAGTATTAAAGTGGGCTTAAACAGACCGATTATGGCAGGAGAAATGGGCTTTTTTATGATAGCAATATTTAACGGCCTGCTGTAATTTTTCCGGCATAAATCAAACAGCCATGACCAGCTTTCATCATTAGTGATATAAAATGAAGAAATATAGTGACACAGCCGTGCATACTGAATGATGAACTTTATCAATAAAACACAGGTTATGGCAATCCATATGGTCATTATAGAATCCTGAATTGTTATATTACTATCTGCAATAGGCTCTGTTGTGAACTGCAGAAGTTCGGGCAGCAGATGATAAGAGTAGATGGAATATGTGAAAGGAAAATTTAAAGGAATCAGCATTCGGACGAGAATGAGTAATATTCCTATAAATGAAAATTTCATCAATTGTCTTTGAAAAGCGGTGCTTATATGTAATATAAAATGCAAATATCCGGTAAGTAAAAGAGTCATGATAAAACATATAAAAAATGGACCGAATGTGTAGGACATATTTATTCCTTTTCTCCTTTTATCAATTCTTTCTTTTTTTCCGCAATTATCTTTTCCAGCGTTTCCAATTCTGAGAGATTTGTTTCGGAATCTATTAAAGATCGTATCAGCATACTGTTCTTTTTCCCGCCAAGAATATCATTATAAACGTCATCGAAGTAATTCTCTTTTGTAATAACAGGGGAGTAGCTCCGTGCCAGAACTGTTCCACTGTAGATAATTCCGTCTATTTTAATTGCTTCCTTTTTTAATAAAGTACGCAGACAGGCGTGTACGGTATTAATATTCAGCGCCTCGCCATGATTTGCGATTTCGGAGGCAACCAATGCTTTATTACTATCCCATAAGATTTTCATAATTTCCAGCTCTTTTTTAGTTAAACGCTTTTTCACATATTTGTCCTCCGTTACAATTTATAAACAATATTATTACACTAAAGAAAATATTTGTAAACAATAACTTAATGTAATATTGAAAACTGCTTGACAAATTAAAAAAAAATGATATTGTAAAAAAATACAAACAAAAATGTTATTTAGAATTAAAGGGGATAAATATTAGGATGGATATTGTTAAAGTGATTTCATTAAAGAAGAAATATGTAAATGGCAGTATTGAAGTTAATGCTGTAAACGGCATTGATCTGAATATAAGAGAAGGAGAATTTCTGGCTATTACAGGACCTTCAGGGAGTGGTAAGTCGACGCTGCTGAATATAATTGGCGGAAATGAATTTCCTACGGAAGGGGTAGTAGAAATAAAAGAAAGAGTTCTGTCTTCGATGAACGACGAGGAATTAACAGTATTCAGGAGACGCAATATAGGATTTATTTTTCAAAAGTTTAATCTTATTCCCTATTTGAACGTATATCAAAATATTGTTCTTCCGCTGGAGCTTGATCATGCAGATATTGATTCTGAATTTGTGAGAGAACTTATTGACGGGTTGGGAATCAGTGATCAGATATTTAAAATGCCGGATGAACTGTCAGGAGGGCAGCAGCAAAGGGCGGCAATAGCAAGAGCATTGGTTGCGCGTCCGGCAATTGTGTTGGCGGATGAGCCGACGGGAAATCTTGACTCTGAAAATAGTGAAAAGGTGATTTCATTGTTAGTGGACACGGCAAAAAAATATAATCAGACCATAGGGATGGTAACGCATAATATAGATATCGCACATAGAGCTGATCGTATGATCCGAATTGAAGATGGAAAAATTTCGGATGAAAGGCAGGACAACTATGGGAATGAAAGATAAAGAAGTAACTGAATTAGCGAAAGCTAATAGTAAATGGGATTACAAAAAAGTAATTATATTATCTATTGCAGTTGCCATTTCCGTATTTGTCCTCTTCTCGGCGTTTAGCATAGCTAAAGGCAAAATAGATGTTGACTCTGTAAAGAATACTCGGGAATCAGGTAACGCTGTTGCAGTTTATTTAGAGAATGCCGAAGAAAGACAATATGACCAGATGATATACCCGGACTATGTAGAAGATTATGGTTGGGAATATAGCATAGGGGATTGGAATCAGGAAGGAAAATTTTTAGCGTCGTGTAAGGTTATTGATCAAACTGTATGGGAAAAAATGATCAAGCCTGCTTGCGACCATATAGTCGGCAATTATCCAAAGTCTGAAAATGATATTATGCTATCCAGAAGACTACTGAATAAAATAGGTATTTCAGATCCGGAAATAGGCATGAAAATAACAGTCCAGATTTTATTTAAGAACTGGTCAGTTAACGGCGGAGAAGAACTTACAGAGGAATTCGTTTTATCGGGATACTATACTGATTATACCGATAGTTCTTTGTATGTTCCAACAGCATATTTCTCTGAGAAATATCTGGATATGAAACAAATCCCACGGTTTCCCGCAAAACTTGATCTTACTGTTAATTCACAGTTTTTCAGTAGTGATCAATTGGAAAAATGGCTGTATCGAGATATTGAATTAGATAATGCACAACAGCAGTTTGTCGCAAGTGATTCAGCAGGCCTGAAATCTATGACGCAGTTTATTGGCGGCTATGGGGTAGCGGTATTATGTTCAATTATATTATTAGTGAGCGTCTATTTATTAATATATAATGTGCTGTCTATTTCTCTGGCAAAAGATATGAATAATTTCGGGCTGCTGATGGTTATAGGGCTAACCCGTAAACAGCTTAAGAAAATGGTGTTTCGACAAAACATGATAATATTATTGTCCGGTATCCTGGGCGGCCTTATTTTAAGTATCTTAGCCGGTATATTTGTTTTCCCGAGACTATTTGAAAATTTGTTTTTGAAGCAGTACGGGCAATTAGAGGCGCAAACTGTATTCTATCCACACTATTTAATTGGCGCGGCAGTTATTTCCGGTTTGATGCTGCTGTCTGCAAGTAAATATATACTTGGTAAATTAAAAAATATAAGTCCTCTCAGCGCATATAGATATCAGGCAAAGGAAGTTGCCTCAGGAAAAGAGAGAAAATCGGCTCACGGAGCGTCTATAAGTAAAATGGCATGGTACAATCTTTGGAGTTCAAAGAGAAAATTTATCATAACAATGATATCGCTCTTTATGGGATGTGAAACAGCAATGCTTGCCGGCTTTATTATGAATGGAACTAATTTGACAAACGAATTTTCTCAAAGTCCGGACTTTGAAATCGGAACTCAAAAAGAAGCTGTTGAAAATTATCTGTTTCCCTATAAAAATGCTAATGAATTACAAATAGACCAGGATTCCCCGTTATTCGATGAAACTGTTGTTCAAAAGGCTGCTGAATTGCCTGAAATAGACAAAAACAGTTTAAATATTGTGTATGGATGCTATGCTGCATATGATTATAGTGAAGATTATATACAGCCGATCGAGAATATGGTATATGAAAACGGCACTCCGAATAATGTAATGACAATTCAGGTCCTTGAAGATCAGTCTATCGATTTACTGGAGAGCTATGTTAAAAAGAACCGCTTGGACATTGATTTTGATGCTTTGAGAGAGGGCAATGGAATTTTAGTATTACATAAACATGAATTGTCTGAAACATTGGAAGAAGATGCTGCAAAGATGAAGGGAGAACCTGCTCATGTTTTTCCGGTTGATTCCACAGAACAAAATGGGGTTGAATTTATCTGTTCCGGGTATCTTGATACGACAGCTAAAGGATTTCCTCAATTAAATATGAGCTGGGAGGGAGATGGTTTTCACTATTTTCTGATCAGTGAAAAAGGCTATAAAAGGCTGGGATTTTTGAAACAGATATTTAATATCAGTGTTGATGCGAAGGAAGGCCGGGAAACAGCGGCTAAAGAAAAACTGACAGAACTAGTTCAAAATGAAAACAGTAAGCAGGAGAACTATAATATTTATTATCTTTCTCGAACTGCAGACAAGATCAGAGAAACAGAAAATTATATGGAAGCGGGGAAGGATGCGATGAGTGCTTTCAGCTTGTGTCTTCTCCTGCTGGGAGTCATAAATTATATAAATATTATTCTGACTAATATTGCTGCCCGAAAATCAGAGTTCGCTATAATGCGTTGTATTGGCATGACCAGAAAACAGTTGAGGAGAATGCTAATAATGGAGGGCGCGTATTATTGGAGTATCTTGCAAGTATTGCTATTAACCATCGGAGGGATCATAGATGTGGGAGCAGGGCTCATCATTAAGAATAATCTGTCATATTTTATATTTGTTTTTCCCTTTAAGGAGTGGCTTACAATTTCTGTTATAACGGCAATTCTCTGTGTTTGTATACCTCAAATTATTCATAAAATGTATGAAAAATGATAGAGGACAGGCATTAGACTTAACCCCCGATTCGTCTTACAATAAGTACAGACAAGCGGTAAATGATCCGGAGGACGCCTGTGAGGCGGGTCTGATTATGAAGGAGGTTTGATGATGAGATATACAAAATTAGGAAATTCCGACCTGAATGTGTCACGCATCTGTATGGGATGCATGGGATTTGGAGACGCGGCAAACGGCCAGCATACATGGACAATAGATGAGGAGCACACCAGGGAAATTATCCGGAAGGGACTGGAATCCGGAATTAATTTTTATGATACTGCCATCGGATACCAGAGCGGCACAAGCGAACAGTATCTGGGAAGGGCGCTCAGAGACTATGCAAAGCGGGATGAAGTCGTAGTTGCTACGAAATTCCTTCCACGCACGCCGGAGGAAATCGAAAAAGGCGTTTCTGCTCAGGAGCATATTGACCGGATGATCAATAAAAGTCTGGAGAATCTGGGAATGGACTATGTGGATCTGTATATTTATCATATGTGGGACTACGCAACGCCGCTGTACGACATCATGGAGGGCCTGAACAGTGTGGTAAAAGCCGGAAAGGCAAGATATATCGGTATTTCCAATTGTTTTGCGTATCAGCTTGCCAAGGCAAATGATCTGGCGGAGCGGGAAGGCTTTGCAAAATTTGTTTCCATACAGGGACACTACAATCTGATCTTTCGTGAGGAAGAGCGGGAAATGGCCAAACTCTGCAGGGAGGACAATATTGCTATGACGCCGTACAGCGCTCTGGCCGGCGGAAGATTATCAAAGAGACCAGGGGAAACTTCAAAAAGACTTCAGGAGGACAGTTATGGAAAACTGAAGTACGATGGAACAGCTGATGAGGACAGCGTGATTATTTCGCGCGTGGCCGAGCTGTCGGAGAAACGAAGCGTATCAATGACAGAGATCTCCATTGCATGGCTTCTGACAAAGGTTACTGCCCCCGTTGTTGGAGCTACAAAGCTTTCCCATGTGGAAGGAATGGCAAAGGCGGCAGACCTCTGTCTGACGAAAGAGGAAATTGCTTATCTGGAGGAACCTTATGTGCCGCACGCGCTGGTAGGCGTTATGGCTCAGAACACAGCGGAGCAGGCAAAGGAAAAGCATGTCTGGAGCACAGGAAACCAGAAGTTCTCAGACAGCCGCGCTGACGGATAAATTTTGACGCCCTTACAGCCGATATAAAAGAAGGAGCATTCTTTGTGTTGACAGAGTGTCAGAATGGTGATATATTACAGGTGCTGACAGTGTGTCAGAATGAAAAGTAAAAGGAGGAATTTAAATGTTAGGCAATTTTTCATACTGTAATCCTACGAAACTGTATTTTGGCGACGAGTCGTTAAATTATCTGAATACCGAGTTGAAGAAGTACGGAAAGAACGTTGTACTTATTTACGGAGGAGGCTCCATCAAGAAAAACGGGATCTATGATGAAGTTATTAAAATTTTAAATGAGACTGGGAAAAATGTGGCGGAAATTTCAGGCGTTATGCCAAATCCCACGGTTGATAAACTTTACGAAGGAGTTGAGACAGCACGCAATCACCACGCGGACTTCCTGCTGGCTGTAGGCGGCGGTTCTGTCTGCGACTACGCAAAGGCGGTGTCCGTTTCTGTCAACTGCGAGGAAGATCCCTGGGAGAAATATTATATTCGTTTTGAGGAGCCGACCTGCGAGACTCTGCCGGTCGGATGCGTGCTGACTATGGTTGGTACCGGCTCTGAGATGAATGCCGGTGCAGTTATCACCAATCCTGAGACAAAACAGAAGATCGGACATGTTTTTGCGGATGAAAAGATCATGCCGAGGTTCGCCGTTTTAAATCCGAAATATACTCTGACGCTGCCACATTACCAGATGGTGGCCGGCATCTATGATATATTCAATCATATCTGTGAGCAGTATTTTTCCGGTGAGGATGATAACACCAGCGATTATATCAGCGAGGGGCTGATGCACTCTGTTATCCATTCGAGCCGTATTGCTAATAAAGATCCTCAGGATTACGAGGCCAGAAGCAATATCATGTGGGCGGCGACCTGGGCGTTAAACACCCTGGTTTCCCGCGGGAAATCCACTGACTGGATGGTTCATATGCTCGGACAGTCTGTGGGAGCTTATACGAACGCGACTCACGGTATGACCCTGGCGGCAGTTTCCTTACCTTATTATCGCCATATTCTTCCCTATGGGCTGCAGAAGTTTAAAAGATTTGCGGTCAATGTATGGGATGTAGATCCGACAGGCAAAACGGATGAGCAGGTGGCGAAGGAAGGGCTTGCCGCTATGGAGAACTGGATGCGTGAACTGGGCCTTGTGATGAACATTTCCGAACTGGGAGCCACGGAGGATATGGTGGAAGGAATCGCGGATGGAACTATTATTCTGCCGGGCGGATACAAGATTCTGGAGCATGAAGAGATCGTTGATATTATCAGAGAGAGTCTGAGAAAATAAATGTGAAGGAAAAGAAACGGGGTGAACAGCTATGGATAAAAAACTTTTAAACGGATCCGGCGCGGCGAACTGGATAAAGCACGTTCTGGAAGACTGAACATTTATCTGGCGTACGATTACTTCTGTTTTCAGATGCTGATGACGTTTGTTTGACTCAATATGAGAAAATACTTATAATGGAATTTATGATTGGCCGGTCTGCTATATGCAATGAGAAATTCTGCCGGCCGGGAAAGAAGGAACGGTCATGCCGAAAGGATCAGAAGAATTGACGAATGCAAGAAAAGAAGAGATCATTAACGCCTGTGCTTCTCTTTATGAGACTATGGGCTTTAAAGATATTACGATAGGGGATATTGGAGCGAAAACTTCTTTTACCCGTACATCTGTCTACAATTACTTCCAGACAAAAGAAGAGATTTTTCTGGCCCTGCTGCAGCGTGAACATGAAGCATGGATTGCCGATCTGGATACGGTTTGTGAAGGACATGATTCGATGCCGGCTGACGATTTTGCCGGTGCGCTCGCCCGCACGCTGGAAAAGCGGGGGTGTATGCTCAAGCTGATGTCTATGAACCTTTATGACATGGAAGGAAACAGCCGGATGGAAAATCTTGTGGCATTTAAGACAACATATGCCGAGGCTCTGAGGTCAGTCGGTCGTTGTCTGGAAAAATTCTTCTCATGTATGACAGCCAATGACGTTCAGGAATTCCTTTATGCTTTTTTTCCGTTTCTGCTTGGCGTCTATCCGTATACGACAACTACCGACAAACAGAAAGAGGCTATGGAACTTGCCCATGTTAATTACGCCCATTATTCCATCTATGAGATTACAAAATCCTTTGTCGTAAAGATGCTCAAAGCATTTGGATAAGCATGATATTTCTGATGATGTGAAAAGCATATATGGTGTGGGTATAAATGCAGCATATAAAGCTGGAAACAACAATGGGGTCGTATGCATTTCCGGCAGAGTCAGTAGAGATACATAATTCTTTGTAAGCATTTCCTTTCTCTGAGGAATTGTAGATTCGCCCTGAAGGCATAAATCCAGATATTTTTTCATTTCATTAATGCTCATACCGCACTTTTTCAGGCAGACGAGATCCCGGATCCATTTTACGTCATGTTCATCAAATATACGGCGATTGTTTTTATTGCGTTTTACATTTGGAACCGGTCCTTCGTTACAATAGTACTTTAAAGCCTGATAGGTCATATCTGTTTTCCGACAGGCCTGCATCATCGTATACATTTGAATCACTCTCCGTTCAGAAAAATATCAGATCATTTCATAAAAACCCTGACCGATTGTATAAACCGATAGAGACAATCGGACTATAGCATATATTAACAGATAAATCAAATGCAGAAAAAAATGATTGCGTGCCTGCTGTCTGATAGGGTAGAATTAGGTAAAGACTATACATAAGACATTAAAGTAAATGTAACTTACGCGCAGTTTTATAAAAACTGGAAAAACTGTGAAAACCGCCGGAAAGTGCGGTTTACAGGCACGTTTTATATAGATTCTGACGACCGGCATGTCGTTGGTTTAATTCTGGAACAGGAATCTCATAAAGCCCGTAAATTTAACGTTTACGGGCTTTATTTTTTTATAAATATATATTTGGCGTAAGGAGGCAATACATCGTATTCCCTTCTGTACATTTTTAGAAGATATTTAGAAAGAGGAGAAAAATATGAATATCAGTAACATAGCCAGAGACATATTAGAATATGTCGGCGGAAAAGAAAACATAAAAGATGTAACACATTGTTTTACAAGGCTTCGATTCATCCTGAAGGATGAGTCAAAGGCGGATAAACAGGCCTTAGAGCAGCTGGAAGGAGTGATTCAGGCAGTTGTTTCCGGCGGACAGTTCCAGGTGGTTCTGGGAGCGAAGGTGACGCAGGTGTATGATGCTATTTTGCCGATGGCAGGTCTGGAAACTCTTTCGGATGACGGAGAAAATACTGAAAAAGGCAGCCTGCTTAACTCAGTCTTCCAGACGGTTTCAAAAATGTTCACCCCTCTGATCCCGGCGATAGCGGCATCCGGCCTGATCAAAGGCCTGCTTACCGCGGCAAGGCTGCTCGTGATGGAAAAAGGCATGGATATTTCGTCAAATGACACATATGTGCTGTTTTATGCGGCGAGTGAAATTATTTTTTACTTTATGCCTATCTTCCTCGGCTACACTGCGGCGAAGGCGCTAAAATGCAATGAGATCGTAGCGATGACAATCGGAGGATTCCTGTGCTATCCTCAGGTGGACGCTCTGATCCAGAATGTTGACACAGCTACAAAAATCTTTGGAATACCTGTAATTAAAGGGGGATGGACGATCGGAGATTCAACCCGGGTATTCAGTTATACGGAATCTGTGATTCCGATTCTGCTGGCAGTCTTTGCTCTTGTGTATGTGGAGCGGCTGCTTAAGAGAATCATACCTCAGATCGTGCAGATCATTCTTGTTCCGGGTGTTTCCCTTCTTGTCATGATTCCCCTGGCACTCTGTCTGCTGGGGCCGGTGGGGATATGGGCCGGAAACGGAATACAGACCCTTTATTACATACTGATGAACTTCAATACGGCTGTGGGAGGGGCTGTGATCGGAGGTCTTTGGGGCGTTTTCGTAATCTTCGGAGCGCACCGCGCACTGCTTCCTGTCGGGCTGAATGATGTGGCGGTAAGCGGGAAGCAGAATCTTCTGGCATTTGCCGGAGCGGCTAACTTCTCCCAGGGCGGCGCTGCATTGGGCATAATGCTCAGGACAAGGAGCAAAGAGATGAAAAGTGTAGCAGCCTCGGCAACTATCTCGGCGGTTCTTGTCGGAATTACAGAGCCGGCGATCTACGGGTGTAATCTCAGATTGAAAAAACCTATGGCGTGCGCTGTAATATGCGGAGCAGCAGGAGGAGCGATCATGGGAATTGGCGGCGTATACGGTGATGCTTTTGCAAATAACGGAGTTCTCACTGTTTTCTCTTATGCTGCTTTTGGAATGAGACCGTTTCTCTTTTATATTGCTGGATGCGTCACGGCATTTCTCGGTGCGGCGGTTATGACTTACGTCATCGGATTTAGAGATCTCCCGGAAAAGAAGCCGTTTTCCGGAGGGGAGACGTCTGATAAAGCACAGATACAGGAGATAAGCCGGGAATACAGCATTACGTCTCCTGTGGAAGGGAAAGCGATCCCGCTAAGACAGGTGAACGATGAGGTGTTTGCCTCTGAGTCACTCGGAAGCGGCATCGCGGTTATCCCGGACAAAGGAGAGGTGGCGGCTCCGGCAGACTGCACGGTGACAATGATTTACCCGACGCTCCACGCAGTGGGGCTTACTCTGGACAACGGGGCGGAACTTCTGATACACATAGGAATCAACACTGTCAATCTGGAAGGAAAGTATTTTGAGAAGCATGTGGAGGAAGGAACTCATGTAAAGAAAGGAACGAAGATCGTATCCTTTGATATTGAGAAGATCAGGCAGGCGGGGTATGACACAACGGTCCCGGTTGTTGTTGCAAATACAGGAGACTACACGGAAGTATACGGTATAGAGGCAGACAGGACGAATATGGACCTGCCGGTGATCAGGATTGTACAAAATGCGTAAATCATGAAAGCAAAGGAGAGAAAAACTATGACAGGCAGATTTCCGGAAAATTTTCTGTGGGGAGCATCTTCCTCAGCGTTTCAGATCGAAGGAGGATGGAATGAAGACGGCAAAGGAATGACCGTTGCAGATTATAACTCGTTTAAACGTTCGGACAGACAGGCGGACAGTAAGGTTGCAAGTGATTTTTACCATCACTGGAAAGAGGACATCGGACTGATGAAAGAACTGGGAATGCAGATTTACCGGTTTTCGATCTCCTGGGCAAGAATTATCCCGGATGGAGATGGAGAGATCAATCCGGCAGGGATTGATTTTTATAATCAGGTGATCGACTGTCTGCTGGAAAATGGGATCCGGCCGTTTGTGACGCTGTATCATTTTGACCTTCCTTATGGCCTGGTCGAAAAATATAACGGCTGGGAGGACCGGCGCTGCGTGGCGGCCTTTGAGCGCTATGCAAGACTGTGCTTTGAAAAGTTCGGAGACAGGGTTAAATACTGGCAGGTGATCAATGAACAGAATCTTATGATCCGTGTAGATGAGCGGATGAATATTAATGAGCCGGACGCGTGGAAGGCGGATAAGATCCGGGCACAGATGGACTATCATATGTTTCTTGCCCATGCGCTTGCCACGAGGGCCTGCCACGAGATTGTAAAAGATGGTAAGATCGGGCCCGCCGTTTCCTCTACCTGCACATACCCGCTGACAAATAAGCCGGAAGATGTGTGGGCGGCAAAAATGAACGACAGCATGAAAACAGTGTACTGTCTGGACATGCACTATTATGGGAAATATCCCGGTTATTATATGCGATACCTGAAAGAAAGAAATATTGTACCCGAAATGCAGGAGGGAGATGAAGAAATTCTGAAGGACGGAAGGATGGATTACATCGCGGTCAATTATTACCGGACGCTCTGCGCCGGTTACCTTCCGGCGGATGAAGATCATCCGGCCGGAATGAGAGTCTTCAGAGGAAATGAAGTTGATTTCGACCAGTACGGATATTGCCGGGATGAAAAAAACGTAAATCTGAGAGCCAGCGAGTATGGCGCCCAGATCGATCCGATGGGGCTGCGTATTGTGCTGAACGATTACTACAGCAGATACCACCTGCCGATGGTCATTACTGAGAACGGGCTTGGAATGGCGGATGAACTGACACCGGACGGACAGGTACATGATCCCTGCCGGATCGACTATATCAGAGAGCATCTCAAGGCGTGTGCCCTTGCTATTGAAGACGGGGTGGAACTGATGGGGTATTCCCCCTGGTCCTTTATGGACCTGCTCAGCTCTCACCAGGGATTCCGCAAACGCTATGGCTTTGTATATGTAAACCGGGACGATACGGACCTGAAAGATATGAGAAGAATACGGAAAGACAGCTTTTACTGGTATCAGAATGTAATACATACAAACGGTGAAGAAATATAAAGTCTAGTCGGCGGCAGGCAGCCGCGGCGAAAAATTCCGCCGTATAAACCAGCACACCGCCGTGGCTGCCACGGCTGCCAGAATAAGCAGAGCGTACGATGAAATCCCACTCTCCATAATGTAACCGAAAGAAACCTGCCCCACTGGTACCGTTGCGGTTGCAACCGCGGTAGACAGGGCGCTTACACTTCCCAGCATGTGGGAGGGAACGGTGCTCTGCGTATATGTAAGAGTTACAATATTACCGACTCCGAGACAAAACATGATAACCAGCCCGCCTACTCCCATTACCGCCGCTTTTATTACGGGATCCGCGCCGGTTCTCAGCGTGATCCCCATGATCAGGAGAACCGCGGGCATAGGAAGATTCCAGAGATAAATTCTGCGTATGGAAAACCAGCCTGATTTCCAGGCGACAAGGATGCTGCTCAGAAGCATGCCGCACATGAGCATTCCTTCAATTATACCAAACACCTGTGAAGGAAGATTCAGTTCCAGATTGATCACAGCCGGAAACAGGATTCCGTTGACAGGTACAATGCATATATTATACATTCCATAGGAAATAATAATATTTCTAACAACAGAATATTGATTCTTTAGTCCGATCCATGTATTTCCCATATGGGAAAATGAAACAGACAGCCTGAACTCTGCCCGGTCTCTGAGGGAGATATGAGGCATGTGAATGAATCCCTCAAGTCCTGCGGAAAAAAGAAAACTGAGCGCGTTTATCAGCACAATATGGCGTATGTCCAGGAAGCCATAGAGAACTCCCGCCAGAACCGGCCCAAGAATGTTCGACCATGCGCTGACCTGACTGATACAGCTGTTTGCGTACCTCAGCCGGTCTGCTTCTACAATCTGAGGCAGACAGGCAGTGACCGCGGGGTTATAAAAAGTCGATATTCCCGAAAGAATGATCATTACCGCTGCCGCCAGCCAGGCTGAGTCAATTCCCGTAAAGAAACAGACGCTGTAAATGAGAAGCAGACCTCCGGCCAGTACGTCAAGCACAATCATGATTTTTTTGCGGCTGTAGACATCGGCGGCCATTCCTGCTGCCGGCGCCAGAAAGATATACGGGAGGACTGACAGGGCGAGAATGTTCCCATATACAGCCGTGCTTCCGGTCAGCTCCAGAAGGTACAGCGAAAGGCAGAATCTCTGTATGGAACTTCCGAACAGGCTGATCACCTGACCGGCGAGCACAATATTAAAATTCCGGTTCTTTTTCATATGCCAGTGAATAATCCACACAAACTGGATAACCTTTCTCTTTATTATGCATCAGCACGGCCTCTATCTGATAGAGGTTCCGTAGATTTTCCTGATTGATGACCCCGGCCGGTTCGCCCTCGAAGATAATCTGCCCATCTCTCATCCCGATAATGTGATCCGCATATTTTGCGGCGTGATTCAGTTCATGAATGACCATGATGATCGTTGTCTTTTCGTCCCTGTTCAGTCTGCGCAGAAGTTCCAGTATCTCCATCTGGTGAGCGATATCCAGGTAAGTGGTGGGCTCGTCCAGAATCAGTATGCCGGTTTTCTGCGCGAGCGAGAGAGAGATCCACACGCGCTGGCGCTGACCTCCCGATAGCTCTTCCACTTTCCGATCTGCAAGTTCGGAAACACCTGTCTTTTCCATAGCCCACTCTATGATCTTATGATCTTCCTTTTTCAAACCGGATAAGGGCTTCTGATAAGGAAATCTTCCGTAGGCCACCAGGTCTCTGACAGAAATGCCTTCGGGTACGATGGGAGACTGGGGAAGAACCGCGACCTTTTTCGCAAGTGCTTTCCTGTGGATTTTCCTGATATTTTCTCCATCAAGAAGAATCTCTCCCTTTTTTGCGGGAAGTATACCGGCAACGGATTTCAGCAGTGTGGATTTGCCGCAGCCGTTGGGGCCGATCATCATTGTAATTTTCCCTTCCGGGAAGCTCAGACTGGCGCAGGGGATTACTATCCTGTCCTCGTAAGCAGCTTCCAGATTATTTATCACTATTCCCATAACCAAGATCCTCCTATCTGCTCTTTAACATCAAATATACAAAATACGGTACACCCAGTATCGACACGATGATTCCCACCGGTATTTCAATCGGAGAAAACAGGTTTCTCGCCGCCGTATCTGCCAGCACCAGTATGACGGAACTGATCCCCGCGGCCAGCGGCAGCATCTTTGCATGCCGGGGACCAGAGAGCCGCCTTGCCGTCTGCGGACCCAAAAGTCCGAGAAAGGCGATATTCCCGGCCACTGATGTGGCAACGGCCGCAAGGAGAGCTGACAGAAACAGGAAGAAGAGCATTTCTTTCTGTACGGAAACGCCCGCGCCGCAGGCCAGTTCTTCGCCAAGCCCCATTACATCCAGCGTTCGGCTCCTTGCGACAGTTATGAAGATGAGAAGGGCTATAACGGGAAAGGTAAGCAGTATATAGTTCCAGCTGCTTCCCCAGAGACTTCCGTTTGTCCATGTGAGAACCTGGTTATAATCGCCTTTGGACATATTGAGCTGATAAAAAGTTATTACTGCCGAAATGCCCGCGTTGATTCCGATTCCGGTCAGGATAAATCTGACAGGACGCACGCCCGTTTTATATGAGAACAGATAAATAAAGAGAACCGAGATCATGGAGCCGGCGATGGCGATCACAGGCATCAGCACTACAGTTGATACTGAAAGGGTGGAATAATATGCGCTTGTTCCGCTTGAGATCCAGAGCACGACGAACAGGGCGGCTCCAGCGTTAATTCCGGTGATTCCCGGCTCCGCCAGCGGGTTCCTTGTGATTCCCTGCAAAATTCCGCCTGATACAGCCAGAGCAGACGCCACGATGACCGCCAGGACTATTCTTGGAAGACGGACGTCATAAATCGTGAACTCCTGAAGCTTATCCCCCTGTCCTGAAAGGGTTTTTAAAATGTCTGACGGCGACATCTGATAGCTGCCTGCCATTAAGGCGACTGTAACAGAAATCAGCAGAAGAATAACACAGCAGGCGCAGGCGATTATATATCTGCGGTCTTTCATATTACTTCTTCTCCTTTCTCACAAGTATAAGAAACACAGGTACTCCAATGCACGCTGTAAACAGACCTACAGGAAGTTCGTAAGGCGCCGATACAGTCCGGGCGGCAATATCCGCCGCCACGAGGATTATGCTGCCGTACAGAAACGACAGCGGCATAAGGACCCGATAGTCATTTCCCACAAGCTTTCTCATAATATGAGGAACAAAAAGTCCGATAAATCCGATATTTCCGGCCGCGGCGACACACACGCCGCAGATCGGAATAAGATAAAGAACCGTGCGCAGTTTCACTTTCTCCGGAGATACCCCGAGTCCGGATGCGGCTTCGTCTCCAAGGCTGATCAGATTGATTTTTCCCGAAAGCATCAGAGAGAGGACCGAGAATATTCCGCCGATGGCCAGAAGAAAGATCACCTGCATCCATCCCGCCTGTCTCAGTCCGCCGGCAACCCAGAACGCCAGCTCCTGGGAGCGGTTTCCCAGAAGCGCCACAACAGACGCAAGAGAGAGGAAAAAGGTGCTCAGCGCGGTGCCTGCCAGCAGGATGCGGGAGATGCTCTGATTGCCGGCCCGGTGCATCGTAAACAGCAGGATGAGGACGCCGCTTATAAACGCGCCCAGGAGAGCCATGAAAAACCCTCCGTACATACCGCTGATCACCGGTGTGACTGCGGAGACCGCAACTGCGAGCGTAGCGCCCTGCGTTACCCCCATAACCGAAGGCTCGGCGATGGGATTGCGAAGAACTCCCTGCATCATAGTTCCCGTAAGAGCAAGCATTCCGCCTGTCAGTACCGCGCACAGCATGCGGGGAAGCCTGACATCGATGACCAGCTGGGCATTGATCGAATCGCGTTTCCCTAAGAGTGCCTCATATATTTCCCGGACGGGAATGTTCTTGGAGCCGATGTGAACGGACAGTATCATTCCCATAAATAACAGCAGCGCGCCGGCTGCTGTCAAAAATATGGTTTTGCGTTTCATAATTATTTCTCCATCAGTGATGCGAACTCATCAAGAAAAACGTCTCTTCCGATACAGCTGTATCCCATATTGAAGTAGGGGCTTGACGGAAGTTCGATTACGTTTCCGTCCGCAACTGCCCGCATGCTGTTGTATACACTGTTTTGTCTGAGGCTTTCCATATCTGTATCTGTTCCGACTACGAACAGATAATCGGGATCAAGATCAGCAAGCCCTTCATAATTTATGACGGGAAGGCTGATATTGTCCTGTTCCGGCATGTTGTTCGGCTTTGCCAGCCCCATGTCCTCATACATGGCGCTGCCGATGCCTGCTGCGTCAAACACATATAACTGTCCGCCGCTTGCAAGAAGGGCCAGATATGTCGTATTCTCACCGTATGTCTCCCTAATCTGGGCGCCGGTTTCCGCCGCTTTTTTCTCATAGTCGGCAAGCCATTCATCAGCGGCGTCTGTCTTGTTGAGAATTTCCGCGAATGTGTGGATGTCATCTTTCCAGTTGATCTGGGCAAGTTCCACCATGATTGTTGGAGCCACCTCCTGAAGCTGATCGTACATTTTCTCCTGGACACTGGAGATAATAATAAGGTCAGGATCCAGCTCTAAAATGCCCTCAATATCCATTGTATCCTGCATCCTGTAGCCGAGAATTGTCGCGCCTTTCAGCGTATCCTCCAGATAGGACGGAAACTTCGTATAGTCGTAGGCGTCTGAATTGGCCGTTCCAACGACAGAATAGCCAAGTATACTCAGTATGTCGCTGTTTCCGCTCAGATCCACGATCCTCTGCGGATCTGCAGGGATTTCCACCTCTCCCCTGGCGTCGGTTACTGTAATCGTTTCCGCATCTGCGGCAGCATTCCCCGCGTCAGCCGTGTCATTCTCTGAATTGCGGCATCCTGAAAGCATGCTGACAGCAAGTGCTGAAGCCGCTAAAAAAGTTAACAATCGTTTTTTCATAGTTCCCTCCTGTATTGTATATTTTAAAATTGTTAGTTTTGACTAACCCAGATACACATTATAGCGACAGGTATCTTTTCTGGCAATAGCAATATCCTATTTCAATATTTTATCATCTTTACTCATTGTTTTCTAAAGAAAAAGATATTACAATAGTAGACAGTCCGCACAGTTTAGTTTGGGAGATTAGCTTATGAAATATGTATCTGATCCGCTTAAATTTCGCCAAAGCATTCTGGATGAACTGGGATTTCAGGGAACTGTAGAAAAGAATTATACCCTATACCGCAATCCGGATTCATCGCAGTCGGGATCGCTGCGCCTGTATCAGAGAGAAGGACTCTATGATTTCGGCATTGCCGACTATACGATTACACACCCCTTTACAAAACAGTTTCACAACCCGATGCAGCTTTTAAGATTCGGGATTGTAAATGACGGAACGACCCGTTTCCGGATAGGAACACAGCCTGTATCGTCCTTTATGCCATCTTCTTTCCTTGTCCTGGAAAATAATATTAAAGGACAGCAGAGCTGGAAAAAGGGCCAGCACTTTCAGGGGGCTGAGTTCACGGTCTATCCCGCGTTTCTGGAACAGCTGAAGAAACAGTTTCCCCGGATTCCGGATATACGAGACTATTTTATAGAGAACCATACCTATTATTATCTGCCAGCCGGGATTTACCCTCTGTTCCATAAACTGATCAACATGGACAGGGAGGATACGCTGAATCCGTATTGCCTGGAAGCCGCCGTACTGGAATGCATGGGTATTATACTGGAGAGTGGAAGACACGACGGACAGAACGCGTTCTCAAGACAGGTAGATTATGGCTACACTGCTCTGGGAGGAAAACGGAGAATCGTATTTAATGCCGAAGATCATAAGACAATACAAAAGGCTCATGAAATACTGACTGCGGAATTTGCCAATCCGCCGACCATCCAGGCGTTAAGCCGGCGGCTTCTGATTAATTCTCAGAAATTAAAGGCGGGCTTTCGTTATTACTACCATATGACCATAGCGGAATATACGACTTCCCTGAAAATGGCTTTCGCTGCCACCTTATTGTGTACGACTGACAAATCCATAGAGGAGATCGCGCAGGAAACCGGATACACTTATGTCTCGAACTTTATCTACCGCTTCCGGAAGACATACAGCTGTACTCCGCTGCAATACAGAAAACGGGAAAAAAAGATTCTTTAATATTTCCCAAAATATGTTAAAATAGCAGAAAGAATGAAAGGATACATTCTGACTCATTAAATTAAAAGGTGGATATATGCGATGAAGACGAAAAAGCACTTGTTATTTCAGCCGGCTCAGACAGAGGAGGAGAAGAAACGGAAACGAAATATTATTATAACAGTCGTAGTGCTCGTGGCGGCTGCTGTACTGACTTACTTTGCCATGCCCAAGAACAGGGAACTCTCGCAGAGCGACATTTTTGATCCGGCAGAAGTTGAGGCTATGGCTGAACAGGTCGTAGACTATATAAACGCGGAAAACTTTGACGGTCTGAAAGAAATGTCTGTCGATGATATGGAATCTATTATGAATAAGGAGAGAATGGACGAGGCAAAAGCGAGGGTATCGGAAGACTGGGGCGCTTTTGAGTCTGTTACAGACATCACGACAACGGAAGTGACGCAGCGGGGAGTGACAGCTGCGGTTGCATATGTGACGGCTGAATATGAAAATGTGGAGATTCATTATACCTTTGCCTTTGACGAGGAGATGAAGCTTGCGTCGCTTGGGATCCAATAAAACGTTTGATCAGAAAACTATAAAAGAGAGATATACTTATCACATTAAATATTCCGAATATGGATTGCAGATTTACTACTTTTCAGAAATATGCTAAAATATTTCTGTTGACCTTATACGATGCATAATTTAAAAAGGAGGATTACATGATCAAATTATACGACAACGGGGTCTATCTCCTAAACGGCACCGAGATAGTAGAAGATACAGGGAACGTACAGGCTCCCCTTTCAAAAGAGGAAGCGGCGCGCAATACGATAGCATACGATATTTTAAAAGCGCATAACACTTCCGAAGATATGAATCAGCTGCAGATCAGGTTTGACAAGCTGACGTCTCATGACATCACATTTGTCGGCATTATCCAGACGGCGCGCGCGTCGGGACTTAAGAAGTTTCCGATTCCCTATGTGCTGACGAACTGCCACAACAGTCTCTGCGCAGTGGGCGGTACGATCAATGAGGATGACCATATGTTCGGGCTGACCTGCGCGAAAAAGTACGGCGGAGTTTACGTTCCGCCTCATCAGGCAGTCATCCATCAGTATGCCCGCGAGATGCTGGCAGGCGGCGGAAAGATGATCCTCGGTTCTGACAGCCATACCCGCTACGGAGCGCTGGGAACTATGGCGATGGGCGAGGGCGGACCGGAGCTTGTAAAGCAGCTCTTAAACAAGACATATGACATTAAGATGCCGGGAGTTATCGCAATCTATCTGGACGGCGAGCCGGCCAGGGGAGTAGGTCCTCAGGACATTGCGCTGGCTATCATTGGAGCGGTATTTAAAAATGGCTATGTAAACAATAAAGTGACGGAGTTCGTCGGACCCGGCGTGAAGAAGTTAAGCGCTGATTTCCGTATCGGTGTTGATGTCATGACGACAGAGACGACCTGCCTGTCCTCAATCTGGACGACCGATGAGAAGATAGAGGAATTCTACGAGATCCACGGCAGAAGCGGCGACTATAAAGAGCTTAATCCGGGGGCATGCGCGTATTATGACGGATGTGTGTATGTGAACTTAAATGAGATCAAACCGATGATCGCCATGCCGTTCCATCCGAGCAACGTCTATACGATCGACGAGGTGAACGCGAACTTAAAAGACGTTCTCCACGATGTAGAGCAGAAAGCGCTTGTAAGCCTGGACGGAGCAGTGGACTACTCTCTTCAGGATAAGGTGCGCGACGGAAAACTCTATGTAGAGCAGGGAATTATCGCCGGCTGCGCGGGCGGCGGATTTGAGAATATCTGCGCGGCTGCCGACATCATTAAGGGGCATAACATCGGTTCGGACGCATTTACATTCAGCGCATATCCGGCCAGCATGCCAGTCTATATGGAACTTGTGAAAAACGGCGCGGTAGCAGATCTGCTGGAGGCGGGAACTGTTGTGAAGACAGCGTTCTGCGGACCTTGTTTCGGAGCGGGAGATACTCCGGCCAATAATGCGTTTTCAATCCGTCATACGACGAGAAACTTCCCGAACCGCGAAGGAAGTAAGCTCCAGAGCGGACAGATTTCATCTGTGGCTCTTATGGATGCGCGATCTATCGCAGCGACAGCGGCTAACAAGGGATACCTCATCCCGGCGACAGATCTGGATGTGGAATACAAAGGACAGAAATACCACTTTGACAGCAATATTTATGCAAACCGTGTATTTGACAGCCACGGTGAAGCGGATCCGGATGTGGAGATCCAGTTCGGTCCGAATATCAAGGACTGGCCGGAAATGTCGGCGCTGCCGGAGAACCTGATTGTCAAAGTTGTATCTGAGATTCATGATCCGGTTACGACAACGGACGAGCTCATTCCGTCAGGAGAAACTTCCTCCTACCGTTCCAACCCGCTGGGGCTGGCAGAGTTTGCTCTCTCCAGAAAAGATCCGGCGTATGTGGGACGCGCGAAAGAAGTACAGAAGGCGCAGAAAGCCATTGAAGCGGGAACATGTCCGCTCGATGCTCTGGAAGAATTAAAACCGGTAATGAGCGTAATCCAGAAGACGTATCCGGAAGTCGGCGAAGGCAACATCGGCGTGGGCAGCACGATCTTTGCAGTGAAGCCGGGAGACGGCTCCGCCCGTGAGCAGGCGGCTTCCTGTCAGAAGGTACTGGGCGGCTGGGCGAATATCGCCATTGAGTATGCGACAAAGCGCTATCGTTCCAACCTGATCAACTGGGGAATGCTTCCGTTCCTGACCGACGCGGACCATGAACATCTTCCGTTTAAGAACGGCGACTATATCTTCGTCCCGGATGTGAGAAAAGCGGTAGAGAACAAAGCGGATACGATCAAAGCGTATGTAGTCGGAGATGATTTAAAAGAGATTAACTTAAAACTCGGCGATCTCACCGACGCAGAGAGACAGATCATACTGGACGGATGCCTGATTAACTACTATAAGGCAGAGATGTAAAAATACTGCCGTTTATGTGAACGAAAAAGGGGCGCCGCATCGATGATTAAAAAGTTACCGATGCGGCAGCCCTTTTTTCTGTACATCCGCAATTATAATGTATCTCCTCGTTTGATATAACCGGGTTTTTCCGGTGACGCGATGATCCTCTTTCCGCGGATGAGCCTTGCGTGTTTGTCGATTATCATATTCTCTACATGAACGTCCTTTCCGATTACGACATCAGCGGATACGACGCAGTTTTTCACGATCGCCCCGGGTTTTATGACGCATCCTCTGCCAATGATGGAATTTTCAACAGTGCCTTCAATCAGGCAGCCGTTGGACACGACGGAAGAGGTGACTTTGCTGTCCTCAAAATACTGAGTCGGGCAGGAGTCGTTGGTGCGGGTATATATCGGCCACTCGTCGTTGAAGAGGTTCACGGCATTTTTAAGATCGATCAGAGACATATTGGCGTCATAGTAACTCTTGAAGTCTGTAATCGCCGCGAAGTATCCTCTGTGAGGAACCGCCCTCACATCAAGTTCTTCGCATTCCTCGTCAAGAATGTCTGCGAACGTGTACATGGAAGAGGTCTTATGCGCCTTATTAATGAGTTCTAGAAACAGTTCTTTTGTCATAACATATGTATCCATAGAAATATTTCTGTTTTTCGCATTGCCCCGGTTCGGCTCAATGGAAAGAACTCCTTTCTGCCTGTTGATGTTGAGGGTATCACAGCTCAGGAAGGCTTCTTTAGCGTTGTCTACGGAATGATACATCATGGAGATGTCAGCCCCGGACTCTACATGTTCGGTGATGAACTGGCTGTAATCAGCCGTGTAGATCATATAGCTCGGAGCGATGACAACGTATGGCTGAGGCATCCGCTCAATGTAATCAAGACTTTCGATGTAAGCGGCAATGTCTGTGCTGTAAATATTGCCGACCTGCCCTTCTTCCGCGTACATGATATTAAGTTTTCCCCGCTTGGAGTTAATATTATAGTGGCGTCCTGTGCCGAGGTGCTCGGTCAGAGAACGGGGTTTTCTGCGGACATAGACCTGAATATTGTCAATCCCGCTGTTGCTCATATTTGAGATCGGAAAATCGATGGTGCGGTAGCGTCCGAGAAAAGAGAAAGCTCCCACCGGACGGTATTCCTGAAGACCGTCTACCTGGATGTGATTTCCGGCAAAATTAATGATTCCAAATGCCTTATACATATTACTCATCCCCCTTTACACGTTTTGCGACAAGTTCGATATTCTCGCTGTCAGCGCTGCCGACAACTGCGTTTTTGCCGATCTTGATGCCATCGGCTACAAGCGCGCGTGTGACGACGGCGCCCTCTGCCACTTCCGCTCCCGGCATCAGCACACTGTCGATGACTTTTGCCCCGGGCGCGACTTTGGCGTTTGTGAACAGCACGGAGTTTTTCACTTCGCCGCCCACGATGCATCCCTGCGTGATGAACGCCCGGTCGATTACGGCGTCGGAGCCAATGTACTGCGGAAGAGCGGTCACATCTTCGGTGTAGATCTTCCAGGTCGGGTCGTGGAGGTCGAGTTCGTTGTTTTTGTCGAGAAGGTCCATGTTGGCCTCCCAGAGGGAATCGATGGTTCCGACGTCTTTCCAGTAGCCTTTGTATTTATAGGCAAAGACATTTCTTCCCTCCTCTAAGAGCGCGGGGATAATGTCCTTTCCGAAGTCATGGCTGGAGTCGGGATCTTTCATATCTGCCTGGAGCATTTTTTTAAGCATCTTCCAGTTGAAGATATAGATGCCCATAGAAGCCAGATTGCTCCTGGGGTGCTCAGGCTTCTCCTCGAATTCGATGATGCGTCCGGTATCGTTTGTGTTCATAATACCAAAGCGGCTTGCCTCTTTCATGGGAACCTCGATAACGGCGATCGTAGCGTCCGACTGGCACTTCTTATGGTAAGCCAGCATTTTGGAATAGTTCATTTTATAGATGTGGTCGCCGGAGAGGATCAGCAGATATTCAGGTGAGTATGTATCAATAAAATCGATATTCTGTGAGATCGCGTCCGCGGTACCTCTGTATACATCCAGATCCGCGTCGGATTTCTCGCGTGGCGGGAGTACATACACGCCGCTGTCTTTCGCGTCCAGTCCCCAGCGACGCCCCGCTGCGACATAACTGTTAAGAAGAACGGATTCGTACTGCGTAAGAACTCCGACAACATCGATGCCGCTGTTCGCACAGTTACTGAGCGGGAAATCAATGATGCGATATTTCCCACCATATGAAACAGCCGGTTTCGCCACTTTTTTCGTCAGCTCATGCAGACGTGATCCGCGGCCGCCGGCTAAAATCATAGCTAACATATTATTTTGCTTCATAAATGAGCCCTCTCTTTCATACTTACTGCCATTTATTATACCGTTTTTTGTGAAATATTTCTACAATTTTGTTAAAAAACAAGAAAAATATGTGAAAAATACAGGAAAAATTTTTGCTATCAAAAATAGAAGAAAAATCGAGCTGATCAACGCCTGATTCTTTTGTGCATTTTGATGGTTGACAATAATTTTTAATTCTTTATACTATATTGTTAGTTACCGAACAAATTATTCATTTGAAAGGAAGTGCAGGGGAATGTGCGGCAGTAAAAATCAGGATTTGCGCGATCCCGGGCATGATGTGGGGCGGATGATCAACACGCTCTCCCATCAGCTGAAGAGACGGATACACGAGCATGAAGCTGAGGACAGCCTGAAGACGAATATGCAGAGGCTGGTGCTGCATCACATTCTGTTTCAGTCCCTGAAGCGGGACATCTATCAGAAGGATGTGGAGAAGGAGTTTCAGATCCGCCGTTCCACCGCTACGGGAATCTTACAGATTCTGGAGAAAAACGGATTTATCACGAGAGAGCCGGTCAAGGAGGACGCGAGGCTGAAAAAACTTGTTCCCACAGAGAAGGCAAAAGGGGTCAGGGAGCATATTCTCGGAAATATCCGCTATGTGGAAAACCTGTTGAGAAAGGACATCGACGAAGAAAAGATGGCAGTATGTCTTGAAGTTCTTGGTCAGATGTCCAAAAATTTGTCTGGTGATGAAAGAAGAAGAGAGGAGATAACAGACCATGAATAGGAAACTGCTTCGTTCTGTACGGGAGTACAAACGGGAATCATTTCTTACTCCGGTGTTCGTACTGCTGGAAGTACTTATGGAAGTCCTGATTCCCCTCCTGATGGCCAACATTATCGATGTGGGCATCATGGAAGGTGATATGGGCTACATTATAAGAATGGGTGTTCTGCTTGTCGTCATGGCCATCCTTGCTCTGGCGCTCGGCGCAAAAGCCGGACAGCTTGCGGCAATCGGATCGGCGGGCTATGCAAAGAACCTCCGCCACGATATATTTTACAAAATACAGGATTTTTCATTTGGGAATATTGACCGGTTTTCAACGCCGGGGCTTGTCACAAGACTGACAACAGATATTACCAATGTCCAGATGGCGTATATGTTTTCAATCCGCCTGCTGTCAAGAGCGCCGATTATGATCGTGCTCTCCCTGATCATGACGCTGACCATCAGTGTTCCGATCGCGATTATGATGCTGATTACTATCCCGGTTCTGGGAGGGGTGCTGATCTTCATCGCGAAGAAGGCGCATCCGCACTTTATTAAGGTGTTTGACGAGTATGACATCCTGAACAATACAGTACAGGAAAATGTTAATGCGGCAAGAGTTGTTAAGGCCTATGTCAGAGAGGAACACGAGAATGAGAAATTCGGCAGGATTTCTACGGTTGTATTTAAACTCTTTACAAAGGCTGAGAAAATTGTCGCATGGAACAACCCGGTTATGCAGTTTACGATGTATGCGGTCGTGCTTGTGATGGTGCTTGTCGGAGGAGAGAGTATTATCAACGGCTCCATGCTGACAGGAGAACTGACCAGCGTGATTGTGTACGCGATCCAGATCCTCATGTCGCTTATGATGGTTTCTTTCGTATTCGTCATGATCATGATTGCGGAGGCGTCCACAGACCGTATCACGGAAGTGCTTGACGAGGTGCCGGAGATGGAGGATGCCGAGGACGCCATAACGGAAGTGCCCAATGGAGATATTGACTTTGAACATGTGGACTTCAGCTACTCGGGAAAAGGCGGCAACCTGTCTTTAAAAGATGTGAACCTTCATATTAAGAGCGGGCAGATCATCGGTATCATCGGAGGTACCGGAAGCGCCAAGTCCACTCTCGTGCAGCTTATCCCCAGACTTTATGACGTGACGGAAGGAAGCGTAAAGGTGGGAGGCATCGACGTCCGCAGATACAGTCTGAAATCACTGCGTGATCAGGTATCTGTTGTTCTTCAGAAAAACGTGCTCTTTACAGGCACAATCTACGAGAACATCCGCTGGGGAGATGAGAATGCCAGTGACGAGGAAGTGCGCCGGGTATGCCGTCTGGCACAGGCCGACGGGTTTATCGAAGAGTTCCCGGGCAAATATGACACGATGATCGTTGAGGGGGGTAATAACGTTTCCGGCGGCCAGAAACAGAGACTCTGTATCGCCAGAGCGCTCCTGAAGAAACCGAAGATCCTGATTCTCGACGATTCTACCAGCGCGGTGGATACAAGAACCGACGCCCTGATCCGTCAGGCGTTCCGCGAAGAGATTCCGGATACGACGAAGATCATTATTGCCCAGAGAATCTCATCCGTGGAAGACGCGGATATGATCATTGTTATGGACAACGGAGAGATCAATGGCATCGGAACGTCCGAAGAACTTCTTAAGACGAACAAGATATACAGAGAGGTATATGAATCACAGGTGAAAGGGGGCGCTGACAATGAGTAGACAGGAAAAACCTGCGATCAACAAAGGCACGCTCAAGACGGCGAAGCGCCTGATGGGATATGTGACCGGAACATATAAGGTACAGTTTATCATAGTTATTATCTGTATCCTTATCAGTTCTGTTGCGTCAATTTCGGTTTCGCTGTCGCTGCGCTTCCTTCTGGATGATTATATCATTCCCCTGATCGGCCAGAAGAATCCGGATTACAGCGAACTGTACATGGCGCTGACAGTCCTGGGAACGATCTTTCTGTGCGGTGTGATCGCGACATTTGTATACAGCAGGATGATGGTTGTGATCGGGCAGGGAGTGCTCAAACGCGTCAGAGATGAAATGTTCGCTCATATGCAGACGCTGCCGATCCGCTATTTTGACCAGAATACCACAGGTTCAATCATGAGCCTTTACACGAACGATACAGACACTTTAAGGCAGATGATCAACCAGTCGATCCCGCAGGTGCTGATGTCATCATTTACCATTGTTGTGACATTCATCGCCATGCTTGTATTAAGCCCGATTCTGACACTGCTCGCGGTTGTGATGATCGGCATTATGCTCTTTGTGACGAGATTCGTCGCCGGAAACAGCGGAAAGTATTTCATCCGCCAGCAGCTTGATCTCGCAAATGTGACTGGCTTCGTGGAAGAGCGCATGAACGGACAGAGAGTTGTCAAGGTGTTCAACCACGAGAGAGCTTCGGAAGAAGAGTTCGACGAGTTCAACGAGAAGCTGTTCGTCAGCGCGTCCAACGCCCATACATTCGCAAGTATTATGGGACCGGTTATCGGAAATCTGGGCAACCTTCTGTTTGTGTTGACAGCCGTTCTCGGAGGTTTCCTCTCGGTGGCGGGGATCGGCAACATGACCCTGGGAACCATCGCTTCCTATCTGCAGTTTACAAAGAGCTTCACACAGCCTTTCATGCAGATCGCGCAGCAGTTTAACTCTATTATCATGGCGCTTGCCGGGGCGGAGCGTATTTTCCGCATGATGGATGAAGAGCCTGAGATTGACGACGGATATGTTACGCTGGTAAACGCGAAGAAAGATGCTGACGGAAATATCACGGAATGCAAAGAGAGGACCGGACTTTGGGCATGGAAACATCCGCACCAGGCGGACGGTACTGTCACATACCAGGAACTCAGAGGCGATGTACGTTTCTATGACATGACCTTTGGATATACTCCGGACCATATGGTGCTTCATGATCTGACGCTGTATGCGAAACCGGGGCAGAAGCTGGCTTTCGTTGGATCAACCGGAGCGGGAAAGACGACAATTACCAACCTGATCAACCGCTTCTACGATGTGGCTGACGGAAAGATCCGTTATGACGATATCAACATTAACAAGATCAAGAAGGCGGATTTAAGGCGCTCTCTCGGAATTGTGCTTCAGGATACGCATCTGTTCACCGGTACGATCAAGGACAATATCCGTTACGGTAAGCTGGACGCTACGGACGAAGAAGTGGTAAAGGCGGCTCAGCTGGCTCACGCCGACGGATTCATCCGTATGCTGCCTCAGGGATATGACACCCACTTAAGCGGGGATGGAGAGGAACTGTCCCAGGGACAGAGACAGCTTCTGGCTATTGCCAGAGCGGCCATCGCGGATCCGCCGGTGCTGATTCTCGATGAGGCGACATCGTCCATTGATACAAGGACGGAGAGCATCGTTCAGAAAGGTATGGATAACCTGATGAAAGGGCGCACTGTATTCGTTATCGCCCATAGGCTGTCCACGATCCGCAACAGTGACGCGATCATGGTGCTTGAGCACGGACGTATTATCGAGAGAGGTACGCATGAAGAGCTGCTCGGGCTCAAAGGAACGTATTACCAACTGTATACAGGCAAGCTGGAGCTTTCATGACGGAAGCGGACTTGCACATGCAGGCAAAAGCGCCTGTCGGGAGTTTCCCCGGCAGGCGCTTTTTTGTTATATGATGGAGATGAGAGTTATTCAAAATGTTCTCCGGAGGCTTCCAGGTCCTTCTCGAGTTCATCAGGGACGTATTTTCGGAAAATGAAGACGAAAATATTAGAAGTAAGATACCCGATCAGCCCGGCCCCGCAGCAGAGAAGAAGCCCTGTCAGCGGCGGGAAAGAAAAGGCAAGCAGCACGACGGATGCGTATATTACGATGAGAAGCAGTGAACACGGAAAATGCCTGATCGACATAATCAGCGCGTTTTTTATATTCCCGAAAATGGGGTTTTCAAACTTAGCCTGTACCGGAAATATATATATGCCCAGGAGAAGCAGCGGAATGAGAAATACGGAGCAGCTTACGAGCATGACTGTTCCCATTGCTCCGTCCAGCGCCATGCCGATGCGCAGATCCAGAAAAAATACGAACCCTGTTATCAGCAACACAAGCCAGATAACAGTGGACTGGCGGAAATTTTCCCGAAAAGATCTGCGAAAATTCCGCGTTACATATCCTTCTCCGGTACGAATGCGCTTCATACAGCTGTAGTAGAGCGCCGTAGTGGACGCGCCTATGGTGATGATCGGAATGCTGTAGATCAGCCAGAGTATATGTAAGGTCACAATATCAGCGACAAAATATAAAAAGCGTGAGAACAGGCTGTCATATGCGAATGGATTCATGGCTTTTCTCCTCTCTGGTAATAGTTACACTAATTATATATTGTTCCAGCGAGGAAATACCAGATGTAATAATCAACAAAAATATTTAGATAAAATTGTAATATTTTAATAAAAACTAAAATAAATATTGATCCAATGACCTCCATGATGTAGACTGGGATCTGTAAACGCGTGCGCGTATATTGTGCACAGGCTGAGTTAAGGAGGAACAAAATGAACAACAGCAATTACCAGAAAACGCTCTATAATAAACCGTTTATTGAGCAGAGAGCGGATCCGTATGTGTACCGTCACACGGATGGAACGTATTATTTTACTGCGTCGGTGCCGGCATATGACAGGATTATACTCCGCAGCGCTTCCACGGTCATGGGGCTTGAGAGCGCGGAGGAAATCACTGTCTGGCGCAAACATGAGAGCGGGGAACAGAGCATTCATATATGGGCTCCGGAGATCCATTATCTGGACGGCGGATGGTATATTTATTATGCGGCCGGAGACAAGGACGACATATGGGAGATCAGGCCGTATGTACTCCGCTGTACCGGACAGGATCCCGTAAATGATCCGTGGGAAGAGATGGGAATGATGCAGGCGGCGGATGACGATAAGTTTTCTTTTCATGCTTTTTCGCTGGACGCCACAGTGTTTGAGCATCGCGGCGGGCACTATTATGTATGGGCGGAGAAGACTGGGGTAGGAAAACAAGTCTCCAACCTCTATATCGCGCGTATGGAGCGGCCCGACAAGCTGGCGACGGCGCAGGTGCTTCTGACAACTCCGGACTATGACTGGGAACGGGTGGACTTCTGGGTGAACGAAGGGCCGGCGGTGCTGAAACATAACGGGAGAATATACATGACTTTTTCCGCCAGCGCGACAGGGGCATGCTACTGTATGGGGCTGATGTATATAGAGGAGGACGCCGATGTGCTGGATCCCGGGGCATGGACGAAACTGCGCTATCCGGTGCTGCAGACCGATGAAGCAAAGGGGATCTACGGTCCGGGCCACAATTCTTTTGTAAAAGCGGAGGACGGAGAAACCGACCTGTGTGTGTATCACGCCAGACAGTATGATGAGATTGAGGGAGATCCACTCTATGATCCGAACAGGCATGCCATGATCCTGAAAGTGGAATATGATGAGAACGATTTCCCTGTGTTTGCATATAACGAACGGCGATATAACGATAATTAGTTTTGAAAAAAGTAAATAAAAAGAATACAAATTGGAATAAATGCATAAAAAATATGGATTAAAATTGTGAATAAAGTTGAAAATGACATATATATTTAGAAAAATATAAAAGAGTATTGAAGAAACTAAACAATAATGCTATTATGTACCTACAACAAATAACGTGTCGTTAAAGGCATAGATAAAAGGAGGAACAAATTTATGAAAGCGAGAAAAGTCATTGCAGCCGGTCTGGTTGCCGCCACGATGACAGCCACTGTCCTTTCGGGATGCGGCGGTTCTGATTCGGGAGAAGCGGCAGACGGAAGAAAGAACCTGTCGGTATTTATCTTTGCGAATGATCACGAGTCGGCGGTTTATGAGGAAATGATCGCCAAGTTCGAGGAAGATCATAAAGATACAATAGCAAATGTGGATATTCAGATCACTACTCAGGAGGAATACTCCAAGACGCTGACGGGTATGATGACGGCAGGAGACCTCCCGGATGTGTTCTATGTAGGACCGGAATCTGTAGAGCAGTTCGTTGAGAATGGTTATATTGCCAATCTTCAGCCGATCCTGGATGAGAAGGGGATTTCCACTGACGGGCTTGTAGCTCAGGAAGCTCTGGACAGTTACCGTTATGACGGTGAGAAAGCAGGTTCCGGCGACCTGTACGCACTTCCGAAAGATGCGTCTGTTTTTGCCTATGCCTATAATAAAGACATGTTTGACGAAGCCGGCATTCCATATCCTGATCCGGAGAATCCTTATACATACGAAGAGTTCGTTGAGGTCTGCAAACAGTTCACAAAAGATACGGACGGTGACGGCGAGATCGATCAGTGGGGATGCGGTATGGCAAATGCGTTCATGCTCCAGCCGTTCATCTGGTCTAACGGGGCAAGTTACCTGACAGATGATTACAAGACGGTCAACATCGACACGCCGGAGTTCAAAGAAGCCCTTCAGAAATATGTGGATCTGACCCTGGAGTATCAGGTGACGCCTACAGTTGAGCAGGATGCTTCTCTTGGCGTATACCAGAGATGGCTGGCCGGCCAGGAAGCTTTCTACGCATGCGGTACATGGGATGTAGCGGCTTTCATGGACGAAGAGACATTCCCGTTTGAGTGGGATCTGTGCGCATATCCTACATTATCAAGCGGAAAGACGATGACATGGCTTGGCACGGTAGGATTCTGCGTATCTGCGAACAGCAAGAATCAGGAAGAAGCTACAGAGCTGATCTCCTATCTGTGTGCGGATGAGGAAGGACAGAAAGAACTCTCCGGAATCACAGGAGGGCAGTCCATCCAGCTTCCGAATATCAAGTCTCTGGCAGAAGGCGAGTTTGTGACAGCGATCAGCGACGGAACACTTGCGTTCCCGTCCAATGTAAATGTTTTCTTTAACTATCTGAATGGAACAGACAAATATGAAGGAAGATTTCAGGAGACAACATACACTCCGAACGCAGAGTGGCATGACATTTTCCTTGAAGGACTTGACAATGTAAGAAACGGCTCCATGACAGTGGATGAATATATCGCGGAAGTGCAGCCGAAGATGCAGGAGTCTCTTGACGAGGCGTGGGAGAGCGTAGAGTAGATTGCGGCCGGGAACCGTGTATAATGCGGTTCCCGGTCCGGAGGTAGATGGTATGAGCGAAACAAAAGTAAAACCCGTTAAGAAAAAGATGAATAAAGCCGAATTAAAAGAGCACTGCTGGGGGCTTGCGTTTGTGTCTCCTCCGTTCATCGGTTTTCTGATCTTCATGGCGTTTCCCATTGTATTTGCATTTATTGCCAGCCTGACGAAATGGAACGGCATGAATAATATGATGGATAACTTTGTGGGAGCGGAAAACTACATAAAACTTCTGGGAGACGAGAAGTTCTGGAAGGTGCTGCTCAATACGGTGATCTATATGATCGGCATCCCGGTCGGGATGATTCTGGCACTTATCATTGCAGTGGGAATGAACAGGAAAATCCGCGGCATCAAAGTACTGCGAACGTTGTATTATGTTCCGGTCGTGTCATCTCTTGTCGCGGTTGCGATTCTGTGGATGTGGGTGTTTAACTATGACTACGGCCTGCTGAACAGTATGATTAAAACCCTGACGGGGATGCATGGGCCGAACTGGCTGGGAGATGAATTCTGGGTGAAAGTATCCCTGATCATTTTCATGGTCTGGAAAGGACTGGGAGGTTCGGTCATTCTGTATCTGTCCGGCCTGCAGAGTATTCCGAGAGATTACTATGAAGCGGCTAAAATAGATGGTGCGAGCGGTTTTAACCTGTTCAGATATATTACGATACCGCTTGTATCTCCGGTTACGTTCTATCTGCTTATCACAGGCCTGATCGGCGGATTCCAGGTGTTCGTGGAAGTTCTCGTTATGGTTCCGACCGGAGGACTGAACTACAGTGCCGCGACGGTTGTATTTTACCTGTACGACAAGGCGTTTGGAAATAATCAGATGGGATATGGTTCGGCTATGGCGTTTATTCTGGCTATCTTTATTTTCATCGTTACGGCGATCAACTTTAAAGTTCAGGATAAATGGGTCAAAACGATCGAATAGGGGGTTGGAGATATGGCGAATCTTGATGAAAAGAGTTCGGAAGTTAAAACGAAAAAAGCCAGAATTGTGGATGGGGTTGTTTTCGCTCTCCTTCTCATAGGCGCGATCGTTATGGTGTTTCCGCTGGTCTATATGGTTCTGAGCTCATTTATGACGAAGAATCAGATCCTCTCCGCGAATTTCAGTATCATTCCTGATCCGTGGAGATTTGGAAAATATACGGAAGTGCTTCAGAAACCGGAATTTTTGCGCGGTCTGCGCAACACGCTGATGGTCGCGGCTCCGGTGCTGCTCGTGGGAGGTTTCACATCTTCCCTCGCTGCGTTTTCCTTCAGCAAGCTTAAATTTAAAGGAAAGAACGGCATCTTTCTGGGACTTCTGGCTACAATGATGATTCCCTTCGCGGTTGTAATGATTCCGCAGTATGTGATGTTTACGAAGATGGGCTGGACGAACAGTCTTCTTCCGCTGATTATTCCCGGACTCTTCGGAAATGTCAGCATTATCTTCTTCCTGCGGCAGAATCTGACCAGTGTGCCGGACTCAATCGTAGAGGCGGCGAAAATCGACGGATGCGGGTTCTTCAGAATGTACTATAAAATATTCCTGCCGCTCATGAAAGGAGCGCTGATGACGCAGCTGATCCTGTGGTTTATGGGAATCTGGAATGACTACCTCGCTCCGACGATCTTCATTCAGAACGAAGAGTGGTTCACCCTTCAGGTTGTCATCCGCTCTTTCAATGCGTACTATGCGGTGAACAGCGATTACCCGCTGATAATGGCGGCGTCGGTGCTGGCGATACTGCCGACTCTGCTCCTGTTCTTTTTCTTCCAGCGGTATATTATTGAGTCGATGGCTGTATCGGGAGTGAAAGGATAATACGAGGCATACAGAGGAATAAACATGGACAGAACGATTCGGTTAAATGACACGAATGTCAGGGAGAATCCGGCAGTGTGGTCTCATGATCCTTCCATGATGTGGGATCCGGTAAGCCGGAAGTATTACTCCTACAGTACGGATGTGTACCGCCCGGAATCGGGACTTGATAAGGAAAAGGGAATTCCGGTCCGCTGCTCGGAAGACCTTGTCCGTTTCAGATACGAGGGAACGGTGCTGTCGGAGAAAGCCGTAAGAGAGGCGGCGGATAACGGAAATTACCCGGAGGCGCCGGGATTCTGGGCCCCGTTTACAGAATATGTAAACGGGGAATACAGAATGTATTACTCGGCCACAAAAGCTTTCGGGAGTTCAGAATCACGGATCTGGCTGGCAGTGTCGGATGATCCGCTGGGCCCGTTTGAGAACAGAGGGGTCGTCATGGACACATGGGGAACCGACGATACATATCCCAATGGGATAGATCCTCATATCGTGTGGGATGAAGAGAAATGCTGGCTTATATACGGCTCCTTTTTCGGAGGGATTTATGTAAAGGAGCTGGATCCGGACACGGGAATGCCGGCGGATCGGGATCCCCGGAGCCTTGGAAAATGTATCTCAAGAAAATCGCCGGATGCGGTGACAGACGGACCGGAGGGCGCCGCGGTCATCTATGTGCCGGAAACAGGATATTATTATCTGTTTCAGTCCTACGGATGGCTGGGCGATGACTATGACATACGGGCGGGCAGAAGCCGCAGCATAACAGGCCCCTATCTCGATGTGAAAGGCCGGGATCTGATGGAATGCTCTATGGGGCTTAAGATTGCGGGGAGCTATTGCTTCCGCTCGGAAAATCCCAACGTAAAATTTACCGGAAACGGATGGGAGTGGGGCGGAATCAGAGGCCCCGGACACGGGGTTCCTTTTTATGATCCGGTGTCGGAGCGATATTTTTTTGTTCATCACTTCCGTGACGGGGCATCTGTAAACAGGGATTATGATGAGGAGATGGAGCGCGCAAGCTATGAGATTCATTACATGATGGTGCGCCCCATGTTTTTTGTAAACGACTGGCCTGTGCTTGGCCCGGAGCCTTATCAGGGAGAAAAGTTTGAGCCGCTTTCTCCGGACAGGCTTACGGGAACCGGTGAAGGCGTGACGTTTGAGGAGGGAGATAACGGCATGCGGATTTCGCATGAAGAAAATGCTGAGACCAGCGACGCACTGCCGGGAGAGTGTGTGATATACAGATGTCAGGATTTTGAAAATGGCGGCGACGTTGCGGCTGTCACGGGAGTCAACAATTCGGGGCTTGCATATTGGAAAAAATTCATGTATAGTAAATTTTAGACAAATCTAAAATAATAAAGTTATCTGGAAAGTGGGAAAAAGCAATGTTGCACATAAAGAATCTGGATGAGGGACTTCCGGTGTTCAAAGCACTGGGCTCCGAATTGAGGATCAATATTGTGAAACTACTCCTGGAAAACCGCGAGATGAATATGAATGAACTGGCCTCGGCTCTCGGTATTACAAACGGCGCGCTCACCAGCCATGTCAAGAAACTGGAGGAAAGCGGAATCATTCAGGTTCTGGCGGAGCGCGGCGGGCATGGCAATCAGAAACTGTGCCGGGTGGCGATCGATAAAATTCTTTTTGAGATTGGCGACTATGAGACGGAAGATGAGAATAATATATATAACACTGAGGTCAGCGTAGGGTATTATTCTAATTATGAAGTATACCCGACCTGCGGACTGGCGACAGATAAGGCGCTTATAGGGGAAGTGGACGATCCGAGATACTTCGCCCACCCGGACAGGATTAAGGCGCGGATTCTCTGGTTTACGAAAGGGTATATTGAGTATCTCATACCGAATCTGCTGCCGAGCGCCACGAAGATTGATCAGATCACACTTTCGCTGGAGATCAGTTCGGAAGCGCCGGGAATCAATAATGACTGGCCATCCGATATTTCCTTCTATTTAAACGATGTGAAGATCGGAACGTGGACGAGTCCGGGAGACTACGGCGATGTGCAGGGGATTTTTACTCCTGACTGGTGGTTCCCCAACTGGAATCAGTACGGTCTGCTCAAAATGATTGTAATTAATAAAAAAGGGACGTTTGTGGACGGACTGAAAATATCCGATGTAGATATAAACCGGTTTAACCTGGACTATAAAAGTACGATTCGATTCAAGTTCCAGGTTGAGGAGGACGCGAAGAATGTGGGCGGCCTGACGATATTCGGAAGCGGATTCGGAAACTATAACCAGGACATCAAGGTCCGTATCGCTTACAGTCCGATGTGACAGGCATAACAGAGTATAAAAATAACAGCAAAATACAGCGGCTCAGATACCTGCGGGAAACTGCGGGGCTGAACCGCTGTATTTTTATACCCGGAGGAAGAAAGAGAAAATGGTGAGAAGAGTATTGGCATGTGCGCTGGCGCTTCTATGCGTGGGAATGTCGGCGTGCGGGAAACAGGAAAAGCTCAAAGCGGACACGCCGGTAGAAAAAGAATTTGACGAAGTGTCCGTTCACGATCCGTCCGTTGTTCAGGGGGAGGACGGGAGCTACTATATTTTCGGCTCCCACCTTGCTGTGGCGAAGACTGATGACCTGATGAACTGGACTTATGTGAACCAGGGGGTAAAAAATGACAATGAGATCATCCCGGATGTTTATAATGTAATGAAAGACGCCTTTGAGTGGTCGCACAGCAACACGTTCTGGGCGCCGGATGTGGCAAAACTAAATGATGGTAAGTATCACCTGTATTATTGCAACTGTCAGGGGGACGCGCCGGTCTCCTGCCTGGGAACGGCGGTCTCGGATGGCGTGGCGGGCCCGTATGAAAACGAGGGCCTCATGCTGCGATCGGGAATGGACGCGGGTGAAGACGATGAAGACGGCAACCTTTATCAGGCCACGACAGATCCGAATGCAGTGGATCCCAATGTATTCTATGATGCGGACGGAAGGCTGTGGATGATTTACGGCTCCTATTCCGGCGGCATTTTCATCAAAGAGATGGATCCTGATACCGGGCTGCCCCTGGAGAGCGGATATGGAGAAAAACTTCTTGGAGGCAATCACCTCAGAATAGAGGCGCCTTATGTGATCTATAACGAGGACACAGGTTACTATTACATGTTCCTGTCTTTTGGCGGTCTGGATTCGGACGGGGGATATAATATCCGGGTATGCCGTTCCGAAAACCCGAACGGGCCCTATGTGGACTCTATGGGGCAGGAGATGACCGACTGCAAAGGGCCGTCCGGTTCCTCGTTCAGCGACATCACTGCCGAACAGTATGGAACAAAACTGATGGGCGGATATAAGTTCGTCTGGAAAGAGGGAGAGGAAGGGGAAGACCGCCTCGGCTATCTCTCTCCGGGACACAATTCCTGCCTGTATCAGGAGGAAACCGGTAAATATTTCATTATCTATCACACAAGGTTTGAAAGCAGCGGGGAAGAGCACCAGGTGCGGGTACACCAGATGTTCTTTAACGAAGACGGCTGGCCGGTCATAGCGCCCTACCGGTACGCGGAGGAAACGGCCGAACCGTGCGACAGGAACGATCTTGCCGGAACTTACAAGCTGATCAGTCACGGACGAGACATTTCGGCAGACATGAAGGAATCCGAGGAGATTGAACTGAACAAAAACGGGAAGATCAGCGGAGCTGCCGAAGGTACATGGGAACTGGCAGGGGAATACGAAGCGCGTCTGACAATAGACGGGGATACTTATAAAGGCGTATTTTTAAAACAGTGGGATGAAAACGGAAAAAAATATGTCATGACATTTACGGCGGTGTGCGCCGAGACGGGCGTCTCCATATGGGGAAGCGGCCTTGACGCGATCGGGTAGCCGGGAATTAATATCGCGTATATCCTGCGAAATAGCAGGCGGAATACAAAGAATTAAGAACAGGAGACAGAAAAATGGCGAAAATGGTAATAAACCCGAACAGGAAACTGAGCAGGATCAACAGACAGATCTACGGACATTTTTCGGAGCACCTCGGAAGATGTATCTATGAAGGGATTTATGTGGGGGAGAATTCTCCTATTAAAAATGTAAACGGTATGCGTACCGACGTGGTGGAGGCCTTAAAGGCGATCAAAATTCCGGTGCTGCGCTGGCCGGGCGGATGCTTTGCGGATGAATATCACTGGAAAGACGGAATCGGCCCGAAGGAAGGCCGGAAGAAGATCGTCAACACACACTGGGGCGGCGTTGTTGAGGACAACAGTTTCGGAACTCATGAATTTTTTGAACTGTGCCGTCAGCTCGGCTGTGAGACATACATCAACGGCAATCTCGGGAGCGGTACGGTGCAGGAAATGTCCGAATGGGTGGAATACATGACCTTTGAAGGGGTGTCTCCGATGGCTGAACAGCGGGAGAAAAACGGACATAAAGATCCGTGGAAAGTAGATTTCTTTGGCGTTGGAAACGAGAACTGGGGATGCGGCGGCAATATGAATCCTGACTTTTACGCGAATGAGTACCGCAGATACCAGACTTATGTTCGCGATTATAAGGCGGATCACCATATTCAGAAAATATGCTGTGGAGCAAATGTGGACGACTACGAGTGGACAGAGGGAGTCCTCAAGACATGTTTCAGTCATTCTCTTCCTTTCCAGCACGGATTTATGGATGGCCTGTCACTTCATTACTATGTTCATCCCGAAGGCTGGGAGACAAAGGGAAGCGCCACGGACTTTGACAAAAAAGTGTGGTACAAGACTCTGAATAAGGCTCTGTTTATGGATGAACTCATCCGGCGCCACGGTGCGATCATGGATCAGTATGACCCGGAGAAAAAGATCGGGATGATCGTGGACGAGTGGGGAACATGGTTTACATGTGAACCGGGAACGAATCCGGGCTTCCTCTACCAGCAGAATACGATAAGAGACGCCCTCGTGGCGGGGATCACGCTGAATATATTCAATAAGCACAGCGACCGGGTAAAGATGGCGAATCTGGCTCAGATTGTCAATGTATTACAGGCGGTGATTCTGACAGAAGGGGACAAGATGATAAAAACTCCGACATACCATGTGTTTGACATGTATAAGTATCATCAGGACGCCGAGCTTGTGGACAGCAGTATAGAGACGGAGACTATCGGAGATGAGGATGAATGGAAGATGCCGAATCTGACCGAGTCGGTTTCTGTAGATGGAGACGGCGCGCTTCATATAACGCTGACAAATCTTTCGGCAGATGAGAGCTATGATATTGACGCACACATTGTTGACCGGAAAGTCAGCGAAATAAGAGGAGAGATCGTGTCGGATGAGATGCACGCCATGAACACATTTGAAGATCCGGATCATGTCCGGGTGAAAAAATTCGACGGCGCCAGGATAACGGAAAACGGCGTGAGTCTTACGATTCCGGCATGCAGCGTTCTCCATCTGGAATTGAGGTAAGAAAAATGGCGGAAATGCAGCGGGTGTGCAGAAAATGTCTTTTAAGAGACATGCCGGAGGTGGAATATTTTCAGAATATGTATACATACATCGCGAATCTTCCGGCAGAGGATAAAGTTTCCGGCAAAGAATATGAAGAGCGGCTTTCAGAGTGCAGACAATGCGGGCACTTGCTTAACGGCATGTGCAGAATATGCGGCTGCTTCGTGGAGATGCGGGCGGCAGTGGCCATCCGGCACTGCCCCGGTGCGGAAAAGAGATGGTAACCCTGCATGCTACGAGAATTTCAGCGCATATTCTTTCGGAGTATATCCGGTGATTTTCTTGAACCGTTAGCTGAAATAATATATGTCTGAGAAACCAATGCTCTCGGCAATTTCAGATATTTTCATGTCTGTTTTGGTAAGAAGCTTTTTCGCTTCCTCGATGCGTACTTCTGAGATATACTGGAGGAGCGAACTGTGTTCGGCTTTTTTAAAGACGCTTCCCAGATAGGTCGGATGCAGCTGAAAATGTGCGGCGATCTTGGCTACGGACAAGGAGGTATCAGCATAGTTTTTGCGGATATATTCGATGACCCGTCCGCACAGAAGACTGTCGGAAGGAGCCAGGGTGCTTTCCCGTATACACTGCAGGCCGTATGATAAGCAGTCTTCTTTCAGCGCGGCTGTCGAATATTCACTGTCCAGAAGAGACGAGACGACCTCGTTGATACTGCCTCCGTTATGTTTGAATACATCAGAGAAAATGAAGTATATTGTAAATATTTCAGTAACTGTCAAACGGATGAATTCAGGGCTTTTCCATTCGTCTGCCAGAGCAAAAAGGGAGTCCATGTAATCCCGGAGGCGGCTTTCATCCTTACTGTTAAGCAGTGGGGGAAGAGCCTTTCGCTGCTTCCTGAGTTCTTCACGGAAATCCGTGTGCGGGAGAGCTCCCGACACTCTTTCCACGGCAGATTTGTCCCGGAAATAGCGGTTCATAAGCCCGGCGGAACAAAGCCGGTACGGCTCCGCGTGACTTTCTGTTACGGGGAAAGGATCTCCGCAGACAACATATGTGTATGTATCCTGACAGCGGACGCAGTCATTTAGTACTGTGTCCGCTGTTTTGATCTCATTTTCGTGACAGAGAAAGACCTGCATAAAACAGATATAATCGCTGTCCTGCCAGTGACAGCAGAGAAGTCCCGATTCCCGGATACCGGCGGCAATACCGGCCGGCAGGTCGGCGGAACCGCTCTCCAGAAAGAAGGCGCAGAAAAAGCTGTATCTGAAGCCGGCGAACTCGGGATATGCTCCGCAGAAATCCTCCCATGAGGAAGAAGCGTTCCGCACAGATTCGAGAGCCTGAGTTTTTTCATATTCAAGATAAAGATTCAAAATCATTTCTTTTGATCTTTCATGCTTTACAGAATGAATGCACCTTGACAGTACATTTTCTAATTCTTCCGGTGACACCGGTTTAAGCAGATATTCTTTTACCCCAAAGCGCAGCATGGAGCGCGCATATTCAAAATCATTATACCCCGACAGTGTAATAATATGAACATGAGGGAAGTGCTCAGAAATATATCTGGCTGTTTCGATTCCATCCATCCGGGGCATTTTAATGTCCAGAAGGAGGATGTCGGCAGATGTCTCCCGCAGAAGTTTTATTACCTGTGTTCCGTTTTCTGCTTCTCCGGCGAACGTAAGATCCATCTTTTCCCAGGGAATGATCTTCTTAATGCGCTGGCGGATAAAGTATTCATCGTCCGCGATGATCAGATTGATTGCCATTGTGTCTCCTCCTCCGGCAGTGGAATCGTGATGACGGTAACGCACCCGCCTCCTTCTCTGTTGCGTATTGTAAGTCCGTATTCCGGCCCGTAGTAGAGCTGGATCCGGTTGTGTATGCTCTTAATCCCGAAATGGGAGCTTTTTCCGGATCGTATCTTCTCAAAATCAGATTCTGTAAGTCCTTTTCCGTTATCTTCCACTGTAAAACGTAAAGCGCCGTCTGCTGTATCTGCCCGGACGGCAATATATCCGCGGCGGGCGAGCTCCTTTATCCCGTGATAGATACTGTTTTCAATAACCGGCTGAAGGAGCAGTTTGATGCAGGGGCAGGTCTTAAGATTTTCCTGACATTCGATTGTGTAGTCAAACTTGCTGATATAGCGTATCTTCATGATTTCCAGATAAGCGCGCGAAATATCCAGCTCATCTTTTACCGTGACATGCATTTTACCTTTGCTGAGACTGTACCGGTAGAATGCCGAAAGGCTCATGGTCAGATGGATCAGCGTGTCTTTCTCATTCAGTTCGGCCAGGGAACAGATATTGTCCAGTGTATTGTAGAGGAAATGAGGGTTGACCTGTTCCTGGAGCAGTGAGAGTGAAAGCTGCCGCTTCATCTGTTCGGCGTGAAGCAGATCGTCTCTCATTTTTGTCTGTCTGACAATCATGCTGTTAAACGACTCGAAGAGAACGAAGATTTCATCATTACACGGCTCAATCTGTACAGGTTCCCAATGGCCTTCGTTGACCTTGTGCATATGAGCGGCCAGACGGCTCAGAGGAGATGTGACTCTGTGAGCAACTTTGCGCGACACATAGATACAGGAACCCGCGATCATAAGGGCGATGAGCAGCAAGACTCCGAGCAGAGGGATGATAGAGTGAAGAAAAACGCCCAAGGGAGTTTCGCTTATGATATACCAGTCCAGTATCGGAAAATACTCGTAAAATATGAGGCTGCCCCCGGAAAAAAAGGAACCGGAATTATCCCGGATTCTGTCACCGTATAAAAAGACGCCGTCAAGAGACGGGCTGCCGGAAGTGCTCTGCACTGTATTCTGGCTGTCCGTCATGAAAATATTCTGCTGTCCGTTTCGCCCGGAATAAATCTCGGAGATTCTGCTCTCAGGAATGGATATTTCTATATAGCCCAGCAGGCTTCCGGTGGAAATGCTGTAAAACGGACGGGTATAGGAGAGCACTTTCAACTCTTCGCTGATACTTCCGACCTTCGTCCTGACTCCTACAGACCATTGCGTATATTCAGCGGGATCGATAAGATCCCCGGGAGTCGTAAACGATTCTGATGCAACTATGAACGTGCCGTCGGATGAGTAGAGTCTGACGGAATGTATAAAAGGCGTGGACTGTATGATCTGACAGATCTGCTGTCTGACATCCAGCGTATCCTGTTGTGTCACATCATCTTTCAGATAATCTGCCATATAATTCTGCACTTTTGAATCTGAGAAAATCGTCTTAGAGTAATTGTCTACAGAAGTAAGGTAGTAGCGCAGCTGATCGGAAATGTAACTCAGCTGATTGTGGGAATCATCACTTTTAAGTAAAAAGGAATTATATAAAAACACAAGGGAGGTACTGACAAAGAGCAGAGCCATAAAGAGTACCGCGGTGAGAGACATATTGCGGAAATAGTCAAAGCGTATGGTGCTTGTGTTAAATTTGAATAGTTTTTTTGACATAAGGCCTCCTTGCAGTGCTGATTAAGGGGGACATATTTGAAATTATTATAGAAATTACAGGGCGATTTGTCAAAATATAATCCGAAAATACCGGAATTCATGTGGGAAATTGACAAAAAAGTGGGAAATGAACATTGTTGAAAATGAAGAAACGTTATATATTTTATACACCACAGAAACAGAAGGAAAAAGAGAGCGTAAAGACGGAGGGAAGGAGAGGGCGATGAAAACTGACAGAATCCCGGACACGAAACAGCAGTGGTTCAAAGAGGCAAAATACGGGTTGTTTATCCATTTCGGGCTTTATTCGATCCTTGCCGGAGAGTACAACGGGAAAAAGACAGATCATATTTCGGAATGGATCATGAACAATCTTGGAATTCCGGTCAGAGAATATGAAAAACTCGCCAGCCGGTTCGATCCGGATCAGTTTGACGCCGATGAACTGGTGAAAAGGGCAAAAGAGGACTGGGGAATGAAATATGTTGTATTTACGGCAAAACATCACGAAGGGTTTGCAATGTATGACTCGGAAACCAGCTCTTACAATTCAGTGAAAGCGACACCGTGCCGGAGGGATATTGTGAAGGAGCTGGCGGACGCCTGCAGAAAATACGATATGAAATTCGGTCTGTACTATTCCCAGGCACAGGACTGGCACGACCCCAACGGTTTTGTATCCCACTGCATGAAAACAGAAGAACAGCTCCGAGACGACAATACGAAGAAGGACTTTCAGTCGTATCTGGATAACAAAGTAAAGCCGCAGCTTAAGGAGCTGCTGACAGATTACGGTGAGATCTGCCTGATCTGGTTTGACACGCCGATGGGAATGACCAGGCAGCAGAGCCGGGAGTGCATAGACATCGTAAAATCTATTCAGCCGGACTGCGTTATCAGCGGGAGAATCGGAAACCAGCTGGGAGATTACATGACAACAGGAGATAACTTTATCCCGAGACTTCCATATGAAGGCGACTGGGAAGTACCGGCAACTATGAACGATACATGGGGGTATAACAAAGACGATGACAACTGGAAGGATGCAGACAGTATTCTCCGCCTCTTAATCAAGATTAACAGCCGGGGCGGAAATTATCTGCTCAACGTCGGACCAAAAGGAAATGGAATAGTTCCCAAAGAAAGTATTAAGATTCTTAATAAAGTTGGAAAGTATGTAAAAGAAAATGCTGATGGAATATTCGCGACAGTGGCCTCCCCGGTCTATCCATATGAACTTGACGGAGTGGAGTTTACATGTAAAAAGAATCGCATGTACATACATGTATTCAAACCGATGAAGAGACTGGAGATTCTCAATTGCGCGAATCGTGTGAAAAAGGCGTATATTCTCAGAGACGGACGGGAAGTAGGATGCGTATCAGAGATAAGCTGTGAAGGAGATCCTTGTGTATCGCTGGAGTTCCCAAGAGATATGAGAAGTGAGAAAAACTACTGCGTCTGCCTGGAGCTGGAGGAAGAAAAGCCGGTGTTCGAGCCTTTAAGAGGCTGAGGATAGAAAAAAGAAAAGGAGGAAACAGTGCTATGAGAAACAAAAGAAAAAGAATTACGGCGGCAGCGCTGACTGGCGCTATGGTGCTCGGACTTTTAGCGGGATGTACAGATATGGGAGACAGCGGCCCGGCATCCGGGGAGACAGTGACGATCCGCCTTCTGACAAGAATGTCGGGAACATCCCCACAGGTCGGAATCTGGAACGATATTCTGGATGAATTCAAGGAGAAGCACCCGGAAGTGAAGATTATCGATGACTCACAGAGTGACGAGTCTGCTTACAACAACGTGCTCTCCACGGATATTGCATCAGGAGAGATGGCGAATATCTTTCGTATTCAGGGCGTTGCCAACTTAAGCGAGTATATCGATAACGGTATGATTCTCGATCTGCAGCCGTATCTGGAGGAAGATACTGAGTGGGGAGGAGGATTTATGGAGAGTTCGCTTGCCTACTACCAGGTGCCGGGATATGAGGGCACATACGCGGCGCCATCAGAGTCCGGAGTGATTGGATTCTTCTATAATACAGACCTGTTTGACAAAGCCGGCATCTCTGGATTTCCGCAGACATGGACAGAATTCCTGGATGCAATTGAGAAGCTCAAAGCGATTGATGTGACTCCCATCGCCATAGGCACTCAGTCTACATATATGGGGGGACACCTTCATAACCTGATCTCGTACAGATGGCTTGGAACATCCATTGCGAAACAGCTTGGATCAAGAGAAAAGAAATGGACAGATGATGATGTGATAGAAACGCTTCAGTATGTAAAAGATCTGATTGACGCAGGGGCGTTTGACCCGAACTGCGCGGGGCTGACAGATACGATGGCAATGACTTCCTTCCAGACAGGGGAGGCGGCGATGGTAATTACAGGACCGTGGAATATCAGCTCATTTACTGATCCTGCGGAGACTGCGGTAAGCGACAGCATTGCATTTGCCAAATTTCCGTATTTCGAGGAGAAACCTGAGTTTAAAGATGAAGATATGCAGACGATAAGCCCGCTGATGGTCAGCGGCAAGCTGGAAGGAAAAGAACTGGATCTTACGCTGGAACTGCTTAAAATGCTTACCGGCCCGGAGGCAACGAAGAGATTTGCGGAGGAATCCGCCATGCTGATCCCGAGAACAGACGTAGAACTGGATGAAAATGCGCTCGATCCGCTTCTGCTAAGAGTGATTGAAGAGGGAAACGAGTCTACGGGAATCGCTCAGGATATTTTTGACTATGATCCGCTGACATCCATGCAGGACAGATCGAGAAATTCGATAGCAAGCATTTTTACAGGCTCGACGCCTGAAGACGCGGCGGCGGAGATTCAGGCAGAGATAGACAGCAGCCTATAAGATTATCCACGGGGCCCGGCAGTAATGCTGTCCGGGCCCCGTTTCTTTCTACTAAACAAAGAAGGGAAAACATAAATGAAAGTCAAAAGCAGAAAAGCCAAAATAGGGATTTTTCTCTTTATTGTCCCGGCACTGGCAATCTATATTCTGTTTCAGATCATTCCCATTATCGGCGCGATATTCTTTTCGCTGGTAAACTGGAACGGAATCGCAGGTTCGGAGATCACATTTGTAGGAATCAAAAATTATGTTGCCGCATTTCAGGATCCGGATGTGATCCTGGCGCTGAAAAACATGGCAAAGATGGTAATTGTCAGCGTATTGTTCCACACGCCGGTTGCGCTTCTTATGGCGGTGGCGATTAATGCGAAATGTAAATGCTACAGGCTGTTTAAAGCGCTTTTCTTCGTGCCGACGGTATTTCCGCTCACAGCGGTAGGCCTGATGTGGTATTTCATATTCATGCCCAACGGCGCGTTTAACGCGATGCTTGACTCAGCGGGACTGGGAAATCTTGTAACTTCATGGCTCGTCAATGAAGCAACGGCGATGAACACGATCGTATTCGTGAATGTATGGGCCGGAGTAGGATACTATATGGTCATTCTCCTTGCGGGACTTACGACGATCCCGGAGGAACTGTACGAGGCGGCTTCTATTGACGGCGCGACTCCGGTGCAGCAGTTTTTCAGCATCACGGTTCCGAAGCTTAAGCCGATTCTCTCGATGTGCGTGATGATGGACATTATCGGCTCCGTCAAAGTGTTTGACCTTGTATTCGCCATGACGCAGGGCGGGCCAAACGGCCTTACGAATCTGCCGACGACACTGATGTACAATGAGGCGTTCAAGTACAGCCACTACGGCCTCGGAAGTGCGATAGGTATTCTGATCATGATTATCTGTACCGTGGCGACATTTGCAAGCAACTTCATGTCGGCAAAGATAGGGAAGAATGATTAGGAGGCGGATGCAGTGAGCAAAAAGAGAAAAAAAACTAAAAAGAAAAGCGGAATAAAAAAGAAGCTGACCCCAGGCAGGGGGCTGATGTATGTACTTCTGATTTTCGCGGCCTTTATCTTTGCCGCGCCGATGTTCTTTACAGTACTGTCTTCTCTGAAGACGAAAGTGGAGATCTTTCAGGAGCCCTTTGGTCTGCCGGATGTGGTGCAGTGGGGAAACTATGCGGAAGCGTGGACAGAAGCCAACATGGGCGTCTACTTTATAAACAGCCTGATACAGTCGTTTGCGACGGTGACTCTGTTGGCGCTCGTCTCGTCGATGGCGGCGTATGTGCTGTCCCGGTTTGACTTTAAATGCAGCAAATTCCTCCTTGTGTTTTTCACACTTGGCATGATGGTGCCGATGCACACTGTACTTGTGCCTACCTCATATATGATCAGCGCGCTGAGTCTGAAGAACAATATTCCGGCTCTGATCCTGATCTACACGGCGTTCAGCCTGCCGTTCAGCATCATTGTTGTGACAAGTTTTATGAAAGGCGTAAATAAATCGCTGGAAGAAGCGGCCCTGATCGATGGAGCTTCTTATTTTCAGATCTACAGACATGTCATGCTTCCGATGACAGTACCGGCCCTCTCGACGATCTCGATCTTTAACTTCCTGAGTGCCTGGAACAATATCCTCTTCCCACTGCTCTTTATCAATGACAAGAGTCTAAAGCCGGTGGCGCTGGGACTTCTGAATTTTAACGGCGAGCGTGGAAGCGACTACGGTCCGCTGATGGCGGCAATCGTGATCACGGTGGCCCTTCCCCTGATCATCTATCTGGTGTTCCAGGAGAAGGTGGAAGGCGGCCTGGCGGCCGGAGCGGTTAAGGAATAGCGGAGGAGAGAAACTATGCTTTTGGAAGTGACAAAGAGACAGATCGAGACGGAATACGACCGGTTCATGCTCAGATTGACGGAGCCTGGCGGCCGCATCGTGAAAAAGGCGGAAGAAATCAGCAAAAAAATAGGCAGAGAAAAAAGAGGAGGATCCGGGGAAAATACAGTACTTCTGCTGAAGTATCTTTATGCAAACATGCCCCTTTCCGATGTGGTAAATTATCCGTATGAGACATTTTATGCGTTTGCCCGTCACGGCGCTCTCCTGATGAGGGAAGGCGTATGGAAGATAGCGGAGGAAGAGGACTCTCGCCGCAAAGAGGAGCGGCTGTTTCTTGATTACGTCGTGTATCACCGGGTGAATACGGAAGGAATTACGCCCTGCCGGAAACTCTTTTATGAAAAGGTAAAAGAGCGTCTGACGGGGAAAACAGTAAAAAATGCGATTCTTGAGGTCAATTACTGGTGTGCGGAGGAAGTAACTTATCGGTGCAGTGACGACAGAACGCTCTCAGCGGAAGCGGTGTACCGGAGCGGTATCGGGCGCTGCGGGGAAGAGTCTGTTTTTACCGTTAATGTACTGCGAAGCGTGGGGATCCCCGCCCGGCAAGTGTATGCTCAGAGGTGGTCCCACTGCGATGACAACCATGCGTGGGTCGAGGCGTGGTGCGATGGAAAGTGGCGTTATCTGGGAGCATGCGAGCCCGAGGAGACACTGGACAAAGGCTGGTTTACGGGGGCCGCCTCGAGGGCAATGATGATCAGCTCCCAGGTATACGGAAGCCAGAAACCGGACGGAGAGATTGTGATGCAAGAAGGGATGACAACGGCTGTTTCTGAACTTGAAAGGTATGCCCTTACGGCACAACTTCTCGTGCGGGTGGTTGACGAAAGTGGGAGAGCCGTTCCTGGGGCGCAGGTATCATGTGAAGTGCTCAATTATGCCCGGCTCGTGCCGGTAATTTCAGGAAAAACCGGCAGTAAAGGAGAGTTCCGGGCACAAACCGGATTGGGCAGTCTGATGATCCATGCGCGCAGTGAGGATCTGGAGGGAAGCGTGGTGGCAAGGGTGGAGCGGGATGGGGAAGTCATCGTAGCCGTGGCACGGGAAGATCCGTTTTACAGCGCCGGGGGCTGGATCAGCTTTGACATGGCGGCGCCCGGTGAAAACCCGAAATTGTATGGACATGCCGCCAAACGTAATAAAGCGGACGGGGAGAAAAAGATCAGAGCGCTGAAACGGTACCGTCATAAGATGCGTACTTCGGAGGGAAATGACGCTCAGATTCGGAGGTTTCTGGAAAAGATGCCCGGTGACGACAGATGGAAGAGAATCATGGTTGAAAACCTCGCGGAAAAAGATCTGAGAGACTGTACGGCGGAAATCCTGTACGATCATTTCCACGAAGCTATGAAATGGAAAGACTCCGTGCCGGAAAACCTGTTTCGCGCGTATGTACTTGCGCCCCGGATCGGCCTGGAACAGCCGTCGGCATACAGAAGCGTGATCAAAGCATGCTTCACAGAGGAAGAGGAGGAGCGCTTCCGCAGAGATCCCGGACAGATACGGAACTGGATCAGAAGCCATATCCGTGAGATGGAAGAGAAGGAGTATCCGAAGCTGATCACGTTGCCGGAGGGGATGCTCGAATACGGGTATGGCTCCGGCCGCTCTCAGGAGATATTGTTTGCCGCCATATGCCGGACCTTCGGGATTCCCGCCAGGCTCGATCCGGTTGAGGAAAAAGCGCGCGTCATGGGGGAAAGATCACCCCGCACGGCGTTTATCCGTTTCAGGCAGACAGGGGAGACAGCATGGTTATACGGAGAGAACTGGTCGGTCAGTAAAAAGACAGAAAAAGGCTGGCGCTCTCTGCGTCTGGGGAGCGGATCCGGGGAATACGACTTTGCGTGGCTCTCTCCGGGAAGATACCGCGTAATCACAACGAATCGTCTGCCGGGCGGAGACCAGTTCGCGGCGGTGTGTACTTTTGACGTGGAAGGGGAATCGGAGTATGTGATCGATCTTATGATGCGACAGGCGGAAACAAGTGACCTTCTGATGAATGCAGATCTTGAAGACTTTGCGCTGTCTGATGAAAGCGGCGCAGTCAGGACAGCAGCCGGGGAGATCGCGGAAAACGGAGAGATGATTTTTATCTGGATTGAGAGGGATAAAGAGCCGGCAGAACATATTCTAAATGAGATCAGGGAGAAAGAGGAGGCGTTTCATTCTCTCGGCGGCAGGCTTTGTTTTGTGTTAAAAGATTGCAAAGATCTCGGCTCCCCTACATTTTCCCGGACGGTTGCTGCGCTCCCGAAGGCGGGAGTGCTCTTTGACCCGGAGAGAAAAGTTCAGCGGCAGCTTGCGCGCAGGATGTATAAAGATCCGGAGGCGCTGCCATTTCTTCTGGCCGTTGACAGGACGCTCACAGGCGTCTATGCGGAGAGCGGCTATAATGTGGGAACCGGAGACATGCTGCTTCGCATTATGCGGGCGGTATCAAAGGAATGAAGCTGCTGTAAAGACGAAATGAGACCGCCTGCCGGGAAGGAAACTCCGGTCGGGCGGTCTTTCTTACATGACTGTATGCAATTACAGTTTCTCTCCGGTCAGCATCTCATAGCTCTGAAGATATTTATCGATAGTTTTCTGCACGATGTCGTCCGGGAGTGTCCAGTCGTTATCGGGATTGGCTTTGAGCCAGTCGCGGGCAAACTGCTTGTCAAAGGATGGCTGAGCGTGTCCCGGCTCGTATCCGTCGGCAGGCCAGAAGCGTGAGCTGTCCGGCGTGAGCATCTCGTCGCCGAGCACGATATTGCCGTTCTCATCCAGTCCGAATTCAAATTTTGTATCTGCGATGATGATGCCGCGGCTCAATGCATAGTCCGCACATTTCTTATAGAGGGCGATGGTGTAGTCGCGCAGCTTGGAAGCGTATTCCTCACCTTTACCCGGAAATGCTTTTTCCAGGCACTCAACGCTCTGCTCGTAAGAGATATTCTCATCGTGATCCCCGATCTCGGCCTTTGTAGAAGGTGTGTAGATGGGCTCCGGAAGTTTGTCCGACTCTTTCAGGCCTTCGGGAAGCTTAATGCCGCATACAGTGCCGTCTTTTTTATAGCTCGCCCAGCCGCTTCCTGTGATGTAACCGCGGACAATGCATTCTACGGGAAGCATTTCAAGCTTTTTGCACATCATGCTGTTGCCGGTAAACTGCGGCTGACGGAAGTACTCGGGCATATCGTTTACATCTGTGGAGATCATATGGTTGGGCAGGATGTCCTTTGTCATGTCGAACCAGAACTTTGACATCTGTGTCAGGACAGTGCCTTTCTTTGTTATCGTGTTTTTTAAGATCACATCGAAACAGCTGATACGGTCTGTGGCTACAAGTATCAGACTGTCGCCGTTGTCATAGATCTCGCGTACTTTTCCTTCTTTGATTGGTTTCATTTCGCACACCTCGTTTATTCATAGTTTCATCTCCTCTTACGCCAGGAGAAATGCTCCACTATAAGAGTAGACAAAACCGGGAGAAAATACAAGAGTTTCATTCATTATAAGTATTGATTATGAGTTATAAGTAAAAATACAGCATGGCAGGACAAATTGTGTTATAATCTATCTGTCTGTTTCCGTGATTCATCCGGAAACGGTAAAGGAGAAGATTATGATAATTGATACGCATGCACATTATGATGATGAACAGTTTGATACAGACAGGGATGAACTGCTAAGCAGGATGCATGACGGCGGAATCGGCCTGATTGTAAATGCCGGTTCCACTTTGGAGTCATGGACTAAAATACGGAAGCTGACTGAGGATTATCCGTTTGTCTACGGAGCCATCGGCATTCATCCTGACGAAGCCGGTTCTCTCGACGAGGAGTGTATGGCCAGGATGGAACGGCTCCTGGATCTGGAGAAGATCGTGGCGGTAGGGGAGATCGGTCTGGATTATTACTGGGATAAGGAAAGTCATGACATACAGAAGAAATGGTTTATCCGTCAGATAGAACTGGCGCGGAAGAAAGAGATGCCTTTGATCATCCACAGCCGTGAGGCGGCGTCCGACACTTTCGAGATTATGAAAAAATACGCGCAGGGGATGAAAGCTGTTATTCACTGCTATTCCTATTCACCTGAGATGGCGGTGGAGTATGTGAAGATGGGATACTATATCGGCGTGGGCGGCGTGATCACTTTTAAAAACGCGAAGAAACTCAAAGCCGTGGTGGAAGCGGTTCCGCTTACGTCGATCGTGCTGGAAACCGACTGCCCCTATCTGGCTCCCGAACCATACCGGGGGAAGCGCAACTGCTCGCTGTACCTGCCCTATGTGGCCGGGAAGATTGCCGAACTCAAAGGCGTGAGCGCGGAGGAAGTTGCTCGCCGGACAGAGGAGAACAGCAGGATTTTATACAATCTTCAGAGTTTGTAAGGAGGATGAGATGAAGCAACCTACACTTGGAAATCCGCAGGAAACGATCGCGGTACTCCAGAAATATAATTTCGTGTTTCAGAAAAAGTTCGGCCAGAACTTCCTTATTGATCCCCATGTGCTGGACAAGATCATCCGTGCGGCAGGGATCGATAAAAATGACTGCGTTCTCGAGATCGGACCGGGCATCGGCACAATGACTCAGCATCTGGCATGCGAGGCGCGGCGGGTGATTGCTGTGGAGATCGACCGGGCGCTGATCCCGATTCTGGAAGATACACTGGACGGGTATGATAATGTCAGGATTATTAATGAAGATATTCTGAAAACAGATATCGCAAAACTGGCGGAAGAAGAGAACGGAGGGCAGCCGCTGAAAGTCGTGGCGAATCTGCCTTATTACATTACCACCCCGATTATTATGGGACTGTTTGAGAATCATGTTCCGCTAAAGAGCATTACCGTTATGGTGCAGAAAGAGGTGGCGGATCGGATGCAGGCGGGGCCGGGCGGAAAAGACTACGGGGCTTTGTCTCTGGCGGTTCAGTACTATGCAAAGCCGTACATTGCGGCCAATGTCCCGCCCAACTGTTTCATGCCCCGGCCGAAAGTGGGTTCCGCCGTCATACGGCTGGAACGCTATGAACATCCCCCGGTAGCGGTCGAAAACGAAAAACTCATGTTCCGGATCATTCGCGCGTCATTTAACCAGAGGAGAAAGACGCTGGCAAACGGTCTTAAAAACTCCGCGGAACTGAATTTTTCCAAAGAAGAGATAGAGGCTGCCATAGCCAAACTGGACAAAGGCGCCAGTGTGCGGGGGGAGGCTCTGAACCTCGAAGAATTTGCAAAATTATCAAATATTTTAAACAAAATAAAGTAAATAACAGAAAATATAGTGATATATAGCAAATAAACACACAAAAGCGGGCCTCTAGTTCATAAATTTTTAATAGAGTGTTAATTGTATAAATTCTTGATTTTTAGTATAATAAAAAGGTCATACGGATAAAAAAGAGAATAAGAGAGAAGGAGGAGACGCACATGGCAAAAGACATTGACAGCATTTTTTTCGATATTACTCCACAGATTGAAGAACTAGCTCTCAAATGCGAAACGAACAACGCAATCGATAAGGAACTGTACACGAAGTATGAGGTTAAACGAGGACTTCGTGATTTGAACGGAAAAGGGGTTCTTGCCGGTCTGACGAATGTATCAGACGTCTGCGCATCAAAAGTAGTCGACGGCAAGACAGTTCCCTGTGAAGGAAACCTTTACTACCGCGGATACAACATAAAGGATCTTGTAAAAGGATTTCTGGATGCGAAGCATCCCGGTTTTGAGGAGACGGCATATCTGCTTCTTTTCGGTGAACTTCCTGATAAGAAAGAGCTGGAGGAATTTCAGGAGATGCTTGCTCAGAGACGTATGCTTCCGCCGAACTTCACACGGGACGTCATCATGAAGGCGCCGAGCCGCGACATGATGAACAGTATTACGAGAAGTATCCTGCAGCTTTACTCCTATGATAAGAAAGCGGATGATACGAGCATCCCCAACGTGCTGCGTCAGTGTCTGAACCTGATTGCCCAGTTCCCGATGCTGATGGTATATGGCTATCACGCTTACAACTACAAGAGAGGCGAGGATCTCTATATCTACGCGCCGAGACCGGAGCTTTCTATGGCTGAGAACATCCTGATGATGCTCAGGGAGGACAGACAGTATACAGAGCTTGAAGCAAAGATTCTTGATATGGCGATGGTTCTTCACATGGATCACGGCGGCGGTAATAACTCTACATTTACGACACATGTGGTTACCTCCTCTGGAACAGATACATACTCCACGATCGCCGCGGCTATGGCGTCGCTTAAAGGACCGAAGCACGGCGGAGCGAACATCAAGGTTACGCAGATGTTCGAGGATATGAAAAAGCATGTGACAGACTGGACAGATGACGCCCAGGTGCGCGCGTATCTGGAGGCGCTTCTTGATAAGAAGGCATTCGACAGAAAAGGTCTGATCTATGGTATGGGACATGCGGTATATTCAATTTCCGATCCCCGTGCCGATATTTTCAAAAAATTCGTGAAGCAGCTCGCGCATGAGAAGGGGCACGATGCAGAGTACGCGCTTTATGAGAAAGTTGAGCACATGGCGCCCGAGATCATTGGTGAGAAACGCAGGATGTACAAAGGGGTTAACGCTAATGTGGACTTCTATAGCGGACTGGTTTACAGCATGCTGGACATCCCGGCTTCGCTGTATACTCCGATCTTTGCAGCGGCCCGTATCGTCGGATGGAGCGCGCACAGAATGGAAGAGCTCCAGAATGTGGATAAGATCATACGTCCGGCGTATAAGCCTCTCGCACCGTATCGCGAATACATAAATTTAGATGACAGGTAGTGAGTAACATGAGAGATGAGTTCTATTTTCCATCAAAAGATGGCAATACAGAAATCCATACAGTTGAGTGGAAACCGGAGGGAGAAGTAAAGGCTGTCCTTCAGATCAGTCATGGTATGGTTGAGCATATCGTAAGATATGATGAGTTTGCTTCCTTCCTCTGCGAGAGAGGGTATTATGTGGTGGGAAATGATCATCTCGGACACGGGAAATCCGTCCAGGCAAAATCAGAGTACGGATTTTTCAATGAAAAGTACGGAAATGTGTGCGTGCTCGGAGATATGCACACACTCCGGCAGCGCACAATGAAGAAATATCCAGACGTACCCTACTTTATGCTGGGACACAGTATGGGATCATCTCTTTTGCGTCAATACATTCAGATGTATGGAAATGGTCTGAGCGGAGTGGTGCTGATGGGTGCGGTGGCGGACCACAAGAAGGCGGCGCTGCTGTTCGGCAAGCGCCTGTGCCGCCTGATGGCAGCGTTCAGAGGCTGGCATTACCGGAGCAAGATGGTGGATAATCTGGCCATTGGCGGATATAATAAAAAGTTCAAGACGGGCAATTCGAAGGCGGACTGGATCACCAGCGACTGTGACCGTCTGGAGATGTACTCCTCTGACCCGCTCTGTTCTTTCAGATTTACTGTGAACGCGTATTATAATATATTCCTCGGCATGCTTAACATGCAGAGAAAAGAAAGCGTGTACATGATTCCGAAAGTGCTGCCGGTACTTTTTGTCTCCGGAGCGGAAGACCCTGTAGGGGAATTCGGGAAAGGCGTTCGGAAGATCTACGAAAAATACCGGGCGGCGGGCATACAGGACGTGACGCTTCGGCTGTACACAGGAGACCGTCATGAGATATTAAACGAGACGGACCGTGACCAGGTGCAAAAAGACCTGTTTGAGTGGTTTGAAGAGCACAGAAAAGAGAAAGTTTGAAATGCAGAACATGGACAGCCCGGGCGGACAAAACGAGAGTCATAAAAATAGCAGAAAAGGAATTATAGCGGCGATTATTATTGGAGGAATTATCTGCCTGACCGCCATTTTGGCAGCAGGAGTTATACTGATACAGATCCTGACTGCCGAGCGTCAGATCAGGCGTCAGATGGCCCGGAACACCTCGGAGAGAGAGTTTTACGAAAAAGAGGAGAACCCTCTTCTGGAGCAGGCTCCTCTGGCCGGGTATAATACATTTACGCTTGAAGGCAGGGAGATCACGCTGCCGATGGCGTACGAAGATTTTGAAAAGCTGGGATTCGATATTTCGGATCCGGAGTTTGCCGATACACACATGGTCAATCCTGATGATAGCGCATATGTATCTCTCGTGGAAAAGGACGGCTGGACTACACACACATTCGGGTCTGCATTTGTTTATAATTCGGGAGAGCAGCCTGCTCTACTGCGGGAGTGTACCGTGCGGAGCATCCGAGTCTATGATTCGGGAACGCTGAACTTCGGGCCCGGATTTCACATGTCCTCACTTGAACGCGAAGTGGTGCGATATTACGGCGCTCCGGACGACGGATACTTCCCGGAAGATAATCCGGTTTACAGACGCTGCCGGTGGTACGCTCCCACTTATGAGGACAATCTGACTGACCAGCTGGAGATTCTGTTTGAGGGAGGCGTTGTCACTGAAGTGATTATCTCTTACTGGGGAGAGGAAAGAAATGCCCCGTAGTATCCGATAAATACGGCTTGATGAGCAGGCTATAAACGACGAAAACCCGCTAACCTTCCGGTTAGCGGGTTTCGTGTTTTATAGTTATCTAAAGGAATGAGAGTAAAGTGCGGCACCTTTCTGGTGCCTTCACTTTATGAGGGGGGAAAGATAGTTGTCTATCAACTATCTGATTATAGTATAGAAGATAAATGTGACAAAAGTATGAGTGAATCATAAAAGAAGAGGAAAGATTCTAAAGAGAAACTAAAAATATCAACAATGGTTATAGATGATGAGCAGATGATACCGGATATGCTCCGCGCTCAATTTCAGCTGGAAAATTACCGGGTAATCACAGCGAACAGCAGCGAGCGCTATTTTACGAAAAGATAAGAGTATCGGGCTCTACAAAGTAGAGTTTGATATTGTGGAATTACTTTTCGGCATTTTCCGTCCGACGGGGTATGAGACAGTGGCGGCTTCTGATACGGCACAAGTAAAGGTGGATAGAGTACAAAAACGGCAGAATAGTATATAACATGGTGAAAACCCGCTGACCTCAAGGGCCAGCGGGCTTCGTGTTGTTATAGTTATCTAAAGGAATGAGAGTAAAGTGCGACATCCCGGTTCCCCGGGATGCCTTTACTTTATGAGGGGGGAGATAGTTGTGTTATCAACTATCTGATTTATAGTATAGACAGAAAATGTGTCTAAAGTATGTGTAAAGTGTAAAAGAAAAAGAAAAATATTTATGAAAATCTTAATTCACTTCTACCACAGCCCTCCGATTACCGAACCGATCAGAGTGCTGAGAGAACTTCTGATAAGCAGGTACGCTACAAGGAAGCTGATGATTCCCATGCACACTTTCGCGAGAAAGTATGCGTATACTTTTTTATCTTTTGCCATATTTACACACCCCTGATAAGAGGCAAATTGTATATAGACGCTGAGCGGGCTTAAGAGCGCCAGGACTGTAAGCGCGAATCCCCACGACATAAATCCGAGAATGACTACGATCAGAAAGACAAAGGTGTCGTAGATTCCTCTTGCGCCTATGATGCTGATCATTGTGTTCATATCTGTAGTGCCGCTAAATGCGCCTGTGCCTGTGTGCTGCCTGAAGTCTGTGCGCTGGCAGTCTGGACAGTACCGTTACTCTGCGATGTGCAGGTGCAGACTTCTTCATCTTCGAGTCTCTTTCCGCATTGTGTACAGTATTTTGCCATAGTGTGTTCCTCCCTGTCTCTCATACTATTTTTATAAGTCTTGTGTAAACCATCAGTCAATTATAAAAGCAAATAAATATCCTGTCAATATTTGACAGCCCCGCCCCGTGAGTTTTATCGTATTCGTATTCTTGTTCCGGCATAGATGCGGTCCGGGTCAGAGATACTGTTGAGCCGGGTGAGCGCGCCGACAGTCGTGCCATACTGCTGTGCGATCCCGCTTAAAGTATCTCCTGATCGGATCGTATAGTACTGCGCGCCCGCAGTTCCACTTTCGGGAACTTTGAGTGTATTTCCGGCGTAAATTCTGTCAGGATTGGAGATGCCGTTCAGAGAAGAGAGTGCAGACGTGGTTGTTCCATACCTCTGCGCGATCCCGCTGAGTGTGTCGCCGGGCTGGATTACATAGGTAATGTACTGCTGCGAGGGAGCTGGAGAGGGCGCGGGGGCGGAAGCTGAGCCGGAGAGATGGTTAAGCCCTGCTTTTTTTATTACCGAAGGATAGTCGATATATCCGAGATCCAAATCTACATTTCCGCTGATCCCGGGAACGCTTCCGGTACTTGAGTACTGCCAGATTCCGCAGTCCGTTCCGTCAAACTGGTCTGTGTAACGGGCATACCAGAATGCGTACCGCTTTGCAAGTTCAGATCCGAGATAAGTGTTAAAGAAACTGCGGTTTGAGTAGAACATGGCGTAATATCCCTTTGCCTCAACTCTGTCGCAGAAGTTTTTGACTACGCTTCTGGCCAGCCCGGGCGTAAATGAGACGCCCTGCTTTTCCACATAGTCTGCAGAGGCCTGCTCAATATCATAGCAGACAGGATAATCCAGGCGGTAACCGGATATTGTGTTAAGACACCCGTCGGCCTCTCTTACGGCTTTTTCGGGAGAAAACGCGTAGCAGAACCAGTATGCTCCTATGGGGAGCCCGATGCGGTTGCATTCGGAAGCGTTTCTTTGAAACTGTGCGTCTACAGTATTATCTCCGTAGCCGGCATGGAGCATTGCGAACTGATAGCCCGATGCTTTAACTCTCTCCCAGTCTATCGCTCCCTGATGATAGCTGACGTCGATTCCTTTTATACTCATAACATAAAGATCCTTAGCTGAAAGTTTTGCTTCAATATATGCGAGAAGCGTTGGAAGGGTGCTGTCGGAGAGCCGTTTCATATTGAAAAAAATATCGGAAAAATTTATAATTATCATTAAAAATTCAATTTATCCAAAACCGTTGATATTACAAGGCTTTCGCCTGTCAAATGCTCAATTCCATGTGTTATCTCTTGCGGTTGTAAAGGGCGGTGCCGGTCAGGACAGCACCCGCAGCCAGCATAACCGCAATCCAAAGGGCGATATTGCTGTCATCTCCGGTTTCCGGGGAAGTGGTATCCTCTGTCTGGCCGCCGCCGGTCGGGGCGTCGCTATCTGACGGAGTTTCCGTTGCCGGGATTTCCACTGCCGCCTTTTCATAGCCGCAGACAGTACATTCCTCGTGCTCGGAGCTTGCCACAGTTGCGGCCGCTTCCTTATCCGTTACCCACGCAAAGGTGTGGGCGGCTTCGTTCAGCTTTTCGCCGCACTCACAGGTATTCCAGTGGCTGGTCTCATCAGAGTGCCAGCCTGTTCCGTCGGCGGTGTGCTCTGTTAGCTTCGGAATAATCGTATCTTCAAGGGCAATCTCTTTTGTACCGGCTTCATCGCTAAAATACTTATCGCAGCCATCGCAGCGCCAGTATTCCGTGTTGCCTGCTGTCATATGAGTTGCCGGTTTTGCTTCTGTTTTCACAAGATTAGTATGGTTGGAAGCATTTACTTCTCCGTATTCCTCGCCGCAGATCTCACAGATTGCAGGAGCGGTACAGGTGGCAGTTCCCCCGGAACAATCCTCTTTTTCTGTTGCCAAGCACACTGAACAGGTGTGACTGTGAGTATTATCCCTGTTACTTAACCAACTCCCCCAATTATGGCTCTTGAGATCCCCGCTTTCAAAGGTTTCTGTTCCTTTTACACCACAAACGCACGACATATAATATACAGAAATATTTGTGCAACTGGCAGGTGTTTTCAAATATTCGGCACCTGCTACTTTTTGGTCGTAAATATGATAAGCTTCTGTACTTCCACCCGCTACAGCAGGAATTGATGTGTCCTGGCAATAGTATTCTATTACACCATCATTTTGTAAAGTTGCGCCACTGCTTACGGTTAAATCTGTCCCGTTTGCGAATATCATTGTCTGTCCAGCAGGAATGATAAATGTTGCGTTTTCAGGGATGATAAGGGCTGCATTAATTGCAGTTTGTCCATTAAATCTGATAATTTTTGCAAAATCAAATATGCCTCCGTTATATTGCAAATCGGTAAAAGTAAATTCTTTATCCTGCCCCGATTTCAAAATACCGCCTTCCATATTAAGGCGACAATTCCCGAATTCTCCGTGATATTCAAATTGTAACTCTCCGTTTTTTAATTCTATAGACGGATTATCTCGAAATATTTTTCCTCTTTGTTCGTCGGCAATAAGCACTGTACCACCGTCAACTACTAATTTACCTGATCCGCCAACCGTATGAGGGTTTCGGTTAGAATTGGAATTCTGCCCGCCTTTAAATTGTACAGAACCACTCTTTATGATAAATTCTGCTGTATCTGATAAATATAACTTAGGATAGCCGTAATTTCGATTACAGATTAGTGAACCGTTTCCGCTTACGGTCACTTTGGCACCACTTCTATATAAGCCCCATCCGATACATTATGCGTACCGGATACCGACAACGTTCCGCTATACAGCGTAAGTTTATGGCTTGTAACATCATAGACATAATTTTCTCCATAACTGCCTCCGGTAACTGTATATGGACATTGTGACATGATTTCCTCGGCTTTTTCGTCGCTATATTGAGAGTCTATTCCGTTTGCAGCAAAAGCGTTAACAGGGAACAAACTTATCATCAAGCACGCCATCAGCATAAAACAGGATAATCTTTGCTTTACTTTCATTATCTTCAACCTCTTTCTTTGTAATTTTATTTGAAATGAACGCTAAAAAGGCGCATCCCGCCCGTGATAAATCGGACAGAATACGCCTTCTGTTTTTTGTGCAGTTTTCCGTTTGACAGGAAAAAAAGGCAGAGTTACGCTTTGATTGCTTGCTGCCAGTGTGCTTCCTGCCGCCATTTTTGTCAAGCCCCTTCCAAAACATAACTATATATATGACTCTACTACAAAACTCGCTGATTTTCAATAATTTTTGGAGAAAACAAAGGATATGCTATATCGACAGTTCAAATCAAACAGTCTTTCGGCAGGTAATTCCAGGCAGGGAATGGCGAACGGGATAGATGTCTATTTCGGATATCGGTAGCCAGATTTGATTATTTTAATAATTTTATAAGATTTTTCTTTCTCACTCTTAAAAAATCCCCTTTATCATGTATACTATAGAGAGATAAAGGGGTGATTTAATATGTATAACATACTGGTATGTGACGATGACAAAGAGATCGTAGAGGCGATCGAAATATATCTCTCGCAGGAGGGCTACCGCATTCTGAAAGCGTATGACGGGATTGAGGCAATGAATATTCTGGAGAAGGAGAATGTCAATCTGCTGCTCATCGATGTGATGATGCCCCGCCTGGACGGGATACGGGCGACGCTGAAGATCCGCGAGAAGAACAGTATCCCGATCATTATTCTTTCGGCCAAGTCGGAGGATGCGGACAAGATACTGGGGCTTAATGTGGGAGCGGACGACTATGTGACGAAGCCTTTCAGCCCGCTGGAACTGGTGGCGCGGGTCAAGTCTCAGCTCCGCAGGTTTAATCAGCTGGGCGGATCTGCCCAGGGAGAGCAGGATAAAGTCTACGAGGTGGGAGGTCTGAGGATTAACGACGACCTCAAAGAGGTGACAGTGGACGGGGAACCGGTCCGTCTGACTCCCATCGAGTACAATATCCTCCTTCTGCTGATGAAAAATAAAGGGCGGGTGTTCCCAATTGAACAGATCTATGAATCGATCTGGAATGAGGAGGCCATCGGAGCGGACAACACAGTGGCCGTTCACATCAGACATATCAGAGAAAAAATCGAGATCAATCCAAAAGAACCCAGGTATCTCAAAGTTGTCTGGGGCGTGGGTTATAAGATCGAGAAGGGAGACTTATGAATCAGTGGTATAGAAAAACGCTGACCAAGACGATTGTACTGCTGGTCGGTATTTTAAGCGGCGCCGCCTTTGTCACATCGCTTGCGACGGCGCTTACGTTTGCGGGAACTGTGAATCCCGCTGAAATCACACGGGTGATCAACGAGCCCTATGAGGAATCGCAGGACTTCAATGCGTCAGTCGAGGGAATGATGTGGAGTGTGGCGCAGCAGTTCCAGACCAGAGCTCTGTTTGAAACGGATGGAGCATATAACCCGGATAAGGTGATCGATATTATGGAGTACGCGCAGACGGGAGAGGTCAGCGGAGAGAACATATCAGGGATCGCCTATACTTTAAGCGAGCTGGAAGCCTGGGGAGAGGACTATTCTGAAGCCGACGACTCTTCCATCTTTTCAGATAACGGCGTAGTAGTGTGCCGACGACCCGATGGCAGCTATTACTACTATTATATGGATGACTTCATCGAGAGGTTCAGGCGTGGAGAACTGGTAATGGAGCTTACAGATACCACGCAGAGCCAGGCAGGGTTCCTGACAGAACTTCAGGAGGGAACTCTTACGGACTCCGGCGGTTATGATCTGAGAATTTATGACGGCGATGGCGGAGAACTGTATACAGACTGCTGGAACTTCGGACAGTCGCTGCGTGAAAAATACATCCCCCGGGACGCGAACAGCCTTCTCGACATAGTAAACAGCTCCGAGTCGTTAAACGGAAGACTGACAGAGATCTATGAAAATATTCTGTTTACCCTGACTTCCGTGCATGAGAACTCACAGAATTACAGTGCGGGCTGGACCTACCTGGAAGAAGGCAATACGAACTTTACCTATCTGTATATCAATGAAGAGACGAGACGGGTATACACAAACAAGGCGGCATACGAGGACTATGCCGGGGCGGCGGAACATCTGAAAGAGATGAAGTCCGGAGACTCTGTGAAATATATAATCATTCACCCGAAGCTAAAGGACTTTGAGACGAACATGGGCGTCAACGCGTCCAATGAGTGGAATATGATGAGAAGCGGGGAACCGGATCAGGAAATAAACGGAGTATTCGCGGTTTCAGTAGATACTTCTTATCCTATACAGGATCAGTTCTATGAGGGAAGCACCAATTATAATGCCAATGTACCGCTCTTGCGCGGTTCCCTGATCCTGCTGATCGCCGGCATTCTGCTCTTTCTGGTATCCGCGGTATGGCTTACCGTCACTGCAGGCAAAGTTCCGGGAGATGAGGAGATACGCCTGACGGCATTTGACCGCTGCAAGACAGAGATCGCGGCCGCGCTGGTCATTCTGATATGGGGAGCTGTTTCCCTTTTCGCCCTTTCTATAGGGGTTCCTTCAATCAGCTGGTCGAGTGCGGCGTCGTCGACGGCATACTATATAGAGGCGTACGGCAATGAACTGCCGCAGCTCTACACCGGACTGTTTACATCGGCCATCAATATGGCGGATATGGCCGGAGTATTCTTCTACGGTGTGTTTACTTTCCTCTGTTTCTTCGCGGGGTATGTAAGCCTTGTCAGACGGATTAAGGCAAAGCGTCTGTGGAAGGGAAGCCTGCTCTACGCGGTGCTCTCCTTTGCCAAAAAGGCGCTGAACAATCGCTTTGACACACTGAAGATTGGAATGGCAACGCTCATCTTTGTCGGAATTCAGCTGCTGGCAATCCTGATCCGAAACGTGCCGATGCTCCTTTTGTCGCTGGTTGCTGACGCGGCTGCCCTGTGGTTTATTCTGACTATCGCTATGGCGAAAGGAAGAATCCGGAAAGGAATTGAGGAGATCGCCTCAGGGAATCTGGAATACCGTATTGACCTTACAGGCCTGCGCGGCACAGAGAGGCATATAGCGGAGAAAATCAACGATATCGGAGGCGGATTGAACCGTGCGGTAGATGAGGCGATGCGCAATGAGCGACTGAAGACAGACCTGATTACAAACGTTTCTCATGACATAAAGACTCCGCTCACCTCCATCATTAACTATGTAGATATACTGAAGCGCTCCAATATCGCTGATGAGAAAATACAGGGGTATCTTGACATTCTCGAAGCTAAGGCACAGCGATTAAAAACACTGACAGAAGATGTGGTAGAAGCGTCGAAAGTGAGCAGTGGAAATATCACATTGGAATACATGGATGTGGATCTGAGGGAACTTGTCCAGCAGACAGAAGGGGAAATGGCGGAGAAGTTCACGGCGCGCAATCTGGCCGTTGTGCTCAATATTCCGGAAGAGCCGGCAGTGATTCATGTGGACGGCAGGCGGATGTGGCGAGTACTGGAAAACATATTCGGCAACGCGGCAAAATATGCCATGCCCGGTACACGGGTATATGCAGACCTGGTACTGACAGAAGACAGGGTCAGACTTTCCCTGAAAAACGTATCTGAGCAACAACTCAACATCACGGCGGATGAGCTGACCGAGCGGTTTATCCGGGGAGACATCTCAAGAAGTACGGAAGGAAGCGGCCTGGGGCTGTCCATTGCTAAGAGTCTGACCGCGATGCAGGGCGGAGAATTCAATCTGTATCTGGACGGAGACCTTTTCAGAGTAGATATTACATTTGCGAGAGTGCGATAACAGGTCGGCCGGGACCGCAGTAAAATATAGCTTTACTGCGGTCCCGGCCAGTGTGAATATAACTGGCAAAAAATACCAGGATCGGTTGTGTAAAATTCAGGCAAAACCTTTGTGCATACTTGACAAAACAGACAATACGGAGTACGCTAATAGGGAATTGAAGTGGTGACAAAATGCGACGAAAAATTTGGTATAAAGCGTGCTTATATCATGAGGAAAAGGTTGACAAGTATGATAAGTTGAAATGATACATTCGACAGACAGGCAGAGAAAAATCTTTTTGTGCGTCTGTTATTTTTTTTTAGGGAGATCATTGTGGAAGAGAAGGGTTACGAAAATTGACTGGTGTGATTGATATACACAGCCATATACTGCCGGAGCTGGATGACGGTTCTTCCGGCATGACAGAAAGTATGGAGATGCTTCAGATGGCATACAGGCAGGGAATCCGGCAGGTGGTTGCGACTCCCCATTACTCGCGGAGATTCTCCAATACCTCTCCGGAACAGATCAGGAAGCTGTGCATGGACGTCCAGGAAACAGCATGCCGGGATTATAACATGGACTTGAAGATCTATCCTGGCCAGGAGATTATGTATACAAATGATGTCATTGATCTGCTGCGGTCAGAAAAGATACTGACTCTGGCGGACAGCAGATATGTGCTGACGGAGTTTTTCCCCACGGCAGGCTATTCAGATATATACCGCGCGGTTCGCGAGCTAACGAGAAATGGATATTATCCGGTTCTGGCACACGCCGAGAGATATCCCTGCCTCAGGGAGGGAGAACGGATAGATGAGATTAGAGACCAGGGCGGATATATACAATTAAATTACCGTTCGACAGGCGGAAAATGGTATGACGGCACGACAAGATGGTGCCGGAAAGTGCTGAAAGAAGAAAAAGTCGACTTTATGGGAACGGATATGCACAACGTGGGAAACAGATGTCCGTCTACAGAGCCCGCTTTAAAGTGGATGAACAAGCATCTTTCAAAGCTTTATATATGGAAGATTCTCAATGAGAATCCGGAGAAAGTGACAGTCGACGAAAAAATATAGAAAAGGAAAAGAAGAGATGGGAAAGATACATGACGATGATGAGATTGAAATAGACTTAAGAGAATTGTTTTATGCCATCAAAAAGCGGATACTGGCTATTCTGGCAATTACTATTCTTGGAGCGGCCATAGCAGGAGCATATACACAGTTTCTTGTCACGCCGATGTACAGCGCGACATCCATGATGCTTGTTCTGACAAAAGAGACGACTCTTTCCTCTCTGGCGGATCTACAGATCGGCAGTCAGCTGACCCAGGACTACAGCATGCTGCTCACCACCCGGACAGTACTCCAGAGCGTAGTGGACAATCTGGAGCTGGATATGACATATGAGGAACTGGAAGAACGAGTTGAGATCACCTATCCGCAGGACACGCGTATTATGGAGATTACGGTGACCTATCCTGATCCTGAGATGGCGAAAACTATTGTGGACGAACTGGCGTCAGTCGGGGCAGCATTCATAGAAAATCAGATGGAGGTCGTACCTCCGAAGATCATTGAGGAGGGAGAAATCCCTGAGCAGCCCACAAGTCCGAGCAGGAGCAGAAACGTGGCGCTCGGAGCGCTGGCCGGACTCGTCCTGGCGGCAGGCGTTGTAGTGGTTCTGTCGATCATGGACGATACGATCAAGTCTGAGGATGACATCGAGAAATACCTCGGTCTGTCCACCCTGGCGAGCATACCGGATCGAAAGGACTATATAACCGGCAAGTCCAAAAAGAAGACGCTCAAGAAAAAGCACAGGAGGAAGAAACGGAAATGATAATGCAGGATGTATTCATGATCAATTCACGGAAGCCGGATTACTTCTATGAAGAGGCGATCAAGACCCTCCGTACCAATATACAATTCAGCGGAGCAGACATCAAAACCATAGTAGTGACAAGCTGCTTCCCGAATGAGGGAAAGAGCGACGTGACTTTCCAGCTTGCCTTTGAAATAGGAAAAATCGGGAAAAAAGTGCTGCTTCTGGACGCTGATATACGAAAATCCGAATATGTCAACAGATACCAGGTCAGAGAGAGAATCAACGGCCTGTCACAGTACTTAAGCGGTCAGAAAAAAGAGGCTGACATTATCTACCGGACGAATTATGAGAATCTCGACATTATCTTTGCCGGTCCGGTGGCGCCCAATCCAGCTGAACTGCTGGAGCAGGACTCTTTTGGCGTCCTGCTGCGAAGCCTGAGGGAAAAGTATGACTATGTACTGATTGACACTCCGCCTATCGGCAGTCTGACTGACGCGGCAATTGTGTCAAAACAGTGCGATGGAGCGATGCTCGTAATTGAAAGCGAGACGGTAAGCCGGCATATGGCGCTCAAGGCCAAAGAACATCTGGAAAAAAGCGGGTGCAGAATGCTGGGAGCGGTGTTGAACAAAGTTGATTTCAAGAAAGACAAGTACTACTCAAAACACAGTTATTATTATAAAAATGATAAGTAATAAGGCGGCGGAAAAATATGTCTGATACCAGGAGCAGAAGAAAAAGAAGAAAACGGAAGATATGGATCATTCCCGTGATCGCAGCAGCAGTCGCGGTGGCCGTACTTATATTTATATGGGGCCGGACCGCGGGCAGTGATTACAGCGAAGTAAAGGCAACAGACCAGAGCAGGAGTTCCGGTTCTGCCGATACAGTACAGTGGAAAGGAAAGGCATATAAATATAATTCCCATTTGAGCAACTATCTCCTCATCGGTGTAGACAGCAGAGAGCCGGTGGAGACAACCGAAGGCCAGGCAAATGCCGGACAGGCAGATGCGATCTATCTTGCCTCATGGAACAGAGTGGAAGGCACCGTGACACTGATCACAATCCCGCGGGATACAATGACAAATATAGAAGTATTTCTCCCAAGCGGTGAGAGCGCGGGAATGAGCGAAGACCACATCAGTCTTTCTTATGCATTCGGTGACGGCGGACACAAAAGCTGCCGTCTGACGGAGCAGGCGGTATCTGATTTGTTCTACGGTCTGCCCATTCAATCCTACTGTGCTGTTAATCTGGACGGCCTTCCGGTACTGACGGAGAGCGTGGGCAATTTAAGCGTTACTGTTCCAAACGATAGCCTTGCGGCGGCTTACCCGGAGTTTCAGGAGGGCGCTCAGGTGACGCTGACACCAGAAAATACAGAAACATTCGTCAGATACCGTGATATAACGGTGAGCCAGAGTGCCCTGGACCGCACGGAGCGCCAGCAGGCATTTATCTCGGCTTTCGGCGAGGCTGCCAGAAGTCAATTCGCTCAGGATCCGGGATACGCGGCGAATCTCTATCTGTCACTTGAACCATATATGGTGACAAGCATGAGCACTGACCAGTTTGCCGACCTGGCGGAGAGCATCTCTCAGGGAGGGACAGCCGAAGGGTGGACGGTACCGGGCGAAGGCGTGGAAGGCGCGGCTTATGACGAGTATCATGTAGACGACGATGCTCTTTATGAAAAGATCATAGAGACATTTTATGAGGAGGCGGAACAGCAATGATACTATTCACAGAGAACAGCTTAAGAGGTGAGGCGCTGTGAAGAAAAAATACATTGTAATCAGTGCTATTATCATACTGGCAGCGGCAATATGCGCGGCCATAGGAATACGGCAGTATCTGCTCCAGAGAAATGCGGGAGACCAGTACGAGGAGATCCGGGAAGAAGTCGGAACAGGCGTACCTGAGGAGGAACCAGAGCCGGAGGATACACCGGTAGAGATCCCGATCGATTTCGCGGCGCTTCAGGAGAGAAATCCTGATGTGTATGCATGGATTACCGTGCCGGGCACATCAGTCGACTATCCGATTCTGCAAAGCGAGACAGACAACAGCTACTACCTGACGCATACCATTGACGGAGAGGAAAAGCCGGAGGGATCGATCTACACGGAAAATTATAACAGCAAAGACTTTGAAGATCCCAACACGATTATCTATGGACATAACATGAAGAACGGAAGTATGTTCCGTACACTTCACGACTATATGGACAGGAGCTTCTTTGACACAAACAGAGAAGTTATTATATACACACCGGATGCCATCAGGCACTATCAGATATTTGCAGCGTATCTCTACGACAACCGGCATATTCTGCAAAGTTATGATTTCTCGAATCCTGATGTGTATCAACAGTATCTGAATGAGATATTTTCCATAAGGGATATGAATTCCTTTATCGATACTGATACAGCAGTTGGTGTTGACGATAAGATCATCACCATGTCAACATGCTATGGAACTCAGCATGACGTGCGGTATATCGTACAGGCTGTGCTGATATCTATAGAAAAATAAAAAGAAAGGAAGGATGAGCACCGATGAAGAAGAAAATTTTTGGTACGATCCTTGCAGCTGCGTTGATCGTATCACAGGCTGTAACAACCTTTGCTGTCGGAAGTAAAGTGGGCGAGGCATCGCTGGCAGGCAGCTCTGCCGGCAGCTACCAGATCACAGAGATCACAGAAGGATCTATGGATCTGGATGCCGCGGTGATGGAGGCAATTCTTGCGGTAAATACGGGGGCATCTTCACTTCAGGCTATCGCTGAGCTTGCTCCGAACCTGGCAGACGAACTGTCGGGTAAAGAAGCCATCACACCGTTCTTCGACCTGGTTGCCACAGGCGCCCAGAAGAACGCAAACGGTATGTACGAAGTGACTCTGTCAGTGTCTTCGCTGACGTCAGGTATGACAGACGTCAAACTGCTTCACTACAGCACAGAGAGAAGCCTGTGGGAGATCGTAGAGCCTTCAGATGTAGACTATACGAACAAACTGATCACAGCTGAGTTCCAGGATCTGTCACCTGTAGCGGTTATTGCTAACACGGGTGGCGCCGCAGCATCAACAGATGCAAAAGGAACATCCCCGCAGACGGGTATGACTTCTAACTGGATGGTATGGCTCGGCGCAGCGGCTGTCCTTGCAGCAGCAGGTGTTGTGACATACAGAAAAGCCAGACAATAATAAGGGAGTCTATTACATTATGGGCGCGCGTGTCTGCATGCGCGCCCGAGTATGGAGTAAAGGTGCATGTACAGCAAAGCTAATACCACATGGCTGAAGCACTGGGACTTTATCCTTTTGGATATGATTATGTTCCAGATTGCTTACATATGCAGTTATGTGATGAGGATGGGGTTAGAAAATCCGTATCAGGATGAAACATACCTGAGCATAGGTGTTGTCATATGCCTGATCGATATTTGTATTGTTTTTTTCACAGAGCCATATCATGGAATCATGAGAAGAGGATATTTCATTGAGTTCAAATATGTCCTCAACCATGTATTTCTTCTGAGTGTACTGGAAGTATGCTATCTGTTCCTCAGCAAGAAGGCGTCGGCATTTTCACGGCTTTCTTTTATATGGTTCATACCAATGGCGGTAATTTTCATATATCTTGAAAGAATTATCTGCAAGCGTTATCTGGTCAAACACAAAAGACTTTTTTATCAGAAGATAAATATGCTTCTGGTCACGACAAGAAGTGAGGCGGATGACGTACTTGAGAGAATGAGGCTGAACAGCTTTAATGAATTTGAAATCATCGGGATCGCATATGCGAATGAGAATCCGGAGGAAAACGAGACAATCCGGGACATACCGGTCCTGTGCCGGGCGGATGTGATCCCTGAATATATACAGACAAGATGGGTAGACGCTGTGTTTATCGGTGTGGGTGATAAGACAAAAGTGCCGTGCGAACTGACTTCCCAATGTCTGGACATGGGACTGACAGTCCACGACGTTTTGAAAGGAATGGAAGAGTGGACGCCCAATCAGTATATTAACCGTATGGGAGGATATATGGTGCTGACTTCCACTGTGAGGGTGGCAAGCTTCCGGCAGATTATACTGAAGCGGATAATGGACGTCTGTGGAGGTGTGGTTGGTCTGATTTTGACCGGAATCATAACGGTCTTTCTGGCGCCGGCGATCTATATCTCGTCTCCGGGGCCGATTTTCTTTTCTCAGACAAGAGTCGGGAAAAACGGAAAACGGTTTAAAATATATAAATTCCGCAGTATGTATCAGGACGCTGAGAAACGGAAAAGTGACCTGATGGATAAAAATGAAATGAGCGGATGTATGTTCAAGATGGAAGCGGATCCGAGAATCATCGGCAGCGGACCGGACGGAACAAAACATGGACTGGGCTGGTTTATCAGGAAAACTTCGCTGGATGAGTTCCCACAGTTCTGGAATGTACTTAAAGGCGATATGAGTCTGGTCGGCACAAGGCCGCCGACAGAAGATGAGTGGAAACAGTACAAACCGTATCACCGTGCCAGACTCGCTGTGAAACCCGGACTCACAGGCATGTGGCAGGTGAGCGGTCGAAACGATATCACGGATTTTGAAGAAGTGGTGTCGCTGGATATGAAGTACATAAAAAACTGGAATATCGGAATGGATATAAAAATACTGTTGAAGACAGTACTTGTGGTGCTGACCGGGAGTGGGTCGAAGTGAAGGGATGCTTTGTGAAAAAGTAAGAAGTTTTGATTGCCATGTATAAGAGTAGACCTTCAGAGGAAGCCCATGCATAATTTGAAAAATTACTACTGAAAGGAAGAAGCATGAGGATGACAGAAAAGAGAATAAGAATACTGCATGTGGCTCAAGCAGCAGGTGGAGTGGATCGCTACATTCGAATGCTTCTAAAATATTTGAATAAAGAAAAATTCGAGAACATTCTTGTCTGCTCTCAAGACTTTCACAGAGAAGATTATAATGGGTTGACGTCTGAGTTCATTCAAATTAAAATGACAAGAGCCATTAATGGAAATGATCTTAGAGCTGCCGGTCATTTAAGAGAACTCATCAAACTATATCGTCCAGATATTGTTTATGCCCATTCTAGTAAGGCGGGAGCGATTACGCGCATTGCTAATATTGGATTGAAAAATCACTGTATTTATAACCCACATGGGTGGGCTTTTAATATGCAATGCTCAAAGAAAAATAAGTATTTATATAGAGTAATAGAAAAACTAGCAGCGCCATTTTGTGAAAAAATTATTTGTATCTCAGAGGCTGAAAAACAATCTGCTCTAAGTAATCATATTTGCACGAGAGAAAAACTTCAGGTTATTTATAATGGTGTGGATGTCAAGGAATATGAAGATCGTTCAGGCAACAATGTTACGAGACAAAATCTACATATCCCTGATGATGCATTTGTTGTTGGAATGGTTGGGCGAATAAGCCAGCAGAAGGCACCTGACATTTTTATTAAGGCTGCAAAGCTAATTAAAGATAGGATCCCATCGGCACATTTTATTATTGTAGGAAGCGGTGAAATGGAGTCAGAAATCAGAAAATGTGCTGAAGACAACGGGCTTACAAAAGCACTTCACATAACCGGGTGGGTTAAAAATCCGATGAGCTATGTGGAGTTGTTTGATGTTGCATGCTTGCTCTCACGATGGGAGGGGTTTGGTTTGGCATTGCCGGAATATATGATGGCAGAAAAACCTATCATAGCAACACGAGTAGATGCAATTCCGGATATAATTTATGATGGCCAAAATGGATTGTTGGTCTCGCCGGATAATCCAGTAGATACTTACAAGGCAGTTATGAAGTTGTACAATGATGATGATCTGAGAAGAGGACTTACTCAAAAAGCACTTTGTGATGTCCGAAAAAAATATGACGTCAGACGAGCAGTAAAAGAACATGAGCAATTATTTAGAGGGCTCGCTCAAACTTGAAGAATGGCAGGAAAAATTGATGACAAAGAAAATAGCAATATTTACATGGTTACATAATGGTAATTATGGAAGCGTTTTACAGGCATTTGCATTACAGAGATTTCTTATAGATCATGAATTTAATGCAATAAACTTTGATTATGATGCGTCACTAAAAACTAAGTTGATAAATTGGTGGAAAAATAAGAATTCTCCCAATCTATTCTTAAAAAAAATTGTTGACGCAAAAGGAAAAAGATCTTATCCTCGCCCGGAGCTCTTTGAAAAAAGAGAAAAGAAATTTTTTGACTTCAAGAAAGAAAACATGCAACTAACTAACTTATATCGTACTCCTAAAGAGGTAGCTGATGCGGCAAAAGAATATGAAATATTTATTTGTGGTAGTGATCAAATCTGGTCTCCAGCATTAATGAATCCAGTGTATTACTTAGACCTAGTACCAGACACGAGTGTCAAAGTAGCGTATGCTCCAAGCTTTGGTGTTATTAAAATGCCAGATGCTAAGAAAAGGCAAATAAGTGGTTATCTAAAAACGTTTAAATACTTATCAGTTAGGGAAAAACAGGGGCAAGCGTTAGTAAAGGAACTGATAAATAAGGATATTCCGGTTCAGGTAGATCCGACTATGCTTATTAGTAGGGAGATGTGGGCGAAGTATGCCGGAAAAAGGTTAATAGAAGGAAGGTATATTTTCTGTTACTTACTGACCCCAAATCCAGCTTACATTGAGGCTGTAAAGAAACTTTCCAGGAGAAGAGGAATACCTGTAGTTATTGTTCCTACAAGTAAAGGTCCGTTTAAAACCGGATTTAGTGAACATGTGGACGTAGGTCCGTTGGATTGGGTTAACTATATCCATAATGCGGAGCTAGTGTGTACCGATTCATTTCATGGATGTATCTTCTCTGCTATATTTGAAAAAGATTTTATCCTATTTAAAAGATTTTCAGATGCGGACAAAAATTCTGAAAACTCCAGAATATATACTTTGACCGAACTTCTTGGAGTTGAACACAGACTTATAGACATAAATAATATGGATTCTCTAGATAATCTGAAACCAATAAATTTTGATTATATAAGAGAAACTATTGAGAGGGAATCAGAAAAATCAAGGAAATGGTTGCTTGACATTCTGGAGAAAGAATGTGGATGAGAAAATAAATATGGAAAAAAATATATCAAATGTAAATGAAGGCAGTTGCTGTGGCTGCGAAGCCTGTGTGCAAAAATGCCCTAAAAAATGCATATCGATGAAGCAAGACGAACGGGGTTTTTTTGTTCCGGTAATAGATCATCACTTATGTATTCAGTGTGGCCTTTGCGTAAAAACCTGTCCTGAATTGAAATCGCCAGAACTATATCCTGTATTGGCAACATATGCAGCTGTTGTAAAAAATTTACCTGAACTTAAAGCGAGTACTTCAGGAGGAGTATTTGGCGTATTATCAGAATATGTACTCAGCAAGCATGGCGTTGTGTACGGATGTGCGTGGGATAAAAAACTTTCGGTCCATCATGTAAGAATTGACCGCTTAGAAGAGTTAAATATTATACGTCAATCAAAGTATATTCAATCACGTATAGAATGCAGTTATTTAACAGCTAAAGAGGATGCAGAAGGCGGCATGCTTGTTTTGTATAGTGGTACTGCGTGCCAAATTGCTGGACTCAGAAAGTATCTGGGAAGAGACTACGAGAATATACTTACAGTTGAAATAGCATGTCATGGTGTTCCTTCACCGGGCCTCTTTGAAAAATATATCTTTTGGCAGGAGTCGCATCAACGCCAGAAAATTGTTGGATTTCAATTTCGTAGTAAGGACAAGCACAAAAAGGGCGAGCATTTTATGTTTTGTATGGAGCTAGAAAAGGGGCAGAAAAAATATGGGTTTTCACAGGAAGACCCATATTATGGAAGTTTTCTTGAAGGGAGAACCTTAAGAGAAACATGTTATCACTGCAAGTATAAAAAACAAGAGCGAGTGGCAGATTTCTTGCTTAGTGATTATTGGGGAGTAGAAAAAGAGCATCCGTCATTTCCTGCTCGATACGGGGCCTCAGCTGTTGCTATAACTACTAGAAAGGCAAAAAGAATCTTTGAAGCAATTCACGATAAACTGACCATAGAAGACAGTACATTTGATAAGATGACAATCCATAATCGTAGTATTTTATCAACAGTACATTGTAAAGAGCGAGATAAGTTGCATACCATAAACAGTGATTCTGAGACATTGTTTAAAGAACTTAAACCAGTTTTCAGTTTTAGACGAAGAGTAAAAAATCTTGTGCCAGAGAATCTTAAGACTATCTTTAAACGAATAAAACACTGAAGAACGAGCATTGAAGGGGAACTTCTTTTATCCGCACTTATTTAGACAAAACGCATAGGGGAAATGACTAGTAAGGTGATAAAATGTACATGTATATCTTTGTATTATTTATAATTCTTTTAAACGGAATACTGAACGGAAAAAAGAGAAAGGTATTTGTGATTTCCTCTTTTGCACTAATAATTCTTGTTGCCGCGTTACGTAAGTATACTGTGGGAATTGACTTGGCGGAGCATTATGCAAGTAGATTCACGGCAATTGCAAATTTAAGTTGGGAACAGATACCAACGTTCTACATGATCCATACATATGATTTTGGATTTCTGATATTTGATAAACTATTGGGATATATATCTGATAATCCACAGATTTTTATCATAGCCACTAGTGTGATTATATATGGATCAGTAGCAAGATATATTTATAGACATTCGGAAAATGTTGTGATGGAAACTTTTTTGTTTTTTACTTCTTTCACAATGATGATGTATCTGAATATAATTGCACAGGCACTAGCTATTGCAATTTTACTATTTGCTTTGGACTATTTGGCTAGCAAGAAGTATGCCATGTATGCGCTAATTGTATTGCTTGCAGCTTTAATACATTCCTCAGCATTAATTTGTTTAGGATTTATCCCCCTTACTTTTTTGCCGAATAAAAGAAAATATATTATTAGATATATAATTCTCTTACTAGTCTTATTATTGGGTCTTGATGAGATTGTTAATTTTTTGACAAAAACAGTATTTCAGCAGTATGCGTATTATTTCGAAAGTGGAAGCTATCATGGCAGTGGCATTTCAATTTCATTCAATAGCTTATTTCAAATATCTATGCATATTATTACGATTTTGATAGCAGTTATTTTTATGAAGCGTGGGGGCGTGTTTGACGAATCAAGACTTACTATTTCAGAGCACCGAAAGAGAAGTTTTTTTTCGAAAACATATCACCTATCAAATATTCCTCAATTTACGACTAATTTTCTTCTATATATGTCTATAAGCGCGGCAGTTTTTAGAATATTGGCATACCAAAGTTATATTATTACTAGAATGGGTTTTTACTTTTATTTCTTTTCATTTACGCTGCTCTCACGAGCGACGCGTAGTATTAGAAATGCGTCAAACAAAAGAATAATAACTGGATTTATATACATATATATGTTGATTATGTTTTTCATTTTTTACAAGTCGGCAGGAGTCAACTCTTACGGAGTATTACCTTACCAATTTTTCTGGCAGTAAATGAAAAAAACTATTTGCCAATCAATAAGCAAAGGAATTAGCTATGAAAGTTTTAATAGTTCTAAATAATTTAAGGGTTGCAAATGGTGTTGCAACTGTGATTATGAATCAATATGACGCTTTAGTCGAAAATGGGGTTACTGTAGATTTTATGCAGTTTTTGGATTTTGACTCGCCGTATGTTGATCACATAAAACAAAATGGAGGAAAAATTTTCCTTATAGAAAAAGATGTGCAAGGCAGGAAGTATATGAAGCGCATTTTGAAGTACGAGAAATATGATATAGTCCATGTCAACCAGATGAATTATCAGACGGTGCACCTTACTATGATCGCGCATTATTATGGAGTGAAAAGGGTCATTTTTCACAGCCATAACACAAAAATCCCGGGAGGATTAAAAAGAGCTATACTCGAAAAAGCTTGCAATATTGCGTACAGTATTTTTGCGGATGAACTTATTGCCTGTTCTAATAGAGCGGGCAGAGACTCGTTTGGAAAGAGAAAATTCATTGTGCTGAAAAATGCGATTGATGTTTCTAAATTTCACTTTGACATTAAAATCAGAAGCTCAATGCGTAAAGAACTTGGAATTTCAGACAACACATTTGTAGTGGGAACTGTGTGTAGATATGCACACCAAAAAAATCCGATATTCATGATTGATATAATGGCAGAGGTCATAAAAGTTCGACCTGATAGTAAATTTCTCTGGATAGGTTCTGCTCCTGTAGAAAATGATCCATTACTACTGCAAATGGAAGAACGTATCAGAATGCATGGTATTGAAAACAAAATGCTGTGGGTCGGGAGCAAGCCAGATGTTGAAAAATGGTATTCAGTTATGGATGTTTTTATGATGCCATCTCTGTGGGAGGGCCTTGGGATCACTTATATAGAAGCCCAGGCAAATTCATTACCAACTTTTTCTTCAACTGTTGTTCCTAGAGATACTCAAATCACTCCGTTAATTTCATATCTCCCACTTTCGGAGCCGGCAAAGAAATGGGCAGAGGCCATTTGCTCTAACAGAGTCCGATCTAACAATGATATATCGGACTATTATGAGAATTTTGTACGTGCGGGATATGATTTAAAAACGGCCAGATGTGATTTGTTGAACATTTATACAGATTGTTTGAAATAATATTTATTTTTAGAGGGTTGTACGGTAGATGAAAAGAGTCGCTATCATAACGTTGTTTTATAAAAATGATAATTATGGGGGAATTGCCCAAGCGTTGGCCTTAAAATACTATTTGGAAGAAATGGGATATGAGTCAGATGTTGTTTCATATAAAAAACCATCTAAACCTATGTTTACCACGTCAAAGGGCAATTGTCTACATGAGATAAAAGACAAAACATATAAAGTGTTTCCTAAGATCAGAAGAAAACTATCTAATGGGGCTGCTAGCCTCATATACGGTAAAAAACTCAGAGCAAATTTATTACTTAGGAAAAAGGCGTTTAAACATTCAAGAAATACGATTGAACAACCGGAAGTATTTACAGAAGAAAATATCTCAGTGTTAAATCAAAGATATGACTATTTTATAAGCGGCAGTGATCAAATATGGAAACCAAATGTTATTCAGCCGGCATATGTATGTCAATTTGTTACATCTAATAAAAAATGTATATCTTATGCATCTAGCATAGCTGTGACAGAATATCCCGAGGGATATGGAGCATTTATGTCTAAATATCTCAGTAGGTATTCATGGATTTCTGTAAGAGAGAAAAGCTCACAGATATATTTAGAAAAGATTTTGAAAAGAAAAGTTGATGTCGTAGTAGATCCAACACTTTTACTTAATGTATCAAGGTGGCGCACTTTAATGTCAAGGAAAGTAGTTAAGCAAAAATATATTTTTGTTTATTTGCTTGGGCAGAATAAAAAGCAGCGCAGAATAATAAAAAAATATGCAAGGATTAGAAACCTTCAAATTGTCTTTTTACCACATGTCGAGGGAAAAATCCGAGGCTGTGATATAGGATTTGGAGATATTAATCTTTATGATGTTGGCATATCAGAATTTTTAAGCTTGATTGATAATGCCGAAGTGATTTGTACGGATTCTTTCCATGCATCAGTTTTTTCAATAATATTTAGTAAAGAGTTTTACGTTTTTAATAGGGAATCCTTAATAAAAGGTGGGGATATGAGTAGTAGAATTGTAACATTGCTGGAAGTGGCGGGGCTTTCTGAGCGCTTCCTCACAGAGGCGGATAAACTAATTAAAAATATCTATGATGCAATTGATTATAGTAGTGTAAGTAATAAAATCAATATACTTATACAGAAATCACAAGAGCTTCTTAGAACAGCATTAGAAGAGAATTGAGGTAATGATAGAGTGGTAAGTCAAAAGAAATCAGGTGTAATTCTTTCATATATTTCTGAGGGAATAAAAATATTATCAGGCTTAATTTATACGCCTATTATGCTTCGACTATTGGGGCAGAGTGAATATGGATTATATCAATTGGTCTACTCTGTTGTTTCTTATCTTAGTCTTCTTAGTTTTGGATTTACGGCATCATATATGCGATTTTATTCTAGGGCAAAGGCCAGAAATGATGAGGATGAAGTAAGCAGATTAAATGGTATGTTTATGGTCATTTTTCTCGTTATTGCGTTGATCTGTATTATTTGTGGATTAGTAATGATAGGTAATATCAAATCTATTTTCTCCAATGGATTAACATCGACAGAATATCCAGTGGCGCGAGTTCTTATGGCTCTTATGGTATTAAACTTGGCACTAACATTTCCAAACAGTGTTTTTGATGCTTTTACCTCTGCTCATGAAAGATTTTTCTTTCAGAAATTGTTGGTTGTCTTTCAGAACCTTCTTAATCCATTTTTAACACTGCCTTTGTTGATTATGGGATATGGATCAGTTGGTATGGTATGTGTCACTACATTTTTGACAGTAGCTAAACTGATAGCAAATATATGGTTTAGCTTAAAAAAATTACAAGTTCATTTTATCTTTAGAGGAATTCGGTTTGGATTGCTTAAGGAAATGTGGGTGTTCACATTTTTCATTTTTCTTAATCAAATTATTGATCAGGTGAATTGGAGTGTTGATAAGTTTTTATTGGGAAGGCTTGTAGGAACTACAGGAGTTGCAGTATATGGCCTTGGTGGGCAGATCAATACAATGTATTTACAGTTTTCTACTTCAATTTCTAATGTTTTTGTTCCTAAAGTTAATAGAATTGTTGCAACATCTGATGATAACAATGAACTGACCAGACTGTTCACTAAGATAGGCCGTGTTCAGTTTATTGTTTTAGGACTTATATTTACAGGCTTTATTTTTTTTGGAAAACCGTTCATGTACTTTTGGGGTGGACAAGGCTATGCGAATTCGTATTATATTGCATTATGGCTGATACTTCCCGTTACAGTTCCGCTTATTCAGAACCTTGGCATTGAAATTCAGAGGGCAAAGAACAAACATAAGGCAAGATCAATAGTGTATATGTTTATAGCGGTAGCAAATGTATTTATTAGTATACCACTAATTGGAATGTTTGGTGCGATAGGGGCAGCGATAGGAACGGCAATCTCTTTAACTGGTGGAAATATTTTGTTTATGAACTGGTATTATCAGCATCGAATAGGGATTAATATTTGGTATTTTTGGAAAAGCATTGCACAATTTATTCCAAGCTTTATTATTCCGTGCTTATTTGGGGCTATTATTATGATTTTTGTCCCAATGAATAATTTGCTTGTAATGGGAGTGTGGATTGTACTTTATGCCTTAGTATATTGCTGCTCGATGTATTTTCTGGGAATGAATATTGAGGAGAAGCAAATGATTATAGAGCCAATCAAAAAGCTGATTAAGAAGCGGGCGAGAAAGTGAGATGAAAGAATGGGGTATGACAATGCTATAAGAACATATGCAACCTATTCAAAAAATAATGAGTTGAGGCGACAAAGCTCTTCAGGAGCTATATTTACTTTGCTTGCTGAAAAAATATTTCAACAGGGTGGAGTGGTATATGGTGTTGCAATGTCTGAAGATTGTTATTATGTTGAATTTATAAGAGTGACAAACAAAGATGATTTATCCAGGCTGCGCGGATCAAAATACCTCCAGGCAAAAGTAGGTAGAACATTTCAGCGAGTAAAAGCAGATCTGGAAGCTGGCATAGAGGTTCTCTTTTCCGGAACGAGTTGTCAGGTAAATGGACTGAAGTCTTTTTTAGGCAGAGATTATGATAACCTATACTGTGTAGATGTTATCTGTCATGGGGTACCATCGCCAAAACTCTGGAGAAAATATGCTGAATATGTGGAAGAGAAAAATAAAGCCAAACTTGTCATCGTGAATTTCAGATGTAAAGATTACGGCTGGTCTGATTTTGGAATAAAGCAGATAGATCAGAATCATGAAGCTATATATATTTCTAAGGATAAAGATCCATATATGCTTATGTTTTTGAGGGACTATGCCTTGAGACCCTCCTGTTATGAATGTGTGACTAAAAAATCTAAGCTGGCCGATCTTACAATAGCTGATTTCTGGGGGATAGATCGAGTACTCCCTGATATGAATGATGGGAAAGGTGTCTCTCTGGTGATTATAAGAACCAAGAAGGGGGAAAAGATATATGATCAAATTTCAGCGGATACAGTTTCTAAAAAGGTCTCCTATGAGGAGGCGATAAAGGGAAATCCAGCGGAGTACAGTTCAGCGAAGCGGCCGCCAGAGCGAGAATATTTTTTCGAAGATATGAGTGCGATGGAATTTGAAAAACTGAAAGACAAATATGCGGTTCCAAGCTCAGTTTCATTAATAAATAAGGTAAAAAAACTTATAAAGAAAATACTTATAAAAACGCCCATCTGGAATTTTGGGAGAGGCAGAATAAATAGCTTCAATTACGGCTTACTTTTCACCCTAGAAAAGGAGAAGCGCACATCTTAAAAAATTTAAAAATCATCAAAATTTATTGTATTTTAGGAGAATGGTATGAAAGAAATCCCAATTCTATACTATCGAAAAACTGAATGTTGTGGATGCACAGCCTGCTATGCAATTTGTCCGAAAGAGGCAATCGCGATGATCGAGGATGAAGAAGGTTTTGAATATCCACATATTGATGAAAGCAAGTGTATCAGGTGCAATAAGTGTATAACGGTATGTCCGTTTAAAGTAAATGTTACATATTGATACTTGGCGGCTCCAGGTATGAGACCAGTCTAACCCTGTCAGATTCTAGCTCTCACCCATTGCCACCCCCTATACAGCACATATCCGACCAGACCGCCGACAGTATTTGTGATGACATCATCTATCTGACAAAATCCTCTTCCTGTGACGAGCTGGATCATCTCCAACAGTGTACTGCACGCAAATGCTGTGACAGTACACCGCAGGACTCCCCGGGTTTCCTGAAATACAGTAGGCACGAGAATACCAAACGGCAGAAACATAAGGATATTTTCAATAAAGAAGGCGTGTGTCTGCATTGTGGTGCCCCATGTGTCGAACAGCCTCATGCTGACATCAGTTCTGGAACCGGGCTCACGAGAGAAGAAAGCCAGTTTCAGGAGCGTGATGCAATATGCAATGAGGAGAAAATGCACAAGATCTCTTTTTAAAGTATTTTTCTCAGCAGATTTTTCATTAAAGCGGCGCCACAGAGGCAAAATCAGGAGAAAGATACATCCGGAGAGTAAGCCCCACGGCAGGTACCCGATGGGCTCCATCATATCTTTTGCAATGTAGTTGATCAGTAATGTTATATTCTCCAAAATAAAATCCTCCGTCTGATGTCTGCAAATAGTCCTTGCAAATAAAATACAATATATCACAAAACTTTCCAATATAAAATACAAATTGTGTGTGATTCCGTGTGGAAACGAATAGATTTGCGAATTCGTGCATAAACTGTTTTGTAGAGAACTTGTACGAAAGGATGGGATCAGAGATGGCTGTCTTTATCAGTCTTATAGGAGGATTTCTTCTTGGAGCAGTAGTTGGAATGGTGCTGACATGTCTGATACAGGTGAAGAGGTGATTGGGGGGAGGAATCGATAAACAGCAGAGTGACTTTGTAGTTGAGATCTTGTGATTTAAGAATCAGCATGATATTATATTTATGTGGTGAAGACTTCTCGGTGCGGTGAGCATCCGGGAAGTCTTTTGTGTTTACAAAAAATTTTTCCGGATGCTAAACAAATGATACAGGAGATGAAGAGTTATGAGCATACTTGAAATTGTAATGTCGTCAGCGGTCATAGTGGCAATAATAGGCTGGATAAGAGGCGGGAAAGAAAATCTGCTGAATCACATAACGAGAGAACGAAGCACATGGCGCAAAGAGATGAAAGAATGTATGGAAGGATTCAGTGGATGTAGTGTCAGAGAACTTGACAAATGGCTTATTAAACTGAAAGTGAATCTAAATGGATACGGATGCCACAATTCGGGGGAATATCCTGAAGACATGTATTTAGACGTCTTTTCCGATGAACATATATGGAAACTGATTGACGCATTGGAAACAGAGCACAAGAAACCCGATTATTCGATAAAAAGAATAGAGGAACTGAAAGAAAAAATCATTAATCTTATAGTAATATTACTTAAGTTTGACTGGGAAAGATCAAAAAGAGAGGTAAAAACCAATAAATTGTTGATTGCAGCATGCATAATTGCTGCCGGATATATTTCATTAGTATGTTATTTTCTCTATCAATATCAGCAGCGAAATACAGTGAGCCCGGAGAAAATAATTGATAATTGCGTAATGATTGTCATTCCGCTATTATTTTTTCATCTTATTACATGGATACCGCTTATCATCGACAGGATGAAAACAATACGGGGAAAGAAATGGTATAGAAAAGTAATGCAGCCTGTGGTCATATGGACTATTGGTATAATAGGTGAAGTTTTGACATGGTATTTCCTGGGAATTGTTTTTGAAAAAGTTGCTGTTTTGGCATGGTCTTTGTTTTTTGAGATATCGAGCCTTTTCCCAGCTTATCAGCTGGGAAAGGAACACGCACTTTATACGAAATATGAACAGGCAGTAATAGACCTGCTCAAATGTGATACTATTTCAATATATGAAACCTTTGAAGGCAGTGCCGCTACCAAGATACCACGATGTCTGCTGGATAAGGGAATCAATTACAGTTCCGAAAGGGATATTGGAGTGTTTCTCAAAGATGAAAATTTTAAGGATTTTATAAAAGAAGAGTCCCCCAAATCAATACTTACGAGGGAAGGAAAGAAAGAATATAGAAAAATCAATAAGTCGAAACCATCAATGGATATTTTCACCTTCATTAAAAATAATCCTTCTTTCTGTAAAAGTTTTATATGTTACAAAAAAGAAGAGGGAAACAGATATGGTTTAGTAACGAGAAAAGATCTGGAAAAATGGAATTTGTAAAGGGATCGGTGCCGGTTAATTCGCCCTAATCCCCGAACATATTTTCAAAAACCTTTTCATCACCGGATGATCATCGTCATACCGATAATACACGCCGAACGATACACGGGGCAGATCCGTAACCGGGATATATGCAAGACCGGACTCTCTTCCGGGAGCGATGTCGGGGTACAAAGTGTACCCTATCCGGGCTTTTACCAGGGTGAGCGCGCTTTCCATATTGCTTGCGAAGTAGCGCTGCTCGGGTCTTAGCTTTATGACGATGCTGTTTTGAACGGCAAAGATTGAATCAGCGATCTGGCGCGGAGCACAGGCGACCAGACTGCCGGACAGCTGATTTCTGGAAAGTGTTTCATATTGAGCCAGCGGATGCTCAGGAGAGCAGACGCAGGCGATGGGAGCAGAACAGAGTTCTCTGAAGTACAGGGAGGACTTTTTCTGCTCTTCTTTTATGCCAAAAGCAGTGTGGATCTGCTTATTTTCGATCAGGCTCAGAAGAGACGGAAAAGGAACCAGGCGGACCTCCGGGCGCAGCAAAGGGAAGTCTTCCGCGAGCTTTTTCAGAATCGGAGGCATGAGATTGAGTTCCATATGGTTGTGACACCCTACTTCAAAGGGGATGAACCGGTCATGCTGTCCCAGGCGTTCTCTGGCAGACAGGGCGGTCCTGAGAATCAGCTGGGCATCCGGAAGGAATTGGAGTCCCTCCTGGGTGAGGGAGACACTTTTGCTCGTGCGTTTAAATAGTTTTACATCCAGCTCCGTCTCCAGAGAACGGATCTGATGGCTGACGGCAGGCTGCGTGATCTTAAGCTCCTCGGAAGCTCTTGAGAAATTCAGGTTTTCTGCCACTGCGACAAAGCATTCTAACTGTATAGTATTCACTCGAAACCTCCCTGACAAATAAAATATTACATCGATATTTATAAAAATTATTTATAGATTATAACATTTTTGAATTTCACTTTCAAGAGATAGCGCGCTACAATCTCTTATGGGCAGTGTAGGTTTGTCAAACATATGTTACACCATGCTGAATAAATTCCTTCAAGACAGTCTGTGGGGATTTCCAGCCCAA
>NZ_CALWFZ010000005.1 GCF_944377805.1 uncultured Mediterraneibacter sp. | reverse complement strand
GCCGTCAAATCAAGCTCGTCCATTTTCACTTCTACCTCGATATGTTGGTCTGAATAAAGTTTGGACAATAAACATACAGTCTCCACATGCACCGTCATCGGGAACTGATCCACCGCCCTCACTCTCTTCAGCTCATACCCTTTCCCGCACAGCAGTTTCAAATCTCTCGCCAGCGTCGCGGAATCACAACTGACATACACGATTTTCTCAGGTTCCATCGCAATGATCGTCTCCAGCAGTTTCTCATCGCATCCCTTGCGGGGCGGATCAACCACGATTACATCAGCATGAGCTTTTTTTCCATGTTCTTCCTCATACCGAGCATAATATCCGGGCAGAATTTCCTCCGCCTTTCCCACATAGAAGGACGCGTTATCAATGCCGTTAATCCTTGCGTTCTCTTTGGCGTCCTGAATTGCCTGGGGAACGATCTCCACCCCATATACCTGTCTCGCCCTCTGGGCGAGAAACAGGGAGATCGTACCGATTCCGCAGTACAGATCCCAGACTGTCTCACTGCCGTTTAAGTCTGCGTATTCCAGCGCCAGAGAATAGAGTTTCTCTGTCTGTACCGGATTGACCTGATAGAATGATAAAGGTGAAATCTGATATTTGATCTCTCCGATATAATCCGTAATATATCCCTGTCCGTGGAGCACACAGTATGTCTCTCCCATAATGACATTTGTGCGCCTGGTATTCTCACTGACCGAGATACTCGTCATACCGGGCAAAGTCTTGAGAGCGTCGATCAGTTCTGATGCATGGGGCAGATCACTTCCGTTAATCACAAGACAGACCATGATCTCTTTTGTAGTAAACCCATAGCGGATCAGCACATGACGGATCAGCCCCCGTCCGGTCTTTTCATCGTAAGAGAGAATGTGATTGTCTTCCATATATTTCAGAATGATCTTCAGAATTGTCTGATTCTCTTCCACGCCCAGAGCGCAGTCCGTATTGGCGATAATGTCGTGGGTGCGTCCGGCGTAAAACCCGGTCACAGGCTTTCCGTCCTTTCCCGTTCCAAAAGGAAACTGCGCCTTATTCCGGTATCCGAAAGGCTCTTTCATCCCCACGATCGGCTCCATGACCCGGTCGAGCAATTCTGCGGGAAATCCGCCGATGCGCTCCAGGTTCCCTCGCACTTTCTCTTGTTTAAATGCCAGCTGTCTGGCATAAGACATCTCCTGGATCTGACATCCTCCGCACTGTCTTGCATACCGGCATCTGGGCTCCACACGGTATTCTGAAGGCTCCAGAATATGCATCAGCCTTGCATATCCGTAGTTTTTCTTCGCCTTCATCACCTTTACTTCCACCCGATCCCCGATGACCGCATCTTTAACAAAAAGGGTATAGCCATCCACTCTGCCTATACTCTCGCCATTTACTCCTATATCCGTGATCTCTATGACTGCTGTATCATTTTTTCGCATGTTACGTTCCTGATGTCCTCCTCAGATTCGATTCAAACAGCCGGTTAAATCCGAGCCATTCCATCCCTGACTTTCCTTTAAATATCTCGATCAGCGACTGCATCTTCGCATCGGCGTTATCCGCAAGGTTAAGCGCCAGCGCCTCCGCCAGAGCAGGTTTCTTCGGAGAACCGTACTCCAGTTCTCCGTGATGGGCAATAATGCAGTGCTTCAGTTCATTTGCAAGTTTTTCAGGGAACTCCGGGATCGCGCGCAGGGCATCATTAATCATCTCCACGCCGATCACGATATGACCGATGAGCTGCCCTTCGTCCGTATAATCATTATCCGGGAAAGACGACAGTTCTTTTGTCTTTCCGATGTCATGACAGATCGCCGCGGTCAGGAGAAGATCCCGGTTCAGAATCGGATACGCTCCCGCAAAATATTCACAGAGGTGTACAACACTTAACGTGTGTTCCAGCAAGCCTCCGGAGAAACTGTGGTGAACAGTCTTGGCCGCGGAATGGCGTCTGAATCTTGATATAAATTCCTCGTCTTTTACAAAATAGTACTCCAGTACTGCTTTTAAATGGGCGTTTTGGATCTGGCGGATATATGCCAGAAGTTCCTCATACATGCTTTCAACATTTTTCTCTGTTGTGGGCATATAGTCGGCAGGGTCATATTCCCCTTCCTGAGCTCTGCGGATCTGTTTAATATTGATCTGAAGATTCCCGTTGTAGTTGATCACATCCCCGTACACTTCAATAAAGTCTTTCTCCTCATAATCCGCTATCCCCTGAGAATTCGGATCCCATACTTTTCCGTCCAGTGTTCCCGTCTTATCCTGAAGAAGCAGATTATCATACGGTTTGCCGTTTCTTGTCTCAGCGGAACGTTTCCCTTTGCACAGATATACGTTCCTGATTGTCTCTCCCTCATGAAGTCCGTTGATATATCTCATAATTATCCTCTTTCTGTCTATTCCTTACTTCCAACCGTCACGGTGAAGTTTACCTCTACATATCCGTCTGTTCCACGGCGCTGTCCTATCAGACGTACCATGTCTCCCGTCTCTGTCTCGAGAACTGCCCTCTGATAAGTTCCAATGCTTGTCACGTCTTCGCCGGCTACCTGGCAGATAATGTCGCCGCTCTGGATTCCTGCTTCCATTGCCGGAGAATCCGGATCTACGTCCACCACATAAATCCCTGCGGGCATTGCCTGCGTCTCCTGAAGCTCATTTGTCACCGCAGTTCCATACAGGCCGATATAAGGCACGCTGTCGCCGTTTGCAAGCATTTCGATTACGGATTTCATGTCGGAAATCGCGTAAGCGTTGACCACGCTGCTCTCCCGGTCATCCCAGACTGTCGGCGAAATCATACCGATGACTTCTCCCTCCAGATTAAAGAGAATTCCCGTGCCGTCTGCATCCGCCGGGATATCCGTTGAGATCACATTACACTCTCCGTCGTAAATCGCATCTTTATACTCCGTAGAACTTACAATGCCATAGTCCATCCCGTCCGCGTATCCAAACATATCGCCAAGCGCCATCACTACGTCGCCCTGTTTGGTCACATTTGAATTGCCGAGTACAGAAACCTTGATCGCTGCCCAAGTAGCGTCTGTAACTGCTCCTCTTGGCACGCTGAATACCGCAAGTCCACTGTTGGTATCGCGTTTTTTCAAAGTGGCGGTATATGTGCTTGAATCCTGGAAAGTCACCGTCCACTCCCGGGCATCCGCGCACACGGAGTTATCGGCAAGGATCAGAAGCTCCTGTCCGTTGTCAGCAGTGATCACTCCTGTCACCCCCTCGCTAATCCCCGTAAGACGGGCGTTCCAGTTCTCCGAGGCAGCCACAGGTTCGATGTAGGCGATACCCTTTCTTGCCTCCTGAGCCCTCTCGTTCATAGACTCCATCATCTGCTCATAGCTTGAGGCATCTAAGACCACTGCGGGCTCTTGTATCTCTTCGTCTGATGTCTGTTCTTCCTGAGGCTCTTCATCTTCGGGAATAGACACCGTTTCGAGATCCCCCCGAAACACATCCTGAATCCACGGTTTTAGCGCAAAAAATCCCAGACAGGCAAACGCTCCCAGAATCACGCCGTATACCGCCATTCTGATAAGTTGTCGTGTGAGCTGCTGCCTGCTGATTGGCTTTGATTTAATCGTTTCCTGTAAGAAAGAATACTTCTTTTCTTCCGGTTCTTCTTCCGGGTTCAGATTCTGTTCTTTATCGTTCGGCATGGACTCTCTTCCTCCAGATTCTAGTATAACCGATTCATAAAGATAGTTCAATCATTTGGAAAAGACTTTTCTTTATCCCCGGAATGGAGTAAACTATTTACATGCGAAACCATATATATCAAGGGGAATTTATGAATCAGAAAACATTGACAAAACTTGAATTTGATAAAATCATCTCCCGTCTCGAAGAGGAGGCAGGTTCTTTCAGGGGCAGACAGCTGTGCCGCCGTCTCAAGCCCATGACTGACCTGGAGAAAATCAATACCTTTCAAGAGCAGACTGCCGCGGCATATACCCGGATCGTCAAAAAGGGCAGGATCTCTTTCTCTGACGCGGCGCCGGTGGAAGAATCCATGAAGCGTCTGGAGATCGGCGGCGCTCTGAGCATCCCGGAACTACTGCGCATCTGTCGCCTGCTTGCAAATGCTGCCAGAGTATCTTCCTACGGACGGCACGATACACAGGAAGATCTGGCAGACTGTCTGGACGCCTATTTTGACCAGCTGCAACCGCTGTCTAATTTGACCGGGGAGATCGAACGGTGTATCATCTCGGAAGATGAAATCAGCGATGACGCCAGCAGCACTCTGAAGCACATTCGGCGCAGTATGGGCGCTGTCAACGACAGGATCCACAGCACCCTTACCGGTCTTGTCAACGGTTCTATGCGCACATACCTCCAGGATCCGATCATTACCATACGCGGCGACCGGTACTGTATCCCGGTAAAAGCGGAACACCGCTCTCAGGTACAGGGGCTGATTCACGATCAGTCCTCCACCGGTTCCACGTTATTCATCGAACCTATGGCCGTAGTGAAACTGAACAACGATCTGAAGGAGCTCTTTGCGAAGGAACAGGAGGAAATCCAGGTGATCCTGGCCCGCTTAAGTGAAGAGACCGCACAGTATATCGATGAGATACGCGCAAACTACCGTGCCCTGACCGATCTGGATTTTATTTTCGCAAGAGGCGCCCTGGCACTCTCCATGCGCGCAAGCCGTCCTGTTCTGAACAGAGATGGGCGCATCCATATCCGGGAAGGGAGGCATCCTCTTCTGGATCAGAAGACTGTAGTTCCCATCACCGTGACTCTTGGAGAAGATTTTACCCTGTTGATTGTCACAGGTCCGAATACCGGGGGAAAGACCGTATCTCTGAAGACTGTAGGCCTCTTTACTCTGATGGGACAGGCAGGGCTTCACATTCCCGCGAAAGACCGTTCTGAACTTGCTGTCTTTGACCAGGTCTACGCGGATATTGGAGACGAGCAGAGCATCGAGCAGAGTCTGAGCACCTTCTCCTCGCATATGACAAATATCGTATCCTTTCTGAAAAAGGTTGACGAGCGCTCTTTCGTACTGTTCGATGAACTGGGTGCCGGAACAGATCCCACAGAGGGAGCTGCTCTGGCCACATCGATCCTCTCCTATCTGCACGGCAGAGAGATCAGAACTATGGCTACTACACATTACAGTGAACTGAAAGTATATGCCCTATCTACACCGGGCGTGGAGAACGCTTGCTGCGAGTTCGATGTGGAAAGCCTGCGTCCCACCTACCGGCTTCTCATCGGAATCCCCGGGAAGAGTAACGCATTTGCCATATCCGGAAAACTTGGCCTTCCCGACTTTATTATAGAGGATGCCCGGAAACGCTTGAGCGAACAGGACGTCTCTTTTGAAGATCTTCTGACAGATCTGGAGGAAAGCCGCCGTACGATCGAAAAGGAACAGGAGGAGATCGCATCCTACCGCCGGGAGGCAGAGGAGCTCAAGGCGCAGGTTCAGAAGCGCCAGGACAGACTGGAGGAGCAAAGGGACCGCATCATACGCGAGGCCAACGAGAAGGCTAATGCCATCTTAAGAGAGGCAAAGGAAGTAGCCGACGAGACTATCCGCAACTTCCACAAATTCGGGAAGGAGAATATCTCAGCTGCGGAAATGGAGAAAGAGCGCGAACGTCTTCGCAAAAAGATCAAAGACACCTCATCGGTATCTGCTCCTTCCACGCGCAAGGCAAAGAAGAAATATAAGCCCGAAGACTTCCGACTCGGTGAGACCGTCCGGGTGCTGAGCATGAATCTGACCGGCACGATCCAGACGCTGCCTGATTCCAGAGGCAATGTCACAGTTCAGATGGGGATTCTCCGCTCTCAGGTCAATATGTCAGACCTGGAAATCATCGAAGAGCCTTCTTCCTACGCTCCAAAAAAGATGACTCGTACATCAAAAGGGCGGATCGGGATGAGCAAGTCGCTCTCTGTAAGTCCTGAAATCAATCTTCTCGGAAAGACAGTAGACGAGGCGGTCTCTGAACTGGACAAATATCTGGACGACGCCCTGCTCTCACACCTTAGCACGGTCAGAGTCGTACACGGCAAAGGAACCGGCGCCCTGAGAAAAGGAATCCACGAGTATCTGCGCAGACAAAAACATATCAAGTCGTATCATCTGGCAGAATACGGCGAGGGAGACGCCGGCGTGACAATCGTAGAACTGAAATAATATACTATTTACTTTAAAGGAGGTACTGGCACATGATAGGAAAACAGAAAATTCTGATCGTGGATGACGATGAGAATATCGCGGAGCTGATCTCACTTTACCTGGCGAAGGAATGTTTTGATACAAAAATTGTATATAACGGGGAAGACGCTCTGGCTGCTTTCGACACATACCAGCCGAATCTGATCCTGCTGGATCTGATGCTTCCGGGAATCGACGGGTACCAGGTATGCCGTGAAGTCCGTGCCCGGTCAGCGGTACCGGTCATCATGCTTTCCGCCAAAGGAGAAGTCTTCGACAAAGTACTCGGACTGGAACTGGGCGCTGACGACTATATCATGAAGCCTTTCGACTCGAAAGAGATGGTGGCCAGAGTCCGGGCAGTACTCAGAAGATACCAGCCGTCCAAAGCCGATTCACAGGAAAAGGATCAGACAAAGCGGGTAGAATATGACGGACTGGAGATTAACCTGACGAACTATTCCGTTCTATGTGACGGCCAGAATGTGGAGATGCCTCCAAAAGAGCTGGAACTGCTCTACTGTCTGGCCGCCTCGCCAAATCAGGTGTTCACCCGTGAGCAGCTCCTGGATCGTATCTGGGGTTATGAATATGTGGGCGATACACGGACTGTTGATGTCCACATCAAGCGTCTGAGGGAAAAGATAAAAGACCATCCCGGCTGGAGTCTCAGCACGGTGTGGGGTATCGGATATAAGTTCGAGACAAAGTAAACGGAGCATGAAATCATGAAAAGCATATTACATCTCAAATTTATAGCGCTATACATCATCTTCGGATTTCTGTGCCTGTTCACCACCGCCACGCTGACAAGGCAGCTGATTACTAACCGTCTTATGGAAGATACCTCCCGCACGCTCTACCGTGAGGCCACGCTCATTGCCAGCGATTATCTGCCCTCTTATTTTTCAGAGGATTCTGACCTTTATGCGGTGCAGGCGCAGCTTGCGGCCATGCGTCTCTATCTGGAATCCTCTCTGTGGTTTGTAGACGCTGCCGGCACGATGATCACTTCCTCCAACCTGGAGGACACCTCATCGCCGGAAGCAATCGAAGACTTTAATCCGGCTGAAATCGGAGGCAGTCAGTATATTTCCGGTACTTACCACGGTTATTTTAAGGAGGATGTGATCACTGTAATGGCTCCTGTAACAGAAGGTTTCTCCACCCGGGGCTACCTGCTGATCCACAGCCCGATCTCAGACATCGAGGAGCGATGCCGCCCTATTATGATACCAGTGTATATCACACTGGGCGTCATTTTTGCGCTTTCCTTTATCTTCCTTTTAGGATTCCATTTCTTTGTCTACCGTCCTCTGCGTCAAATATCGGAGGCTGCCCGACAGTATACCCTGGGAAATCTGGAGTACGAGATTCCCGTCAGTACGCACGATGAGATGGGGTACCTCTGTGCATCGCTCAACTACATGGCGACACAGCTAAAGGATATGGACGATTACCAGAAAAAGATCGTGGCCAATGTCTCCCATGATTTCCGATCTCCCCTCACCTCCATCAAAGGCTATCTGGAGGCTATGGCCGATGGAACAATCCCTCCGGAACTGTACGAAAAGTACATCCGGATCATTCTGTTTGAGACAGAGCGCCTTACGGATCTCACCGGAGATCTGCTCACATTAAATGAGTTCGATACAAAGGAACTTCTTCTGGATAAGACAGAGTTTGATATTCAGGATATGATCAAAGACACCGCCTCCTCATTTGAGGGCGTCTGCACACCCAAACATATCTCTATCGAACTTGTACTGATGCCGGGGACAGTCATCGTCTACGCGGATAAGCGGAAGATTCAGCAGGTTCTCTACAATCTGATCGACAACGCGATCAAATTCAGTGAAAACGAATCAACAATTACAGTTGAAGTAAACGAAAAAAATGAGAAAGCGTTTGTCTCTGTCAAAGATCAGGGTATTGGGATCCCGAGAAGAGATCTCAATAAAATCTGGGAGCGCTTCTACAAATCAGACCTCTCCCGCGGAAAGGATAAAAAAGGAACCGGGCTTGGACTCTCCATCGTAAAAGAAGTGATTCAGGCACATGATGAGCATATCAATGTGATCAGCACCGAAGGAGTCGGTACTGAGTTCATCTTCTCTCTCGCAAGGGTCCAATAACCCGGCATTCCTCTACTCATACAGCATTGGCTGTATGGAGTCGTCTTCCATGTTTTCTCTGTCAACCCAGACATATCCGGTGTCTACGACGGCTTCGTTGCCAATTTCAAGGATGGTTCTTGCCGCGGCTACCACCGTGGCATATCCCATTCCAAACGGGTTCTGCACAACAAGGCCGTCAATACTTCCATTCTCCAACGCCGCAATCTGATCTGCTCCCGCGTCAAATCCCATCACTGTAATCTCTTCTGTCTTTTCCATGTTTTCTACAGCGCGGGCTCCCAGAAGCACAGCCTCATCATTCGTTCCAAAACAGCCTTTCAGCTCCGGGTGTTTCTCAAAATAATAGATCACCGCGTCCTCATCACTCATACTTCCGGCTATCGCGTCAATGTCCTCGAGCCGGGTCCTTGCCTCCTCCGACATGGATGTTTCTTCCGCAGCAGCATCTGCCGGAGTGTCCTGACCGGAACCGGACTGCTCAGTTCCAAGCCCTGAGGCTTCCTCGCTCCACTGGGCAAGCTGCTCTGCAGACACGTTCAGTTCCTCTGCCGCTGCCTGACGCTTGAGGTCTTCCATCTGATCTAAGTAAAGCGTCTCTACAATAGTGACGCCCGGATGATTCGCGCTGATTTCCTCCTGAAAAGCCGCCACTCTCTCTTTCGCATTCCCTGATACCGAATCAGGTACGATAAGCGCTACTTCACCGCTTTCCCCAATTGCTTCGCAAAGCCGTTCTGCCCCTGTGGCTGCCGCACCCGCGTTGTTAGTCATGGCGGTACACTGTATCCCCTGATAGCTGTTTCCCGAATCAAACGCCACAATCGGGATCCCGTTCTCTATGGCAAGATCAAACTGCACGGAAGACGCGTTCTCATCGATACTGGCTATGGCAATTACATCCGGATACCGGGCCATCTCCTCGTCCAGAATATTGACCTGCTCGTCTATATCCTCGCTGTCAGAGGGAGCGTTGAAGAGAACTCTGACAGCATCGTCTCCACTGTATCCCAGGCGCTCGTTTATATCACTTGCCGCCTGCTCCACCCCGGCTTTTACCCGCTGCCAGTAAGAAGAATTCTCCGTCTTTCCGATGACAGATATATAAGTTCCGGGCTCTAAATCAAGTTCCTCTATATCTGTATATACATCTGGTGACACCGCATCCAGGTTTTCCTGCCATGCCGGCAGTTCAGGCGTATCGCCTGTAAATACATCCTCATTCTCAGATGAACCGCATCCACATATTCCCACTGCCATGCACAAGGCAAGAGAAATGCGCGCCATTGATCTCTTCTTCATTCTTTGCATCCGTATCCTTTCCTTAATATGTATTTTATGTGGCTATATTTGCCCTGTATATACCGCATTATTTTTCTATCATACACCAAAATACAGAAAAAGGAAGTGATTTTTTTCTGAATTTTTAAATAAGTACTAAATTTAGAACATCCAAATATCTTGTATAATCATATTTGTTGTATTAAAATGAGGATAGCAAAAGAGGAATAATCTTTTGCGGAAATCAGAAAAGGAGGGTACATACTATGGCACACGTAATTAGTGATGAATGTGTAAGCTGTGGTTCTTGCGAAGGCGAATGTCCAGTAGGCGCTATCTCCGAAGGCGATGGCAAATATGAGATTGATGCTGATGCATGTGTAGACTGCGGAGCATGTGAAGCTGCATGTCCGACAGGCGCTATCTCAGCAGAGTAATAATACAATATCGCAAAGTGATCACAAGCAGGACACCGCTCATTATGAGCGGTGTTTTTTTGTCACAATTTTGTGAACGATTATTGAAGTTGAGGGAAATATGCTGTGCTATAATGTCCTTAAAGCGAAGCTGATATAAAGGAGGTATAAATATTAATGGGTGAGGTCAGATTTATGATTTCCGAAGCTGCGAAACAGGTTGATGTGGAATCCCATGTACTCCGGTACTGGGAAGAGGAACTCGGCCTGACGATCGGGCGCACGGAAATGGGCCATCGTTATTATACAAATGATGATATTCAGCTCTTTCGCTGTATTAAGAAACTCAAGGATGAGGGGATGCTTCTAAGAGACTTAAAGCCTCTGATTCCCGAATTAAAAGCAACAAGACTGAAACTCAAAGCGGCGTCTCCGAAAGAATCCGAGAAGGCAGTCTCATCCGTTCAGGCTCCCGCCGTTTCCTCTGATCCGGCTTCAGCAACGCAGCCGGCAGAAAATGGTGAAGTCGTCATTCAGCTGGAGCAGCTGGAGCAGATCCGGACGCTTTTCGGAGATGTATTCCGGGAAGTTCTGGCCGAAAATAACGGCGTATTAAAAAAAGACATCAGCAGTACGGTAACCACTGATGTCATGCATGAGATGGATTTTCTTCTCCAGGCAAAAGAGCGACAGCAGGAAGAGCACTTCCGCAAGCTGGATACTCTGATTCGCCAGCAGCAGACAACCCGCAGGGAGTCCGCAAAAGGCGGCGCTATTATGAAACTGCGAAATATCTTTACATAGACTGCCCGCATTACTGCTGCCGCAGTTCATTTCCAAACCGTGTGTACTGCGGCATCCAGGCGAGGCGAACGGTTCCGATCGGACCGTTTCTCTGTTTCGCAATAATGATCTCCGCAATATTTTTATCCTCTGTATCGGGATTATAGTAATCATCCCTGTAGATAAACATACACACATCCGCATCCTGCTCGATAGCTCCGGACTCACGGAGGTCTGACAGCATAGGCCGCTTATCTGTCCGCTGCTCCACCGCACGGCTGAGCTGTGACAGCGCGATTACAGGAACATTGAGCTCACGGGCAAGTCCTTTGAGAGACCGGGATATATCGGAGATCTCCTGCTGACGGCTTTCGTTTTTGCGCCCGCCGCTTCCGCTCATAAGCTGCAGGTAGTCGATAATAATAAGATCAAGCCCCTGTTCCAGCTTATATTTCCGGCACTTTGAACGCATCTCCGAGATGGAGATGCCGGACGTGTCATCTATAATCATTCGTGAATTTCCTATAATCCCCGCTCCCTCGATCAGTTTCTCCCAGTCCGTATCCGAGAGATTTCCGGTTCTTAAAAGCTGGGCATCCACATGTGACTCCAGGGAAAACAGACGGTTTACAAGCTGCTCTTTGGACATCTCCAGACTGAAGATAGCGACCGCGCGGTTCTGGCGAAACGCTACATGCTGGGCGATATTCAGTACAAACGCGGTCTTACCCATAGACGGTCTTGCCGCAATTAAGATGAGATCTGAAGGCTGAAGTCCCGAGAGCTTATAGTCAAGATCGATAAACCCGGTCGGAATACCGGTCACATTTCCCTTTGTCTTGGACGCCTTCTCAATCACGTCAAGCGCATTGAGCACGACCTGCCTGATCGGAACATACTCCTGAGAGTTTCCGCGCTCCACCAGCTCGAACACCTGCTTCTCCGTCTTTTCCAAAATCTCTTCCAGCGGCTGGTTCTCCAGATAACAGGTATTGGCAATCCCTTCATTGATCTTGATCAACCTGCGGAGAATGGACTTGTCTTTCACGATCTCTGCGTAATACTTCACATTGGCCGAAGTCTGGGTGCCCACCAGAAGCTCTCTGGCAAACTCCATGCTGCTGACCTCCGGCGGAACATCTTTCTCCTTTAAATGTTCCTGCAGAGTAATCAGATCCACCGGCTTTCCCGCTTTAAAGAGATCTACTACCGCGTCAAACAGAATCCCGTATGCCGTCTGGTAAAAATCTTCTCCCGCAAGGATCTCAGACGCAATCATGACAGCGTCCTTATTCATCAGCATTGCCCCGAGAACAGCCTGCTCTGCTTCTATGCTGTGGGGCGGTATCCGCTTCATTGCTGCTTCCATATCCATAAAAGAATATCTCCTTACGATTCCTCTTTGACAACTACTTTCAGCTCAGCCGTAACTTCCGGATGAAGCTTCACATGAACCATGTGGGTTCCAAGCGTCTTGATTGTCTCCTTGAGCTGGATCTTCTTCTTGTCAATCTCCAGGTTCATCTGCTCTTTGACCGCCGCGGCGATCTCTTTGCTGGACACAGAACCGAACGTCCTGCCGCCCTCTCCCACTTTGATGGACAGCTCCACCTTACCCGAAGAGAGTACCCCGGCCAGTTCCTTTGCCGCCGCAAGGTTCTCCTGTGCCACTTTCTTCTCATTGTTTTTCTGAAGCTTCAGGTCGTTCAGATTCCCGGCCGTAGCCTCCGCGCCTAATTTCTTAGGAAGGATAAAGTTCCTTGCATAGCCGTCATTTACGTTTACGATCTCTCCTTTTTTTCCGAGAGATTTCACATCCTGTAATAATATCACTTTCATCGTTATATATCTCCTTCCTCAATCATCTGGTCGATCACGGCCTTCAGCGCCTTGATCGCCTCCTCCACATTCGTGTGGTCAAACTGCGCGCCCGCGGAATTGATATGGCCGCCTCCGCCTAACTTCTCGGCGATGATCTGTACATTCACCTCATCGATGGAGCGGGCACTCATGTAGATCTTCCCGTCATACACAGTCAGCACAAAGGACGCCTTAATGCCGCTGATGTCAAGCAGTTCATTGGCAGCCTGGGCGGCAAGCACCGTAGGACTGTCAATATCACTGGGGCACTCTGCGATAGCGAATTCCCTGCGGTATACTTCGGCCATGCGGACAGCCTCAGCCTTCGCTCTGTAGGAGTCCATATCATCGCGGAACATCTTACGCACACGGGTAATATCCGCCCCGCATCTTCTTAAAAACGCCGCCGCCTCAAAAGTACGCACTCCCGTTCTGTTCATAAAGTTTCTCGTATCAATCATAATTCCCGCATAGAGACAGTCCGCCTCTACAGAAGGAATCTTAATATCATCCGCAATGTACTGCAGAACCTCCGCGACCATCTCACATGTAGAGGAAGAATAAGGCTCCACATAGGAGAGCACCGCGTTTTCGATGATATTGCTGCCCTGTCTGTGATGGTCCAGAACCGCGATCATAAGCGATCTTCTGAGCAGTTCCGGGCATTCCGTCATCTGAGGCTTATTTGTATCCACGACAACTACCATTGTATTGTCCGTAATATAATCAAGCACCTGGTCGGATGTCAGGAAAATGTCATCCTCATAAGCCGGACTTTCTACGATTTCATCATAGAGCGGGCGGACAGATTCAGTTACTGTATTGATCACGATATGGGCTCTTTTCTCCAGGCTCACAGCCGCCCTGTAAATACCCATACATGCTCCGAATGAATCCGGATCCGCGATCTTATGCCCCATGACAATGACCTGATCCTTGTTGACAATAAACTCCCGGAGCGCCTCTGCCTTTACACGGGCCTTCACACGGGTGTTTTTCGCAGTCTGTTCCTTCTTGCCGCCAAAGTATGTGATACCGTTGCAGTCCTTGATTACCGCCTGGTCTCCCCCTCTTGCAAGGGCAAGGTCGATGGCAACTCGGGCAAACTGATAACTCAGTGCATAAGTCGCTGTATTGAGTCCGAGACCGATACTCAATGTAGCAGAGCGGGCGTTTCCGATATTAACCTGCTTTACCTCTTCGAGAATCGAGAATTTGTCCTCGGCAATCCTGCGATAGCTGGACTTACGGATCACAATAAAATATTTGTCCTTCTCCATCTTCTTTACAATGCCGTCCACATCGCCGATATATTTGTTGATCTTTCTGTCGATCAGCGCCACGAGAAGAGACTGCCGTACTTCTTCCACACTCTCCATCACTTCATCGTAATTGTCGATGTAGATCAGCCCCGCGATCATTCTCTGATCCTCGTTCTCGCGGATATATGCGTTCAGTTCCGTCACATCCCGCATCGATACCGCAACGAAGAATTCCTCGTCCTCAGGAATCTGCAGCAGTTCTTCTTTTTCGCTGAATCCCTGAAGGGATACGCGGCGCAGTTCTATCTGGTAATCTCTGTCGCGATAAGTCACTTCCAGTTCCACATGCTCTACATCCTGCCTTGGATATACGCCGGGATGGAGCTCCGGTATCATCCGGTTTAAATACTTCTCTTTCCTCTGGCCCTCCATCAGAGCCGCGAAAGCGTCATTTGCCCAGAGGATGCGGCCGTCTTCCAGAGTAATGGCATAAGGCACCGCCAGTTCTTTTAAAAGGGTGTTCTCAATGCCTTTATACTGTACAGAGAACTGGATCAGATCGGCAAGAATAAGTGAGCGGTTATAAAAGTACAGACCGCCGGCAATCGCAAGATAGATCAGAATAAATACCGTCATGATAAATCCTGCTCTTTTATCTATCACATACACCCAGACGTCCACTGCCGCCAGAAGGATCGTCATAATCAGCGGCCAGCTCATATACATTCTGAGCTGCCCTTTCAATCGCATTCTGTTTTTCTTCTTCATATTTCATCCACCTCGTCCGTGTCCGGTATGGCATTTCTCATGAATAAAACCCGCAGGTCCCGATACTAACGATTTATTATATCATTTTTTCGCAGAAAATTCCACTGTTGAATTTTGATCCAAAGGCAAGCTGTTAAAACCCCTGAGCCTCGCTTTTAAACAGCGTGTCTCAGGGGTTTTCTCTCAAACATTCCCAATTATTTTCAGTTGGAACTTTCCTGAGCGTCCTCCACCTTCACATCGCTGAAAGATGTCGCTCCTTCCAGTACAACCGTGTTTTTATATCCGTAATGACGCATGCGGTTCTGAAGAAAATACGCTCGTTTTCCTCTCGCGCATACGAGCAGAAGCTTTTCGTCTTTTCCAAGCCCCTCGATTTCTCCGTTTACCTGCGACAGATTGACAAAAAACGCTCCCGGAATCGCCGGCGTCGGCTGTACATCGACTATGCGGTAGCCTTTTGCTTTTCCCGCAGCATACTCTGCCGGCGTCATGCTGACAATAATACCGTCAATCTTGTTCATGAGTACATAAACTGCCTGTACAAACGGATGAATCGCTGTTGAGAAAGGCGGCGCATAGGCGAAGTCCGCGTTCTCATAGTCATCCAGTTTCGCATCCATGTTGATTCCCATAACGGCAATGTCCACCATCTTATCCACTTCACCAGGGCCCAGTACCTGCACGCCCAGCAGTTTTCTCGTCACCCTGTCCGCAATTACTTTCGTGATAAAAAAAGATGCGTCGGGATAGTAATGAGCCTTATCGTCTGTCGGCACAAGAGCGGTAATCACGTCATAACCTGCTTCTTTTGCATGCTCTTCCGTTAATCCTGTGCGCCCCACATTCAGACCCGGCAGCTTCACAACACCTGTTCCGAGCACACCCGGGTATTTCTTCTGAGCCCCCGCGAGGATCTGGGCCAGTGTGCGCCCTTCCAGGTTGGCAGATGATCCCATAGGCGACCACTGTCTCTTCCCTGTAATCCGATTTGTCACCATTGCACAGTCCCCCGCGGCATAGACATCATCAAGATTCGTTTTCATCTGCTCGTCCACAAGAATCGTTCCTTTAAACATCTCGATTCCCGTATCAGCCAGAAATTCTGTATTTGGACGGATACCCGCCGCCATGATCAGCATCTCGCACGGGAGTTCCCCCGCCGATGTCATTACACCCGTTACATGGTCTGACCCGAGCACTTCCCTGGCGCTTGTTCCGGTAATCACCTGTATTCCTGTATTGATCAGGTGCTTCTTTACATAGTCGGCCATCTCTGAGTCCAGTATATTTGGAAGAATCTGTTGTGCAAAGTCAATGACCGTCACGCTGATTCCTCTCGCGTGCAGATTCTCAGCGGCTTCCAGTCCGATAAATCCGGCGCCGATCACGACCGCTTTTTTCACACGGTTCCTTTCGGCATAAGCACGGATGTTCTCCGCGTCATCCGGCGTTCTCATCTTAAATACCCCGGGAAGATCCTTTCCCGTGATCGGAAGTTCCGCGGCGGAGGCGCCGACTGCGAGCACCAGTTTGTCATAAGAACACACCTCTGTATTCCCGGTCTGTACATTCTTTAACGTCACTTCTTTTCTTTCTGCATCCAGTCCTACCGCTTCTTTTCCCGTGCGCACTTCTACGCCCGTCAGTCCGGAATATTTCAGAGGTGTATTTACGATCAGCTCCTCACGGCTCTCGATAAAGCCACCTACATAATAGGGCAGCCCGCATCCCGCGTAGGAAATGTCCTGATCCTTCGTGATTACCGTTACTTCAATGCTTCTGTCTTCTCTCTTTAATTTGGCTGCCGTTTTTGTTCCGGCGGCCACTCCGCCTATGATAAGTACTTTCATTTTCTCTACCTCTCTTTATCTTTCATTTTGACTCCTCTTGACAGTTCTTTGTTCCTGTGACAGCAGTGCTCTTCTCCCTCACACTCAGGGCGCATCGCAGGACAGACATAAACGTCTCCACCGCCTATCGTCAGCGCTCTTCCTCTTACAAGCATCTCCGCCATCTTGCTGCGCGCTTCATCGTAAATGCGTGTCACAGTAGGCCGGGAGATCTGCATCCTTTTCGCGCACTGTTCCTGTGTCATCTGCCCGTAATCCAACAGGCGGATTACCTCATATTCGTCATAAGTAAGACTAACCGTGCCGTCAGCCTCACATCCCTGCGGCGTGAAAGCATTCACTCGGGGAATAGAGCAGATACAGCGCTTCTTCTGTGGTCTTGCCATCCAATGTTCCTCCCTTCTGCCAATACAGCTCTAAGATTAAGTATACACAATTATGAACATATGTCAATAATAAAATAGATATGATCGCCGGAAATGGTCTCAAGACTCTCAGGAAAGCCCGGACTTTGGCTCGTCGCTGTCACAAAAAAAGACTGATTTCTCGGATTACTCCTTGAAATCAGTCTTTGTCTCTCAATTAGTCCTGAACGTACGGCATGAGGGAAATATGTCTTGCTCTCTTGATTGCTACAGTGAGAGCTCTCTGATGTTTCGCACAGTTTCCTGTGATTCTTCTCGGAAGGATTTTTCCTCTCTCAGACACATATTTCTTTAACTTTGCTACGTCCTTATAATCGATCTCGTTATTTTCTTTCCCACAGAATACGCAGACTTTTTTTCTTCTGCGAGCCGGTCCTCTTCTCTTGAAACCGCCCTCTGGTCTGCTTCCCTTTTCGTAAGCCATGATGGTTATCTCCTTTCCCTAGTTAAACGGTAACTCCTCATCAATGCCATCAGGGATATTCATAAATCCGTCTCCTGCCGGCGCGCTCGGGGCCGGGGTCGGCGCAGACTGCTGCTGGACTCTGTTTGCCTCGCTCTCAGCCCTGCTCTCCGCAAACTCCTGTTCCTCCACAACAACTTCCGTTGTGTAGACTTTCACGCCCTCTTTATTCGTGTAGCTGCCTGTCTGGATACGGCCGGAAATAGAAACCCGCATTCCCTGACGGAAATACTTCTCGGCAAACTCTGCGGAACGGCCGAATACAACACACGAAATAAAGTCTGCTGTCGGCTCTCCGTCCCTTTTGAATCTGCGATCCACGGCAACTGTGTATCTTGCAACCGCCGTCGCGTTTTCTCCCTGTGAATATCTGACTTCCGGATCTCTCGTTAACCGTCCTACTAAAACTACTTTATTCATATATACCTCTTTCCGCTTATGCTTCCTGCTTCACGCATAAATATCTGAGTACATCGTCCATAATGCGGATACGCTGCTCCACTTCACCAGGAACTGTAGCCTCAGCCTCGAAGTGTACGAAGTAGTAATGTCCTTCTGTCATCTTCTGGATCTCGTAAGCGAATCTTCTTTTGCCCCACTCATCTACGTCTGTCACGTTGCCGCCGAAACGTGTGATAAGAGCTTTTACTTTCTCGATTACGTCTGCTCTTGCTTCGTCTTCGAGTTTTGCGCTCACAACAACAGCTAATTCATACTTGTTCATGTTCTTGCACCTCCTTATGGTCTCTGGCCCCCGTCTTTCGTGCGGGAGCAAGGAATTTATGAAACTGCTCGGAATAAACCCGACAGTATGTCACGGTTATTCATGATACCATAAGAATCCCCATTTTTCAAGTATTTTTTTCAATTTCACCTCTGGTCAAGGGTGGTGATCCTCGTACATACTTTTTTCAGAAGTGCATCGCTGTGGCTTACGACCAGCATTCCCAGATTTCTTCTCTCTGACTCTCTGAGCAGAAAGTTCCAGATCTGAGCCTGCGCCGCCAGATCAAGCATGGCAGAGATCTCATCGCACAGAAGAAATCTCGTCGATGGGCTCAGGGCACGCGCCAGACAGAAACGCTGCAGTTCGCCGCCGGAGAGTTCCCGGGGATACCGTTCCATCCACGCCTCTTCTATATATAGTTCATCTAAAACACGTTTTTCCACATCCGGAGCTTCCTCCATCGTTTTTTTCAGCCGGAGCAGAGGATCTACGGCCGTCTCCGGATGCTGCCATACCATCTGTACCGGACAGGCTCCCCGGAACTCACGGACTGGCCTGCCTTTGAGCAGCACTTCTCCCTCCTCTGGATCGTCATACCCGGCCAGGAGACGGCACAGTGTAGTCTTGCCCCGTCCGCTGGGACCTCGAAGCCCCACCCTCTCACCAGGTGAGATGGAGAGGTTAAAATGTTCCAGAATCGAAAATTCTTTTCTTCCCGGATAAGAGAAGGAAATATCTTTTGCTTCCAGTTTCATGTCATCTTCTCTCACGGCGTTTCATCTCCCTTCACTTCCTCCGGGTGAAGACACCGAACCATTCCCCCTCCGAATTCTCTGAGAGGAATCTCTGGGACGCTTCGGCAGTCTTCCCGGCAATGCGCGCACTGTCCGGCATAAGAGCATCCTCTATCTGCTGTACCCGGATAAGGCTGCCCTCCCTTGGGCGGGATGAATCCGTGTTTCGGCATGGCATGCCACAAAGCCCGGGTAAAGGGGTGTCTCAGCCTGAGCGGATCGGCAAAATCTTCCACCGCAGCATGTTCGACTGTCTCCCCGGCGTAGAAAACTGCCACCTCATCAGCAACAGAAAGCGCCAGTTCCAGGTCATGAGTAATAAACAGGATTCCTGCGCCTTCATCAGCCAGTTCCCGGAAATGCCCCAGAAGCCGTTCTGCCGAGCGCGCGTCCAGCCCCGGGGTCGGCTCGTCTGCTATGATCAGGCGGGGAGATTCCGTTACTGCCGTGGCAATCAGAACACGGCGCGCCATACCGCCGGAAAGTTCAAAAGGATACATCGCTTCGGTCTCCTCGCCGAGACCATACCGGTTCAGAGCTTCCTGACAGCGCTTTTTTGAAGTCTCGTCCTTTCTCCCTTTCCGAAGCTGGGCTCCCACCTTCATCAACGGGTCAAGATAGGTGACGCTCTGGGGAATCAGAGCGATCTCATCCCCCCTGAGCCCGGCCGCGCGTTTCTCCGTCAGAGGAGATCCATCATAGAGAATCTCGCCCTCCATATGACTGTTATATGGTAGAATACCGAGAATGCCGTGGGCAAGAAGACTTTTTCCCGAACCGCTTGCTCCCACGACAGAGACAACTTTCCCCGGACAGACGCTTAAAGAGAGATCCCTCACTACTGTGAGATGTCTCTTCTTAAATCCCCGTTCATATTGTGTGAAATATACTGATACATGTTTTATCTCTAAGATCGGTTTCACTGATCTCCTCCTGCTATTCATGAACGCCGGCCGGATCTGACAGGCGTCGTATCCGTTCGCCCAGCACGGCGAACACCGCAACAACCGCCACCAAAGAGAATCCCGGGAAAAGCGCCAGCCACCATTTGCCTGTCGTCAGATACTGCATACTCTCCGAGAGAATCACACCGATTGCCGGCTGCTCAGATGACAAGCCGAATCCAAGGAATGTCACGCTGGCCTCGTGCAGGATTGCGTGGGGAAACAGCAGCACCAGTCCCGTAAGAAACTGCGGCATCAGGTGTGGAATCATATGCCGGCCCACATTTTTAAGTTTCGACACCCCCAGCTTCTCTGCCGTCAGTATGTACGGCGCCTGCCGAAGCTGAATAATCTCCCCCCGTATGACCCGGGCGAGGGAGGGCCAGTGGCTTAAGGCGACTCCCGCCACTACTCCGGCAAAACCACGCCCGCATGCCAGAGAAATAAGAATCACCAGCAGGATATGTGGAATTCCCATCACAAGATCTATGCACCATGAGATCACATTATCTGCTTTTTTCCCAAGCATGGCAGACGCTGTTCCTAGTATCAGTGCTGCCGCCGCGCTAACCAGCGCCGTCAGAATCCCCAGACGGATGCTGAGCGACAGCCCCGCCAGCGTACGGGCAAACATATCCCTTCCCATCCAGTCCGTTCCAAAGATCTCCGCCAGGGACGGCGCCAGATTTCTTTTTGAAAAATCGGTGTCCACAGCCGCCGGTTCCACAAGAATTCCCGCCACTGTCACAGTCACCAGAATCACGGCAGTCACTATGAGAAAAATAAGCGCTGACCGTCTCTGATTTGAGACTTTTCTGCCTTTTATAATCTGTTTTTTCTCCTTCATCTTCGCCTGCTCCTTCTTCTGATCTCAGGGTCAATCGCCCCATAGAGAAGATCCGCGGCCAGATTACCTCCAAACACGATTGCCGCTGTCACAACCGTGATGCCAAGCAGAAGGGGAAGATCGCTTCCAAGGCCTGCTGTAACAGCGGCCTGCCCCAGGCCCGGATAGGAATATACCTGTTCCGCCATGACAGAGCCTCCTATAATTTCACTGATGGAGGCAAACTGCAGGGTGACAGCGGGAAGGGATACGTTTCGCAGGCCGTGCCTTAAGATCACAGAGCGCTCGGACTCTCCCCTTGCCCTTGCAAAGAGAACATAATCAGACTCCATCACTTCTGTCATTTTCTCCCTTGTATGAAGCGCGATATTCCCCACACCGGTAATGCTCAGTGTAAGAGCCGGAAGAATCGCGTGTCGTATGCGGTCTGCCGCTGTAACAGACGCCGCCTCCATTCCCGCCGGAACAGACAGACCGACAGGAAGCCAGCCCAGCCATACGGAGAAAATAAGGAGAAGGAGAATCGCCAGCCAGAAAACCGGAGTACTCGAAACAACAAAGCAGTATCCGCGAATCAGCCTGTCTGGCCATCTTCCCCGATATGCTCCGGCGATCACCCCCATTGTCAGCCCCAGCGCTCCGGAGATCACCCAGGCAAAAAGCATCAGCCAGAGGGAGCTCATGAGCCTCTGTCCGATCACGTTAAGTACCGGCTGACGGTAAAGAAGCGAGATCCCCAGATCTCCGCGCACCGCTCCACCTAGCCAGCTTAAATACCTTTCAAAAGGGGGAGTACCCATACCCCAGTAGGCCTCCAGCTGTTCGATCTGCTCCGGGCTCATAGATCCCAGCGCCGTCTGGCCTACATTTGTCTGAAGCGGATCAAGCGGGGAGGCGTACATCAGAAGAAATGTAACAATGCTGACTCCCAGCAGTAAAAGCGCCATACGAACTAATTTTTTCCCGGCAAATTCAAGGCGGTGTTTCAAAATCTCACTTCCTTTCTCTTTCCGATAATCAGGACCAGCTCCACTGATCTACATTGTTCACAACAGACCATCCGTGCCCGTGGGGATGGATCTTCTGTTCGGCAACCCGGAGTCCGTCTCTCACCCAGTAGAGATGGTCGATATTCACCAGCCACACCCACGGTATGTCTCCCTCCTGGGTCACTCCGGTTATTCCATCCCACTGCGCTTTCTTCCAGAGTTCGTAGGATGCTTCCAGATCGCTCTGCGCAAGCGCCTGATCCATACAGCTGTCTACCGCTGCATTCGCGTAGGGTGAATACCGGGCCAGGCCCGTTTCCCCTGCCGTATGGTAGATATTATACAGTTCCATCGGTGTATGCGCTCCCCATCCCCAGATCAGAGGATCGGTAAGCGCCCGATCATATGCGGTATCCCATCCCACTCCCTCCAGGGTGCAGGATATGCCCAGCTCACCAAGCTGATCCGCAAAGTCCGCTGCAAGCGCCTGTCTTACCGAGTCTCCGGTGGCGTACAGAAGGTTTAATTCTGCCCGCTCCCCATTCTTTTCGCGGATACCGTCATCTCCCATGATCCACCCCGCCTCATCAAGAAGGGCCGCAGCCCCTTCCGGATCATACTCCACTTCTGACGCTTCATTGTACCACGGCATCTGATCGCAGACGCTGTACGCCGGGCTGCCATATCCGTTGAGGACATGGTCGATCATCTCCTGCCTGTCCACTCCGATATTGATCGCGCGCCGCACCAGTACATCAGCGGTAAAATCATTCCCGGTTGTCCTTCCTTCTCCGTCTGTCTCCCTCGGCATCGCAGGAAGATTAAACCCTCTGTTGTCCACACTGGCATAAGATGCCAGTGTATATCCCTCTATATCCTGATCTGAATATGTTGCTGAAGTATATGCCAGATCCACCTCTCCGGCCTGTGCCGCCAGAAAGGCAGCGTCTTCCTCCATAAAAAGGATGGTCACCTGTTTCATCTGAGGGGCTTCCCCATAGTAGTCCGGGTTCGCCTCTAAAATCACCTGCTGCCCCCGGTCCCACTGTTTCAGCACATACCGTCCCGAGCCGATGGGCTGCATTCCGTAAGTCTCGCTGTCATAGGCATGTTCCGGCACAATCCCCACAACCGCCATAGTATACGGCCAGATGGAGAATGGCCTGCTCATATGAAATACAACGGTCACATCGTCTGCTGCCTCGGCATAGTCAAGCATTGTAAAGTCGTTGACTGAGTTTGATTTTTTCACTGTATTGTAAGTAAATGCCACATCATCTGCTGTCAGCGGCTCCCCGTCTGTAAAAGACACATCATCCCGGATATTGACCGTCCATGTATATCCGTCCTCGCTGACGCTGTAGCTCTCAGCCAGATCATATCCGATCGTCAGATCCGGATTTGTCACAGTGAGCGTGCTCTGTATCAGCGGTTCATGGACATGTTCGCCTGCTCCCCAGCCATACGCCGGGTCAAAGCCTGCCTCCGGTTCTGAAGTCGGTCCCATCGCGATTATCACCTCGTCGATCGCCCGCCCGGCCGCATCTCCTCCCGTGTCAGAGGATTCCCTGGCCTGACAGCCTCCCGCCGCAGAGATGATTACAGCTGCTGCCGCTGTCAGGACAATCCGCCTTCTTATCTCATGGAATCTCATTCTTCTCAAGTCTTTCTCCTTTCACGCCCGATGCCCCTTATGCCGCTATTCTTTTTCTTTCATATCCGGCATTTTCCGGAGGGCAGCCTCATACACCTTCTGATACGGGACTCCTGCTCTTCGCGCCAGCGCAGCTATATCTTCATACTCCGGTTTGGCGTGAGTGATCCCGAAATCTTTTGCCGTTTTCACCCTCACCTCGCCGTACTCTGTCTTCACTTTATTTATGCCGGGCATCAGAAAATATTTTTCACAACGGTGTACCCTGAGTCCGTTGGATGTGGTCTGCCTCAGCACATGCTCCGCAAATTCCCGGGTTCTCTCTGTCTCGCACAGTACACTCAGCACATATCCCGCTCTTCCCTTCTTCATCGTTCCGGGAACAGTATATACATCAAGCGCTCCCAGCTCCAGCAGCCTTTCCCTGGCAAAAGCCAGTGCCTCCGGTGTCATATCGTCAATATTGCACACAAGTTCTGTAATCGTTCCATTTCCAAGGTTCTCCTGAGTCTCTCCCGCAAAGACTCTGACACAGTTTGCCTGTTTAAACTGTCTGGAGCCGATTCCTATTCCCACTTCCTGCCCTGCCATAACCGGCATGGGACCGAACTCATCCGCGAAATGAGCAAGCAGCGCCGCCCCCGTAGGCGTGCATAATTCCCCCTGAACGTCTCCGCCGTAAATCGGAATTCCGGAGAGCAGATTCGCCGTGGCCGGAGCAGGTACCGGCATGATCCCGTGCGCGCAGCGGACGGTCCCGCTTCCCACATGGACGGGAGATACTGTGATCTGCTCCGGGGCGAGCAGATACATGGCATAACAGACGCCTGTCACATCCGCTACTGCGTCGAGGGCCCCCACCTCATGAAAGTGCACTTCCTCCACCGGACAGCCGTGTGCTTTCGCCTCCGCCTTCGCAATCGCATGATAGACTTCCGCCGCATTACGTTTGACCTCTTCCGGCAGGTTCAGGCTCCCGATCAGGTCTGCAATGTATCCGGGGGACGCATGATGATGCCCATGCTCATGCCCGTGATGGCGCGCATGGCTCTCCCGTTCCGGATGCTCCATATGTTCCAGCTCTTCTTCACCGTACACAGTTACTTCCATATGGGTTCCCGCGATACCGCAGGTCACCCCTCTTTGCGACTTTAGTTTCACGCCCGGAAGCCCCAGATTATTCATCACATCGAGAAACCCCTGCTTATCTTCTAAAAGTTCATAGAGGGCGGACATCAGCATATCTCCCGCCGCTCCCATATTGCACTCAATATAAAGTGTCTTCATCTTTTATTCCTCCCTGATTCCTTCCATCTGATTGATCATACCTGCCAGGTAACCCGCTCCGAAACCATTGTCAATATTCACCACGCTGCACCCTGAAGCACAGGAATTGAGCATGGACAGCAGTGCGGACAGTCCGCCGAAACTGGCTCCATATCCCACGCTTGTGGGCACCGCGATCACCGGACAGTCTACAAGACCTCCCACTACCGAGGCAAGCGCCCCTTCCATCCCCGCAGCCGCTATCACGCACCGGGCGCTCATAAGGGGATCCAGATTGGAAAGCAGGCGGTGAAGCCCTGCCACTCCCACATCATAAAGCCGGGTCACTTTATTTCCCATCGTCTCAGCGGTCAGCGCCGCCTCCTCGGCCACAGGAAGGTCGCTTGTGCCTCCTGTCGCCACCACGATATTTCCTCTCAGTTTCTGTTCCTTGGGAAACGCAACCGCAAGCCGCGAAAGAGGATGGTACTCCGTAGGAGCGGCAGCGCTCAGATATTCTGCCGCCTCCTGGCTGATCCTTGTCACCAGGATATTCCGGCAGCCCTTCTCGCCCATAGCGGTGACAATCCCAGCGATCTGCTCCGGCGTCTTCCCTTCGCCATAGATAACTTCGGAAGCCCCCTGACGTACGCTCCTGTGATAATCAATCTTCGCGTAATCCAAATCTTCAAACGGCTTCTCCTTCAGATCAAGAAGGGCCTCTTCCGGCGTTGTTGTCCCGTCCGCAACACTGCGGAGAAGGTTTAATATCTCATATTTCCGATCCATAAATTCTCTCCTTTGTCAGTTTCCTTTCCGCGGCTCCAGATCAAGAAGCACTGCCGGAAAGAACTCCTTTAACTGCTCTGTTACTTCCCGCCTTTTCTCCATTAGAAGAGGCATCTGCTCTTCCCTCATCTGTATCCGAGCCCCCTCGCCATACATACGCACGCGGAAATCATAAAAACCCAGCCGGAACAGCGCCTGCTCCGCTCTTTCGACTTTCAAAAGGGATTCGCAGGTGATCCGGGTTCCGGTAGGAATGCGGGTAGCAAGACAGGCATAAGCCGGCTTCTCCCAGGTAAACAGCCCTGCTTCTCTTGAACGCTCCCGTACCTCTTTCTTTGTAATTCCGCACTCCCGGAGCGGCGAGCGCACATTCAGTTCCTTAAGCGCACGCATACCAGGCCGGTCCCCCGCATCATCCGATGCGTTCGTTCCGTCCAGCAGAACCTCATACCCGTCTTCTCTTACAGCTTCCCACAGCCCTGTAAACAGAGCTCTCTTGCAGTGATAGCATCGATCTTCCCCGTTGGCCGCAGCCCCGGGAACAGAAAGGACGTCTTTTTCCACCACACTCAGGGGAATCCCCAGTTCTCCCGTAACCCTCAGAGCGTCCTCAAGCTCAAAAGACGGCTGAAACACAGTTTTCACATAATAAGCATGTACATCACAGCCATATTCCCGGGCCAGCCACAGCAGAAATGCAGAATCGGTTCCACCTGAAAAAGCCACGGCGGCCTTTGGCACCTGTTTAAAAAATTGTTCTAATGTCATAACTTTCACCTCACAAAAAAAGTACCCGCTCTCTTCTGAAAGCAGATACCTTCCTGATACCTATAGTTCATATAAATAATAAATATAAATTCCTTTTCTGCCGCCGCAGCAGCGCAGTACGCCGGCGGTACTTTCCCCGGTCTTGTGTTCCATCTCCCGGCTTCAGCCGGTCGTGCCGGCTTCCTGCCGGCTTATTCTGATCGGTTTCGTTCTGATATTTTATCCAGTATTCCGATGGCGTTTTGGATATTTTTTCCTACAGACATATCTGACACACCCACAACTATGTTATCACAGAGATTCACCGGGATCAAGATTCTTCTTGCCGCGCTCTGTCCCACTGCAACCGCCATCTTCGGGGTAATCTCTCCCAGCATGGAATCTGCGATTACGATGCCTACCGGGCCCATGATCACATCCGCCTTTCCGGACGCGACCAGAACAGAATTCTCCCCTGTAGCCGCGTGATCTGCTCCCGCCTTTAACATGGCATTTGTCGCGGTACTGTTCGTCCCCACCGCAATCACTTCAATATCCTTACTGTAGGCCTTTATGGCAGTCACGAGCTGGCGCCCCAGCCCGCCGCCCTGACCGTCGATAACCAGCACTCTCATCTATGTATCCTCCTGCGATTTCTTCGTGATCTGCCTTGTGTTTTTCTCCACCAGCTTTCTCGTTACCATAATCTGATGTCCGCAGCCCATACATTTGAGTCTGAAATCAGCCCCCACGCGCAGCACTTCCCACTCGCTGCTTCCGCATGGGTGAGGTTTCTTCATTCTGATGACATCTCCCACATCGAATCTGTCCGCCATTCTCTCTTCCTTTCTATTAGTTCTTTAATCTATATCTGTCAGAACACCCTGGAGCACAAATCTCTCAGTGTCACGAACTCCCGTACATGTCGAGAGCGTCACGACCTGAGACTCTGTCGTTACGTCCACATCAACCTGATAGTTGGAGGCCGCCCGGCACTCACTGATAAACTGTCCGAACTCTTCGTCCGAGGCAAACTCAATCTTATAATGTTCGCCCACAGCGCTCACCACCCCTGCCGTGAACACCGTATAAGTCCTTACCTTTCCGTCTGGCGTGTAAATATAAAAATACGGATGAGCCTGGCAGAACTCTTCCTCCGCATACAGATTCAGTCTCGAAAACATATCCGGACTCACGTTCAGATGATGTCCGTAGATAATCGTATTTCTGTCCGAGAAATCGCTGCTGTTCCCCATATCCATGAAGATTGCGCCCAGCTTGTTGTCATTTTCTGTGAATGTCTTCGTCAGATACTCTTTATTATCCTTACTCTTTACTACAGGATAGTTGATGATCGAGGGCTCGTCAAAACGAATCCATGCTACTGTATCCGGATTGGCTGCAAGCAGGGCATCAAAGTCCACGCTGAATCCGCTCCCGTCGTCATCAGCCGTTATCGCCAGATCTCTGATCTCATCATATTCTTTTCCGCCCGTATAATACGGAATCAGCATCAGCGCAAGCTGATAAAGGGAAAAGACAAATACGCACACAGCAATAATCAGAATCGCTCCTGTCACAACGTCAAACGCTGTTCTTTTCTCTTTTTTCCGTTTTCTGCGCGGCCGCCTGCGGCTGCCGGAATGTTTCTTTTCTCGTCTGCTCATCATGGCATTTCCTCTCTCAATGTGCCGAGTCCCTAGAATCCGAGGTTCTCATCCACAAGTATGATCTTGAATCTCTTCGGTATTCTGCTGAATCTCGTAATCATAATCTGACAGCAGATACAGTCTTCGCTCTTACAGTCAAAGCAGCTTCCGTTCTTCACGCACGGGGGATTGATACCAAACCTCTGGGTGTTAATCGGAGCCGCTTCATTTCTCGCCCTGTGCAGCGCGTCTTCCTCAGTCTTGACCACCTTGTTCATCCCTACGATAAGGAGAACATTCTTCGGGCCGAAGGCATAAGCGGCTACACGGTTCGCGTTCCCGTCGATGTTGACGAATACTCCGTCCTCACTCATGGCGTTGACGCTGCCTAAAAACCAGTCGCAGGTAAACGCCTTCAGTGCAATCTCCTGCTTTTCCTCCGGAGAAGTAGCTTTATCCCGGTCATAGAACTGATAGTTCCCCGCATTGATCGCATCCAGCAGTCCTACCTCTCTGACAGAAGCTGATCCTCCCATATTGATCGTGCTCCCCTCCGGAATCAGTTCCAGGGCAGTCTTTACGGCTTCTTCCTTAGACGCAGCATAGTACGCTTCCATATTTCTTGACTCCAGCGCCTTCACGACACGTCTCCCTAATACTTCGTTTCTCATCTGTCTTACATCCATCACAATGACCTCTCTTTCCGGTATCGCCCTCACGGGACGCAGGCGCGCCGCAGACCGGATCTTAGCACCGGCTGCGTATAACGCAATTATTATACCACACTACAGAATTAACTACCATCATTTTATGCCCGTATTCAGAATACTTTCCACTTCATCCATCTGACGCACAACACCCTCATGGCGCTCATCAAACAGGAGCCCCTTATTGTACTTATAGTACAAGTCACTGCCATTTTCCTTGATAAACCAGACGCTGTAATACCCGGCGTTCAGTTCTGTCACAAAAGACACCATCTCCTGGCTCTCTCCAAAGGCATCCTCCAGGAACCGGAACGCATTGTCCAGAGCCTCGGAAGTACGCGAGATCATTTTGTCCAGCTCTTCTTTTTCTCCGGCAAACATGTCTCTCACCTCGTCGAAAGCCTTGTCAGGAGCGGATATTTCGCCTTTTATGTTCCTGGAAAAACGGCTCAGTGTATCCGCAGCGCGAAGCAGGATATGCTCCTGCTGACGGGTCAGAAGCTCTGCATGTCTCTGCTCTTCTAAATCTTTCTCCGCCAGCGCGCGCACATCATCCAGCATTGTCACGGACCGGTTCTCCCTGTAACAGATCAGATATCCGTGCAGTTTCCCTATATATGCATCCGCAAGGTAACACTCTTTGAACATGCCGGACAGCTTTGCGTTTATCAGGCTTATAACGCTTAAATGTTCGTCAAAGGACGCGCTCTGTATCTTCTCAAGTACAGACCGGTTCCATATTCCTTTCAGAATGTCTTCCACCTTATAGTCGGTCCGGTATTTGTAGTAGAGTTCCAGATAATTGGCAAAATCTTTTGCAATACCGCGGTGCTGGATATACTGATACACTACGTCCCGGTCCACCGTCTTTCCAAGCATCTCATACACCTGAATCAGCCGGGAAAGATCCTCCCATCCCCGGGCGGTAGCAAAGCGCCTGCCATCCACCGTGTTTTCCATCCGGTAGAAGTTCTCCCGTCTGAGATCCAGATAGGAAATCACCGCCTGGTGAATCCCCTGCCGGTACGCGTATTCCTTCCACGCCGGAAAATCCGCCTCCACATCGATCTTTTTCAGACGGTCCAGGGTGACTACATCAAACTCCCGCACGGATTTGTTGTATTCCGGGGGATTTCCCGCTGCTACGATGATCCACCCATCCGGCAGCCTGTGAGTTCCGAAAGTCTTTCCCTGGAGAAACTGAAGCATGGCCGGAGCCAGAGTCTCCGAGACGCAGTTGATCTCATCCAGAAACAGGATGCCTTCCCGGCACCCGGTCTGCTCCATCTTTTCATAAACTGACCCGATGATCTCGCTCATCGTATACTCAGTCACCGAGCAGCTCTCCCCTCCGTATTCTTTTTCTCTGATAAAAGGGAGCCCCACCGCGCTTTGTCTTGTATGATGAGTAATCGTATAAGACACAAGGCCTATTCCCATCTCTTTTGCAATCTGCTCCATAATCTGTGTCTTTCCGATGCCCGGAGGCCCCATAAGGAGAACCGGCCGCTGCCGGATCGCCGGGATCTCATACTCCCCGTATTCATTTTTTATAAGATACGCCTCCACGGCGTCTTTAATTTCCTGTTTCGCGCGTTTAATGTCCAAAACCTTCCTCCTTTATACTGTCTTCACGGATGACGAGGCGAATCGCCCAGGACGGTACATCCACATCCCGGAAGTCCTCTTCCAGAAATACAAACGCAGTCCGGTACGGCGGCATCTGTTCCGGATAAATCCCATACCCGTCTGTAAAGTAGATCAGCCCTTTTAAATTAGTGAATCCGCCGCTTTTTATAAGTTCGTCCACATATGTAAAGGCCGGACGAAAGTCCGTTCCCCCTTCCCCGTAGAGTCTGAAATGCGCCATATACTCCTCAAGTTCTTTTCCCGAAGTAATTCTGACATCCTCGTGCACCTTCTCGTCACACTGGATGATATGGATATTTACCTTCCTGAAAAAACTGTCGTTTTCCTGAAGCACATTATAAGTCTCCTCTAAAAAACGTCTGATGAGTTTCCCTGAACAGGACATGGACGTATCGAGTACAATCACAAACTCCTCCACTTTATAAGCCTCTCTTGTCTCCAGAGGCTCAATCAGAGGCATATTCCCATACAACGACAGACCATAGCTGTAAAATCCATAGTCGAACGTATCAGGATCCGCCTTCATCTCCTCGTGGAACACAGAGAACTTCCGCAGAAACTCCCTGTAATCATGGCGCCCTCTGTTCTCTGCCTTAAGTTCACCCAGAAAACCTCCGCTCTGTTCAGACGACTCCTTTGAAAACGTCTCCAGATCTGTCTCCATCTTTTCGTCGATCTCCCTCCATTTCTGTTCACATGAGGACTCAGGAGGGCGCTTCTGGTTCTCCCCCTCCCAATATCGGTGATCGTCCATATAAAACTCTTCTTCCATAATCTTTAGTTCCTTGTCATCCAAATCCCACTCTGACAGGATATGGAAGATTCTCTCCGCATTGAGCACATGCCCATCCGCCTCCAGCTTCCGGTAAGTCTCCCGTCGCAGAAGGCTTCTTGAAAACCTGACCGGACGCAGGTCGCATCCGTCAATGATATGCTCCACCGCAATGTCGCAACTCAAATTCCAGTACCGGTCATTAGGCGTCCTCTTCCAGAGATGCCGGAAGATACAATGCAGAACCATATGAAGATAACCCCGGTTAGTCAGAATCCGGTTTTCCTTATAAAGACCTCCCAGCTGGCCCGGATGAAAATATATATGGTATCCGTCTGTGCCAAACGGACTGACGTTGACATCCATAACATACTGAAAACTACTCAGCGCCACATCCATATACCGCATGGAAAAATACAGTTCATCCCTGCATATACTCAGGATGTTGTATCCAATCTGCTTCAGGCGCTCTGCCGCTTCCTCTGATTTATAATTCATATTTTTCCTTCTTTCCCGGGAACATCTTATGCTTCTCATCCATAATCACGCTTAAGACCTCCCTTTGGCCTTTAACAGCCGCATATTCTATCGCTGCGTCAAGCGCTCCCTCACTCCACAGATTTCTCTCAGACATCTCCCGAAGCGCCCGCAGCTCTCCACATCTGATCAGATGCTCAGCCACCCTGGCCCCGTTCTCCCGGATGTACTCTTCATAGCATTTCCTGGCCTCCTCCATAAGCTCCACCGGGTACAGAAGTCTGGAAAATACCATGTCGGCAATTACGCTGATCTTATCCTGCGACTTTGCCAGATAAAAGAGTTCATCATATTTTCTGTAATCCATCTCTTTGCCATAAAAGCACTGCCTGTAGTTATTTCCAGAACCGTGATGCTGTGTGAAGAGTAGACGGGCAGGCGTATTTTCAACCGCCTCTTCGTAGTGTTCCGGAAACACCAGCTTCGCGGTACTCTCTTCCTTTTGAAATGTTACGTCGATTCTCTGCCAGAGGTCTCCCAGTATCTCAGAAACACAGGATTTTTCTCCTCTCTTAAGGCGTACACACAGCCGCTCCAGTTCCCGGCATCCTGTAAACGCCCCGCTTCCGATGTTTACGAGGCTGTCAGAGAAACTCAGTTCTTTCAGATGACGGCACCCGTAAAAAATATACCGGCCGATCTCCTCCAGACCGTCCGGAAACACGACACTCTCCACGTTGTCTCCCGCCAACAGTCCTTCTTCCTGTCGGAACAATCCTGTTCCCGCTGTTTCAAAGACGAGGACATCTGTTTCTTCTTTTTCTTTTCTGGCAGAAAAGGCATACGGCGCTATCCGCCTCACCGGAAGGCCGCCCACCTGCTCCGGGATCTCGATCTTAGAGTCTGTTCCAAAGCACCTCACAATCTCCGCTGTTCCACCTGTAATTCTATAGTAAAGCTTCATTCGCTTTGTCTCTCTCCCGCTAATACATAAATTCCTTTTGCTTAACCATTTTTCTCCTTCATTATAAATTCTTTCGTGTTTTCCTGCAACTACAGGGAATTCTTTCCGGAAGCCGCATAGCAGTTCCATCATTATGCCGGTACTGTGGAACTTCCATAATCACCGGAAGTTCCAAAAAGCACATCCCGGGATTGAAATCGGCCGCCGCCAAAAGAAAAACCCCCGGCATCACATATGCCGGAGGCTTTCTATATTATAATACTTTACTGACAGATCATCCCTCAATGGCGATAGTCTTCTTTGTCTCTACCTCTTTCGCGTCTTTCTTCGGTATACTCAGCCTTAAGATACCGTCTTCAAATTTCGCTTTAATATCTTCCTGCGTTACCACATCGCCCACATAGAAGCTCCTCTGCATTGTGCCCGCGTAGCGCTCCTGACGGATATATTTGCCTTTTTTGTCCTTCTCGTCTTTATCAAGACCTTTTGCCGCAGAGATTGTCAGATATCCGTTCTCAAGTTCTACATTGATCTCATCTTTCTTAAATCCCGGAAGATCTATGTCAAGTTCATATCCTGCGTCATGCTCGCGAATATCTGTCTTCATAAGGTTCTTTGCATGTTTTCCGTACAGCGGGTTCTTTCTTCCCCAGAAGCTGCTCTCAAACGGAAAATCCATCCAGTCGTCATCAAATAAGTTCTCTCCAAAAATACTAGGCATCAACATAAGTCATTTCTCCTTTCATAATTGAAACATTGAAATAAGTTTTATATAAGCCGCTCACACGGCCGCCATCAGCACTCTTGAAGTTGTCTCAAGTGTTGCAAGCGATAGAAGCCGGGAATCCGAAACTTTTCAGAGCCTTTTAGCCCTCAGGCTTTCCGCTCCTTTTCCGTTTCTATTCCTTTGTTCTAGTTGTACTATAGCATTTATTGTTAGCACTGTCAATAGTTGAGTGCTAATTTTTTAATGTTTTTTTGCAAACCCAGTAAAATCAATGGTTTGCAAGTATTTTCCACTCTTGAAATTGTCATTTTTCTTAGGTTTGACACCAATTTGACACCAATTTTTTCTTTTCTGGTGTCAGAAGTTCACTGCCATACTATCAGCTTTGCTATCTCGTTTTCAACCCTTGCCCTGTCGCCCAAGTGGTTATACACTTCCATAGTCACATCAAAATGAGCGTGTCCCATGATGTACTGCAACACCTTAATGTCCATACGGCACTCCGCCATTCTTGTGCAGGCTGTGTGTCGCATAACATGAGCTGAAACCTTTGGAAGCAGTTCTGCTTTTCCGTGTTCTTTCTTTGCCTTTTGATACAATTCTTTATAATATTCTCCGTACACATCTTCCTGATAAGGCACTACTGCGGTTGCTGATTCTAAAACTCTGACATCTTCTACACCCTCTGTTCGTTTTACCTTTTTAATCAGCTCAGGTGTAATAACCTGTTCTTCATTATCAGAAAGTAAAGTCTGATTCAAAATCATCAAATCATAATCATAGGAATGATTTAAGATATTCGCTGCATTATTCGCATAAATAACGACATTGATAATCAGAAACAACGACAATGCCAAGCTCAGAGAACACATGATAACAAAAAATTGTTTCTTATCACGGAACAGATTTATCCTCACCATTGAGCGTATATTGCCACCATTTCTAATTTTACTTTTCATATTTGAAGGAGAATCTCCAATATATTTTAAAGCTTCAATAGGAGAACAGTTCATAGCTATTTTTGCAGGTTTCTGACTGCTGATTACTGTTGTCGCAAAAGAAAATACGGTAGCTATGATAAATACCCACACCGATACCGCTTCAACATCATTTGGCATAATTGATGGATTAAGGGCGTGTAATAACTGTGGTATTACAATCTTTCCTACTACGACAGAACAAATCAATCCCATAGGGATTCCAATTATCGTGTTCCACAATACCTGTTTATTTATCATTCTTCTAATCTGGATAGAAGTAGTACCGATTGTTTTGAGTTGTCCATAATAACGTATATCTCTATTAACAGAAATATACAACGTATTATAAATAAACAGATATCCACTTATAAAAATAAGCAACAGCAACACAAAGAGCCCGATAATTGTTTTACAGAAGTTTGAAATCGTATCATAATCCGCTTCAATAATTTGATTTCCTGATATGTTAATCTGATTCTGCATTTCTGTAATATCACCCTTGGAATAAAGCGGATTTTTAAGAGAGATTTTTAATTCTCCCTGCGTCAAATCTGTTTGTAAAACTCCTGTTGTTCGATAAAAGTCTTCTGAAACATATCCTTTATCTGTTCCTGAATAATCCAGAAACCAGCCACTCAGTATAAACGTCTTTGCTGTATCTCCGTTATCGCTATTTTCTGCTAAAGTTTGATACATCAAAGGCAATTCCATGCCTACATTAGGATTTTTAATCCCCATAGAATTCAAAGCACTCTTCGAAAGCATAATCTCATTTTCTTTTTGTGGATATTTACCTTTATAATAATCTAAAGCAGGAATTGTCTGTTTTTCCCAACAAGTATTGTCTAACCAAAATAATCTTATCTTATCTAATTCTTTATCTTCATATTTAGACAAAACTGCACATTTCACGCTAAGTCCTGCATACTTCACATTTTCCATTTTACGGATTGCAGACACTTGATCGTTTCTAGGCTCTGTTAATTCTATATCATAATCCATGCCCTGCATTCTTTGTTGACGAAGTGCTATCGTATCCCAATAAGTCAATCCAATAGATATTACTGTACATATTAAGAAAGTTGTCAGAACGATAGCCATAATCGTCAAGATATTTCTCTTTTTATGTGCGGAGTATGTTGTCTTCGCAAGGTCATTTATTACTTTTTTATTATTGACTTTGAGCATTTTACTCACCGCCTTTCACGATTTTACCATCTTCCAGGCGGATAATCCTGTCTGCCATTTGAGCAATTTCATCATTGTGTGTTATCATCACAATTGTTTGCGCCAGTTTCTGGCTGGATATTTTCATCAAACCTAAAACATCTTGACTTGTCCGGCTGTCAAGATTTCCAGTCGGTTCATCAGCAAGAATGATTGCTGGTTTGGTTGCTAATGCTCTTGCCAATGCTACTCTTTGTTGCTGTCCGCCGGATAATTGATTAGGCATAGAATACTTCTTACTCTCTAATTTTAATAATCGAAGTATTTCTTCAATATAATCTTCGTCTGGCTTAACTCCGTCCAGCTTAATCGGAAGTACAATATTTTCATATACATTCATAAGTGGAAGAAGATTATAATTTTGAAAAACAAATCCAATTTTTCTTCTTCTGTAAATCGTTAATTCATCACGGGACAATTTGGAAATATCTTTTCCATCAATCAACACTTCACCAGAAGTAGGATTATCCAAACCTCCAAGCATATGCAATAATGTGGATTTTCCACTTCCTGACGTTCCTACAATCGCCAGAAATTCGCCCTTTTTAATATCCAAGTCTATACCGTCCAATGCCTTTACCGTGTTTTCTCCCATATGATAATATTTTTTAAGATTTCTAACTGATAGAATATTCATTTTTTATTTTCCTTTCTTTGTTTGTTCTGATAATAACAAAGACTTCTTTCTCAAATCTTTCTTAAAAGTGACACTTCTGACACAATTCAAGATTGAGAAAAAAGCCTTGATTCATTTAATTAGAAATCTTCACATGATAAGAAAACCTCGACAGTTGTTCCTATATTCAATGTGGATTTTACTTTTATATATCCCTGCTGTTTTCTTAATACTTCTCTGGCTAAGTATAATCCGATTCCAAAGCCCTGCTTGTCTGTTACATTTGAACCCCTGTAAAATCTTTGGAATATTTTTCCCTGTTCTTCTTCTGGAATACCGATACCATTATCAACAATCTGAACACAAACAAAAGATTCATATAAAATAGATTGAACAGTTACAGTCGCTCCATTAGGAGAGTATTTTATCGCATTTTCAAGGATATTTGTAAAAACCTCCTCTGTCCATTTTAAATCAGCATATACTTTACAGGTATGATATTTTGAAATAAGCTGAATCTCTTTTTTCATTGCGTCTAATTCTACAGATTGACAACTTTTTTTAATCACAGTATCTAAGTCAACAATTTTAGGCGACACGGAGATAATCTCTTGCTCAGCATAAGAAGATTTAAGTAACTCTTTCATAAAAAAATTTAATTTACTTACATTATTTTCTATTTTGTCTGCCAGCCGGGTGGATTTTGGATCATTTATCCGTTCTTTGAGCAGACCTGTATATAAAGTGATATTCGCAAGAGGTGTTCTAATCTGATGGCTGATATTCGTAATCAAAGATTTTACAATATCCCTTTCTCCCTCAGCAATTTCTTTTTGCATATAAGATATTTCCATAATCCGATTGAGACGTTCAGAAATCGCAGAATCCAGCGATTCATCATAAGAAAGGTCTATCTTTTTTCCGCTTAATATCTTGTCTGTTTTATCAAGGAAATTTTGATATTGAGTCAACAGTTTGTTCCTATACCAATGGATTATCAGATAGAAAAGTATAATATTTAGAATGACGGCAAAAATCAACAAAACATATATATTCATTTATAAATTCTCCCACATATAACCCTTTCCGTATACGGTTTTAATATATTTTGGGTTGGAAGAATCATCTTCCAGTTTATCTCTTAGCCGTCTTATAGCAACGGATAGGGCATTATCTTCCACATATTCCGTTCCCTCAGGCCATACCCATTCCAATAATCGTTCTCTAGTTATAATTATATTTGGATTTGATATTAAAAGGTATAATATTCGTTGTTCTGTTTTACTTAATTCTATCGGTATACCGTTTTTATAAAATTCCATTGTTTCAAAGCGAAAGAGAAAAATAGAATCTTTGTATTCCGGTTCATTCCTTGCAGGGCTTCTTCTAAGCAAAGCTCTGATTCTGGCGCGAAGCACCATCAAACTAAAAGGCTTTGTAATGTAATCATCTGCACCACTTTCAAGCCCTTTTACAATATCTAATTCCATATCTTTTGCGGTAAGCAGAGCAATCGGAATTGATACTTTCTGCTTAATTTCACGACAAAATTCTAATCCACTACCATCAGGAAGATTGATGTCAAAAATCATTAAATCAAATTTTTGTTTAGATATAACTGTCCTTGCCTCTGCAATCGTAGAACATATTACAAAATTCAATTCTTCGCTTTGCAAAGATAATTCTATTCCCTCTGCTAAATCAACATCATCTTCTAAAACCAAAACTGTTTTTTTCATTATTACATTTATCTCCTTACATCACAAAAGTTGATTTAATTACAGATTCTATAGATAACTGTTTCGTAGACTCTTATGAGCTATTATAACAATTATCCTATCAACCGTAAATAGATTTACATCTTCCAGTTGCTATCCTTATGAAGCGTCAGCTCATATTGTGATACCTGTGTCGCCTTTGTCTGATTATCAATGAATTTCACCGCAACACTTACTTTCACATTGTCACCGTTAGCCGTAAACACAGGATTGACAAGCTCGGGAAACAGCCGTTCCCCGCTCTGGCAGGCGGCAGACGCAACGGCTGACTGGAGCTTGCTTCGCTGGATGATTTTCAAGTCAAAGTGAGGGCATGGCAAGTAGTGTCCTCCGTTCTCCCGGCGTCCGGGCATAAAAAGAGCAGGGAACCTCTTTTCGGGATTTCCTGCTCGGTGGTGCCGCCGGTGGGCGGCTGATGTTTAATTCTCTACAGTAAAAATATCTTCGATTAAAACATTGAAAACTTTTGCTATGTTCCACGCTAATACCAGTGATGGATTATATCTGCCTTTTTCTAAATTCCCTATGGTTTCTCTGCGAACGCCCACTAACTTTGCCAAGTCTTCTTGCTTCATGTCATACTTGGCTCGATACTCCTTAATTCTATTCTTTATCATTTTCCAGCGTTCATCACCTTTATATTGCATTTGTTTTTTGGCTTTTAAGAAATACAATCCCAAAGTTACAGCTAATGCCGCAACAGGAAAAATCAAAAGAATGTTTTGTTCATTCATATTATTTGTCCTCCCTATGTTCAAAAACTTCATCAATAGAAACACCAAAGGCTTCTGCAATCTTAAAAGCCAACTCCAAAGAAGGGGTATATTTATATTTTTCTATCGATATAACCGCTTGCCGAGAAATCCCAACCTTATCGGCCAAATCTGCTTGTGTCCAATCTCTTTCAGCCCTTAGCACTTTAATTCTATTCCATACCAAAGTCATCTTTCCTTTCCAAAATGTAATGAGTTGATTACATACACATTGCAATGCACTCATTACATTTTGTCAAGATGGAAGAATACCTTTTTATAAATCGAAGTATAGGAAAAGCGCAGGAAGTCATTTCTGTTCTCTGCGCTTCTAGCAATATACTTTTTGCTGTGTTTCTAATCGTCCTGTTCCAACTTAATCACATCCAAAATACCGCAATTTAGGGCTTCGCATATACGAAACAGCGTTTCCTTATGGATACAATAGATTTATCGGTTCATTTATTTCCTCAATAGATGGGAATTTATTTACTTAACGCATATAAAGGATTAGCTTTTCTGATTAATCCCGAATAATTATTACACAATTCATCAAACGCTTTTCTAACTTCTGATGGTATATCCACATGAGCAATAAAGTCTTTACCATTCGGCCCATAACCATTTTCATCATCCGATAATCTTGGAATTTCTCCCATGAGAAGACTAATATATCTGTTTATATCCCACATTCCCCTAATTTCTTTTTCATATGCCAATGAAAAATTATCTACAATGACTTTTGCCGAATAAACAGTATAATTAATGATTCTAATATTGCTGCTTACATACTTCCTTAAACCTGCTTCCATACGATATTGCATTGTAGCGTCTTGCGAAATAATAATGCTGTTAAAAGGAACTTCATTTTCTTTAAGTAAGTCTAAAAGATATGTGATATTATTTCCGCAATTTGTAGATTTACATTCCAAAAAATCTGGCGCTAATCCATACCGATATTTTATATATTTTTCAAATATCTCTGCTTCAGATAATCCCGCCGTTTCAATATCAGAATATTCCTCACTAATTCTGATTTGTCGGTGACTTCATATATATCCCATCACTATTCAAAACCACTCAAAGACTGCTGCTAATACAATAAAAAGGCCTACCGCAAGCCATGCTGCGCATAAAAGAAAATCTCTCCAAATCCATTCTAATATCAATGTCCGGGATGGCTTTTGGGCATTATAAACAATATGTACCGTTTTCCCCTGATAACGTTTCCGAAGTTTAACAGCCTTCCGCTTCGGGAAAAAGAAAGATGCAAAAGCTGTCAGCGTTTCTGTTTCACATTCATTTCCCTGGCGTATAAAGCGGACTCGCACTGTGTGACGGTATGTGGTTTTCCCCAGAAGATTACCGTCACTAATCTCAACCAGCTCGGCCGAATGCCGTTCCCCTTTTCTTAGTAAAGTTATGTAAAAGAACAGCATTGCCCCAAATACAAAAATATCAAGAGTTCCCAATATAGCCAGAAATAATCTCATAAATATTCCCTCCGTTCTCAATCAGTTCCATTATAACACTGTCAGTCAAAACGTGTAGAACTCCGGATGCAGTCACAAAAAAGATCCGGCACTTTTTTGTACCGGATCTTTTCTCATAATATAAATCCCGATTATAACAGCTTACTGCAGCAGAGTTCCCTCCAGATCCTGCAGCATAATGTCAAGCGCGTTGATTCCGCCCTCAGCCGTATACCACACTGCCGGATGCTCCAGATATACGATATGGCCGTTTTTGTAAGCGTCTGTTCCCATAACAAGTTCGTTTTCCACGATCTCCTGAGCAAGCTGCGCTCCTTCTGTATTGATCGCAGCGTCACGGTCCATGACAAAGATATATTCCGGGTTGCGCTCAACCACAAACTCGAAGGACGCCTCGTTTCCGTGCGTGGAAGTATCTACGTTCGCGTCAAGACCTACGTTTTCAAAGCCGATCTCGTTACCGATAATGGAGCATCTTCCATCATTTCCGAGAATATTGAAGCCGCCGCTCGTGCACAGACCTACGATTGCCGTCTTTCCTTCCGCAAAGGATACCAGCGCCTCGATACGCTCATCAAAACCTGCCATCAGACTGTCCACTTCATCCTCTTTGCCGAAGATGGAAGCTATCGTAGATGCATTGTCACGCACACTCTCTACAACGCCTTTTTCTGCGTCAGTAGACAGATAAACTACCGGAGCGATGGCGTTCAGATCATCATATACTGAGGCGAGACGTCCGCCGATAAAAATTATATCCGGTTCACACGCCATAACAGCTTCCAGATCTGCTTCTTTGATTGTTCCAAGATTCGATATTTCTTCATTTGTCACATAGTCCTGAAGATAATCCAGTGTCGTAGTCGCGCTGCCGACTACACTGTCTCCCTCTCCGAGGCTGTCGATAATGTCAAGCGACGCCATATCGAGAATGGCCACGCGCTCCGGCTTGTACGGAACCTCCAGTTCCGTCTCCTCACCATTTGCGTCAAGGCTTGTGATCGTTACTGTCTCCGGCTCAGCAGCATCTGTCCTCTCTTCCGCCTGCGCTTCCGAGGAAGCATTGTCCGCTGTTCCCTGAGAACCGCACGCTGCGAGTGAAAATACCATAGCGCCGGCCAGCATTAATGTAATCAGTCTTTTTTTCATCGTTTTTCTCTCCTTTTTCACACGATATAAACCATCAGTTTCTCTTATGGGGGCAGCCGCCAGCACTTTCTGCGCCTGCCCATATTAAATTAGTAATATATAGATAAGGGTTTCCCCTGTATCTTCTGAATCTCAAAATCTACCTTATAGATCTCCGAGAGATTCTCCTTCGTCATAACTTCCTCTACTGTTCCGAACTTCGAGATCCTGCCGTCTACAAAGGCGCAGATATAATCCGAATAAAAAGCCGCGTAATTGATCTCATGGAGAACAAGAACTACTGTCTTCCCCAATTCATCACATAGTCTGCGAACGATCTTCATCATATTCGTGGCGTGATAAATATCCAGATTGTTTGTCGGTTCGTCCAGGAGCACATAATCTGTGTCCTGCGCGATGACCATTGCGATCAGCGCTCTCTGACGCTGTCCGCCTGAGAGTTCGTCTATATACCGGTCTTTAAACTCTTCCAGTTCCATATATCCGATCGCTCTGTCGATGATCTCTCTGTCTTCCTGTGTCACCCGGTTTCCCGAGTACGGGAACCGCCCGAAGGCAACCAGTTCCTGTACTGTCAGCTTCATCTGTATCTGGTTGCTCTGGGTCAGGATCGCAAGCCGCTTTGACAGCTCTTTGCTCTTCCACCGGCCGATGTCCTTTCCGTGAAAGTCAACCAGGCCCGCATCTCTTGCGACCAGCCTGGAGATAATCCCCATAACCGTAGACTTTCCGGCTCCGTTTGGGCCGATCAGCGAGAGTACCTTTCCTTTCGGAATTTCAAATGAAACCGAATCCACTACCGGTTTCCCGTCATATTTCTTTGTCAGTTCCTTTATTACCACCTGTCAAACCCTCCGTCTTGTCAGCAGCAGGTACAGAAAATAAATTCCGCCTCCCACTGTAATAAACACGCTCACCGGTATAGCGTAAGTAAAAACATGTTCCACGATGAGCTGTCCGCCTACCAGCACGATCATACCGAAAAGAGCGCTGGCCAGGATAAGCTGGCCGTGGCGGAACGTCTGCATAAGCTGCCTCGCCAGATTAGCAATAATCAGTCCGAGAAATGAAATCGGCCCCACCATCGCCGTCGCCACGGCTATACAGATCGTCACTCCAAGCAGAAGCCTTCGGATCGTCCGGTCATAATCCACGCCCAGATTAATGGCCTGCTGCCTTCCGAGTGTTATCACATTGAGAAGAGCCAGATCTTTTCTGAGCACGAAGACAAGCAGCGCCAGTATGATCACCGAAAAGATGATGATCTCCGAGTTTACATTAGTGAAGCTGGCCACCAGAGTACTCAGGAGATTGTCATACTCATTCGGATCCATCACTCTCGTGAGAGTGGACTGAATGCTCGAGAAAAACGAGGTCAGCACCGTACCTATAAGCAGTACATACAGCACATTATAATTCGTCTTTTTAAAGAGCCATCCATAGATCAGAGTCGCTGTAACCCCCATGATGACCAGATCCACGGCAAACGAGATGTTGGCGTTGTTCGCCAGTATGCTGGCAGAGCCCGCAAAGAATACAACTCCGGTATGTATCAGCGTATAGAGAGAGTTCATTCCCAACAGGCACGGCGTAACAATCGTATTGTTGATCACCGACTGGAATACAAGCGATGCTCCTCCGATGGCAAATGCTGTAATCACCATAACGATCAGTTTCGGAGTCCGTATCTGCAGCGCGTACGCAAACAGTCTCTCATTGTCAAAGTTCACATTCACCAGCATATATGCCGTGGACGCCAGCACTGCCAGCACAACCATTATGAGCAGTTTCCGTATATTTCTGTAATATGTTTTCGTTTTCACTGTCCGTCACCTCCGTCTATGCCGGAGATGCTGCCGGCGCATCCTGATTCCGAAGCTCCTCTGAGCGTAACGGCTTTCCGTCCGTGCTTCAGCCGGTACAGGAGCAGTCCGATAAATAGAAGGCTGCCGACTATACCGATAATCAGCTCAATCGGGAGCTCATATGGCTGTATTACAATCCTTCCGATCATGTCGCACACAAGCACGAAGATTGCCCCGAACAGGGCTGTGTCAACCAGCGTTCCCCTGATCTTGTCTCCTTTGAACATAGCCACAATATTTGGCACGATCAGTCCGATGTAAGAGATCGCTCCTACTACCACTACGACAGAAGCCGTGATCATCGCCGCAATGGTCAGTCCCATAAATAAGACAAGGTTATACGGTACGCCCAGGTTTTTGGAAAAATCTTTGCCCATTCCTACAATATTGAAGTGGTTGGCAAAGATAAACGCAAGAACTACAAGCGGAACTACAAGATATACGATCTCGTACCGTCCTCTGAGCACAAGGGAAAAATGTCCTACCAGCCAGGATGATAACGCCTGGGTCATCTCATACTTGTAAGCCAGGTAACTCGTGATCCCGCCGATCACATTGCCGAACATAATACCAACCAGCGGAACCATGACAACATCTTTAAACTGAATTCTCTGAATAAACCACACGAAGATCCATGTTCCGAGAATCGCTGTCACAAACGCAAACACAGCTCTTCCCCAGAGTGTGGATCCCGGCATAAACAAAAGAGCCAGAAGTATTCCAAACTGAGCGGATGATATGGTAGCTCCTGTTGTCGGTGAGACGAATTTATTCATACACAGCTGCTGCATAATCAGTCCCGCCGTACTCATTCCCACTCCTGTGCAGAGGATGGCGAGAAGCCTCGGAAGCCGTGAAATCAAAAAGATCTCCCATTGCTCTATATCACCTTTTGCCAGCAGCGACAGATCCATGTCAATCACGCCTACAAAAAGTGATGCTACAGACAGAATGATCAATACAGCCGCAAGAATAATTGTTAGTTTCTTTCCTATAATGCTATATCCCCCTTTCCTGTTTTGTTCAGCGAGTTAGATTATAGCACAAATTAGTTTTAACTAACCAATATCATTTTGGAATGTATTTGCTGGCGTTTTTTGTTATAGCATCTGTCTGAACTTCTCTATAAACTCCATGCCGGGTCTGCTCAGTTCCTGGTTTTCCCCCGATACATACCCTACTGTGATAAACGGCTCACACCCGTCGATCGCCAGTGTTTTTACACCATATTCTCTGTACTGATCCCTAAAAAAATTAACTCCCATACTGCAAATATCTGTGTTTACAAGGGCATTCAGCACAACATACTCACTCGTGGTACATATAACATTGTTCAGCATCTCCCTCCTTATAATTCCAAGGCTGACCGTTTCCAGATGATGTTCCATCGAAAAATAATCCCGCACACCGCTGATAAATTTTAAATCGGGAAGTTCCGAAAAACTGACGCTGTCTCGTTCATACAGCGGGTTGTTCCTGCCTGCGTAGATACACAGCTCCTTTGTGTCAAAGGGGCAGAATTTAAGTTTCTTGTGCGTGAGGATATGCTGGAAGGAGTGAATTTGATTTTCCGCGATAAACACTATTCCGATCTCGGACAGCCCCTTCATTACATTGTCCGTAATCTCTTCCGCCGTTCCCTGGAAATGTTCGATGTTATATTTTCCCGACGTCTCTTCGTAAAAGTCTATGAGAATCTTTGCCGTAAAACTGTCCGGGAAGGTGGAAACAGCCAGCTTTTCCCCCGGGGTTATCGATACGGTACTGTTGATCATCAGAATGTTTTTCAATATATTCTGTGCATATTCCTTCATTGTCTCGCCAAAAGGCGTAAGCCGTATTCCTTTACTGTTTCTCTCGAAAAGTTCCCTCCCCAGTTCCTTCTCAAGTCCCGAGATCACCTTGCTCACATTCGGCTGAGATGTATACAGGCATTCCGCGGCTTTATTAAAACTTCCCTTTTCACTGGCAGCGACAAAATATTCCAACTGTTTTATTTCCATTTCTGTTCTCCCTGTCATTTAGTTCGTTACGCCTAACTATATAACAGATCTGGAAGATCAGTCAAGACTTTTTGATCATGCGCTTTTACACCTCTCAGGTGATTGCCTAAAGGGGAGCCCCCGTGTTATACTGATGATACTTTTACAGAGGGGGAAAGTGCCGATTATGGAAATAGAAAAAACAAAAATCTTAATCGCAGATGACGATAAAGAGATCCGGGATATTCTCGCGCTGCTTCTCACCGCAGAAGGATATGAGGTGATTGCCGCATGTGACGGCCAGGAGGCGCTGGATTTTGCGGATGAGAGTATCAGCCTCTATATTCTGGATGTGAATATGCCGCGTATTTCAGGTTTTGCGGCGGGGGCCGAGATCAGGAAACATTCCTACGCTCCGATCATATTCCTCACCGCCTATTCCGGAGAGTCCGACAAGACTATGGGTTTTTCCGCCGGGGCGGACGACTATATTGTAAAGCCTTTTTCCAATACAGAGCTGTTGCTCAGAGTGAAAGCTCATCTTCGCCGCACCCGTGAATACAATACGGGGGGCGCGGCTCATACCGGGGACGGGCCCGCCTCCTCAAAGATCTCCTATAAAGATCTGATCCTTGATCCAGACAGCCAGACCGTAGTCCGGGATGGGCAGCCCGTTATTCTGACTTATACGGAGTACCGAATTCTCGAGCTCTTTCTGACTCACAGGAAGAAAATCTTCTCTATAGATAATATATATGAGAGTATCTGGGAAGAGGACGCCGTCGGTGACAGCACGATCATGGTACATATCAAAAATCTCCGCAAAAAACTCGGGGATGATTCCAGGAACCCTCAATATATCAAAACCGCCTGGGGAAAGGGGTATTATGCAGACTGAAAAAGAAAAAAAACAGACAGTCCGCAAACTGTCCCATGTAATTCTTGAATATCTTTTTCTCTCTATAGTAGTCGCCGGTTTTACGTTTCTCTTTCTGTATACGACATGTGAGTCCATCGGCGACTCTTATCTGCTCAGACAGGAAATTGTTCTGACGGAGATGCAGGACATCACTTTCCGGCTGTGGCTTCGGAGTATATGCGCGATTGCGTCTATCCTTATATTTATTGTTCTCTTTCTCTTTATGCTCGGACAAAGACTCTCTTACCTTCTCACCATCACAAAGGGAATCGAGAAACTTCATGAGAACAGGATGGATTACAATATTCCGCTGGACGGAAATGACGAGCTGACGCTGCTCGCTGACAGTATTAACTATCTGGCTGCTTCCCAGCGGGAGCTGCACAGAGATGAAGAAACACTCAAAAGCGAGCGGGAGGCATGGATACGCTCCCTGTCGCATGATATACGCACGCCGCTTACCTCTATGCTCTCCTACTCAGAGTACTTGCTGGATAAAGATACTCTCGACAGCGAACATATCAGAGCCTATATTGAACTGGTGTACGCCAAATGCCAGCAGATCCGGACACTGGCTTCCCAGCTCACGCAGAGGCGGACAGAAAGCCGGGAGTATGTGGAGGATTTGCATTTTCTGTTTGAACAGTTATCCCAGGAATGGGCTGAGATTCTGGAAGATCATTTTTCCTGCTCCGTTGATCTTACCCGGTTAAGCCGCTTTGACGGGTACGCGGACATCTACTCGCTGAGACGGATCATAGATAATCTGGCTTCAAACACAGAGAAATACGCCTCCTATGACTCCCCGGTAACTCTGACTGTTGAGTCATCGGAGCGCAGGCTCCTTCTGATACAGAAAAATAAGACACGCTCTGAGGGGGATTACGCCGCGCCTCCCGAGAGCCATAAGATCGGGGTGGACAATATCCGTCAGATCGCGGCATTATACGAAGGCAGCGTAGATATATTCGATTCGGACGATACATTTGAAATCAGGATCTCCCTCTACATTCCGACCTGTCTTCAGAATTCTTCAGAATCATCTACATAACTTCTTCAGGACATCCTGTTAGACTTCTACATGTAAAGTCAAACAGAGGAGGAAAATAAAATGGCATTAGGAATTATATTAATCGCATTTATAGGAATGAGTGTAATCAGCATACTGGGGCTTCTGCTCATGTACCTGCTGAAAAACGAACGCGCAAAGGCAGTCGCATTCTACTGCATGTCCGTATGGGGAATGGCAATCTCTGTCTTAAACGCGATAACTCTTCCAAGTAATTACACACTTTCCAGAATGATTGCGTGGGGTCTTGGATTCTTAAGCGTGGTCGGACTGATTATCCATGTCCGTGCAAAATCCAAATCGCAGCGCATGGCGGCATACATCCTTGTAACAATCTCGATCATTGCCTGCATGCTGAAAATATTTATACTGTAAAGATCCATTCTTACAATCTCCTATAGTAAACGGAAGTGGCTGCGTCTTACAAGAAGCAGCCCTTCTTTTTGCATTTTTCCAAGTTCATTTGACATGGCGGACCGGTCCACTCCGAGATAATCAGCCAGTTCCTGACGGTTAAACGGAATGTCAAACTCTTTCTTTCCACATCTCACCGCCTGGTCGGACAGATAGGAGAGCAGCTTTCCCCGGATTGATTTGGGCGAGTTGTGAAAAATTCTGCGGGAAAGATGCAGGTTTTTCTGAGCCGAAACTGTCAGCAGATTGCGGATCAGCTTCTCGTGATATGCGCAGGTGTTCGGACATGTTGTGATCAGCCGCCCCACATTGAGAAGCAGAATGCGGGTATCTTCCGCCGCAACCACATCAACCATCAGTTTCTCCCCCGGAACACACGCGTACGTCTCGGCGAAGATCTGTCCTGCTCCCGCCCGGTCCAGCAAACTTCGATTTCCCCATATATCATTATTCTCGATCCGCACGCTTCCCGAAAGAACGATGCCAATCTCCGACACAGTATCTCCCATGCTCAGTATTCTTTCTTCCTTTTTATATGCTCTCACCTCAGCCCTCAGGCACTGAAGCATACTTTCTATCTCTTCGGGCGCTGTTCCACTGAAAAGCGGCGTCCGGGATAAAGCCAGATAATCCATACATTCACCTCTATCATAAAATAAACAGACTGCTTTCCCAGCCATTATACCACATCGTCAGAAAAGGAAGGAACGCCATATTGACATTATCCCTGTTTTGTGCTAATTTTCTCTTATAATGGATTAGCACTCCATGACCAAGAGTGCTAACAGTGTTTAAGGAGGCCATTTATGTTGATACAACCTATTTATAATATACTTCTCTTACCCGATGTTACTTACTACTTTAAAAAAGACTTTTTCGCTGAGAGAGCGGACTGTCTTGAATCAGATGCTGAACTTCTGTTTATTATGCTGAAAAACGAGACTGAAGGCAGTCAATATCAGGCAGACGACTTCTATCCCATCGGACTTTCAGCTAAGATCGAGAGTATCAGCGAGGAGGATGTGGTACAGATCCGCACCATTGACCGCGTTGAGATTTCAAATCCGGCAGTGGAAAACAACGAGGTACACGCTTCTTTTACAGTGCGTCCTTCCGTCGAGGATCTCTCAGACGAAGAGCAGCAGGCTTCTTTTTCCGAGCTTCGCTCCGCCCTTCTCAGATTTGTCCAGGGATACCAGTGGGGGCTCTGGGCACGGGGATATATCCTTCAGAGAAAAGATCTCAATGATATGGCTTCTGCGCTGTCGGAATATCTCAATCTTACGGCAGATGAGAAGTATCAGATCCTGGCTGCCGATTCCATCCGTCTCAGATACGGACTGATCAGCAAAGCTATCAAAGAGTTTATGGAGATCGCAAAAGTCTCTTCAGAAGCACAGGAGGCGCAGAAAGGAGATCAGGAGCAGCTCTACCGGGAAGCCGCTCTGAAAAAGCAGATCGACTATCTCCAGAGAGAACTCGACGACATGCATCCGGAAAACATCTCTGATGTACGGAAGTTTGAGAAAAAAATCAAAGAGTCCGGTATGAACAAAGAAGCCCGCAGAGAGGCGGAAAAAGTGCTGAACCGGATGCGGCAAGAGGGAAAAGAGAGTCATGAATACGGACTTCTCTATGATTATCTCGACTTTGTCACCAGTCTGTCGTGGAAGTCTCCCGGTTTTACTCCAATTGATCTGGAGCAGGCGGAAAAAATCCTCAACGAAGACCACTATGGGCTTAAGAAGGTAAAAGAGCGCATTATCCAGCAGCTTGCGGTTATGGCGCTGAATAAAAAACAGTACGGCTCCATCCTCCTGTTCGTCGGGGCTCCCGGTACCGGTAAGACCAGTATTGGTCAGAGTATCGCCCGGGCGCTCGGCCGTGAATATGTCCGCATCAGCCTGGGAGGCGTCCGTGATGAGGCCGAGATACGGGGCCACAGGAGAACCTATATCGGCGCTATGCCTGGAAGAATCATGGAAGCCATGAAAAGAAGCGGTGCCTCCAACCCTGTGATGGTTCTCGATGAAGTCGATAAACTGGCGAAAGATTACGGCGGTGATCCTGCCAGCGCGCTGCTTGAAGTACTCGATCCGGAACAGAACAGCACATTTACGGACCATTATATGAATGTACCCTATGATCTGTCCAACGTGCTTTTCGTATGCACCGCAAATACGACGGATACAATACCAGAACCTCTGTTAAACCGTATGGAGGTCATCTCGTTTCCCGGATATACCGCGGTGGAAAAGTATCACATCGCGAAAAAGCATCTCATACCAAAAGCCCTGGATACTATGGGAATCGGCAAAAGTATGCTGAAGATCACAGACGGGGCGCTAAGACAGATTATTGACGAATACACGATGGAATCCGGCGTCCGGGATCTGAAGAAATGCATCGAGACGATCTGCAGATCCGCCGCGGTGGAACTGGTAAAGAACAGCTCTTCCGAACCGAAGAATATCTCTGTCACAAGGAGCAGCCTCTCCGATTATCTGGGCAGAAAGCAGATCCGCTCCGAGCAGAAACTCTCCTCCAGAATCCCGGGAGTAGCGACCGGACTTGCGTGGACGCGGTCCGGAGGCGCCATCCTCTTTATCGAGACAAAACTGACAGAGGGAAAGGGAAGGCTGCTGATTACCGGACAGTTGGGCGATGTCATGAAAGAATCAGTACAGATCGCCCTGAGTCTGGTCAAATCCCTCTATCCAAAGGAGTGTAAAGTACTGGAAGACCACGATCTGCACATCCATGTGCCGGCCGGAGCCGTGCCAAAAGACGGCCCGTCCGCGGGGATCACTCTGACAACAGCGCTCGCCTCACTCGTCACGGGCAAAGCGGCTGACACCGATGTCGCCATGACAGGAGAAGTATCCCTGCGGGGCGGAATCATGCCCATCGGCGGGCTTTCCGAAAAGTTGATGGCCGCCCAGAGATCAGGCATAAAAAGAGTATTCATTCCCGCAGATAATGTTGACGACCTGGATGATGTTGCTGATGAAGTAAAAGAAAAACTGAAAATCATCCCGGTGAAAAAAGTAACAGAAGTATTAAAGGCAGTATTGAAAGTGTAAGTCCGGGCTTTGGCTCGTCGCCATCACAAAAGGAGCGCTCCCTCAGGAAAGGAGCGCTCTTACCATTTCAGCGTCAAAGGACGCCGAATCCACATGATCTACTTCGATCCGGTACAGTGCATTAGCAGCCAGATGTTCCGCGGCCTGCTCCAGGTCTCGGATACCGCTTGTATTCCGGTGCAGTTCAATGACCGCGTCAAGCCCGTCGGGAGTCAGGATACACTCATCCTTACGCATACCGATCCTTTTGAGTACTTTCGGGAGAGCATACCGCTCAAATATCACTTTCTTCTCCTCCGGCGTGTAGTCCGGTATCTCGATCACAGCGAACCTGGACATAAGGGGTGCGCTAATCTGATCTTTTTCATTAGCTGTGGCAATGGGATATACTCCCGACGTCGGAATCATACACTCAATATAATTGTCGGTAAAGCCAAGATTGTCAAGCAGCGTCAGAAGGACATCCGCCGGATTTCCGTTTCCTTTACCCGCGGCGGCCTTGTCCAGCTCATTGATGATAAAGACCAGATTCGACTCTCCTGCCATAGAAAAGGCGTCCATGATAATCCCCGGCTTGGCATTGGCATAGATTCTGGAACTTCCGGTCAGCTGCTCCGGATCGTTGATAGAGCTCATGTCAAGCGTCGTCCACGGCAGTTTCAGAATACGCGCTACAGCATATGCGATCTGAGACTTTCCGGTTCCGGCAGGGCCGATCAAAAGAAGGCCGTACGCCGGCAATGTATGAGTCCGGTTGATCTGGATAATCGTCTCAATGATTCTCTGTTTGACCTGCTCCATGCCATAGAGTTCCTCGTCAAGAATACGCCGGGCTTCATCGGGATCGATCGCTTCAAAGTAATTCCCCTTCCACTGAATATTCATCATAATAGAAAGGGCTCTCTGAGCATGTCGGCGCTCCTCGGCAGACACCTCGTGGGAACAGGCTACTGCCAGATTCCTCCTGGCCCAGAGACGGATATTATCAGGAAGCGTCCTTCCGGCACAGGTGATAAAGTCTGTAATGCTCTGGATGCTGGTCAGCTTCATACTGTCTCCTGCCTCCTCCTCATCTTCATCCGGAGCTTCCTCAGGCGGAGCGTCGCTTGATAGAAGGCGCTCGATCATGAACTGAAGAAATCCATCCTCGGCAGACAGCTTCACTCCGCCGCCAAACGCAATTTCCCTGATCTTATATACGGCATACCCATCCGGGCCCGCCGCTCCGGAAAGGCGTACATTGATATGATTCTCTCCCAGCCACTTCAGCAGGCTGACAAATCGGGCGTCTATTCGCAGGATATCCGCGCTTACTGTTCCCTCTCCACTCTTGAATTCAAACGCCGTCCGCCTGACCGGATTCGTAAACACGCCGCCTGAATGGTGCTTCAGTTCCCCGCTGCTGTTGTCCAGCACGAGGATAGGGTGCTCCGGCGATGCCACAGACTCGTTGGAATAAAATATTCTGTAAGTACATTCGGGCTCTTTCCCGCTCTCAGATGAATTATTAAAGTCAAATACCGGCATAATAACCTCCCTGCTTTTGTCATCATATGGCAATAGTTTAGCATGAAATCACTGCCGATACAATCATTATACAGAAAAGGAGACGCCCGTGGCGTCCCCTTTTAAAGATATTGTGTCTTCCGGAGTTTCTCTGCCCGAAGGCTCCACCGTCTCAGGGGCAGTGTCCCCTGACAGCACGTTCTCTGAATCAGCGCTGCTTTCCGACTGTGTATTCTCCTGAACTGCACTGCTCTCCGGCACAGCATTTTCCTGAACCGCGCTGCTCTCCGGCAGCGTGTTCTTTTGAACATTGCCCCCCTCCGGGGCGGTTCCATTCTGAACCGTTTCCTCCGAAGATGGTTCTTGCTCAGGAGCGGCCTGTTCCGTGGCTACTGATACATAATTGCTGCCCGGAACAATCAGCGCTCCTTTTAATCTTGGCCCGCCTCCGGCGATACCGCTAAGATCCCATATGTCTTCCGACCAGCCCAGATCTGCCGTATAGAACGTCTGAGTTTTGACCTGCTCGTCTCCGACTTCTTTCACTCTGTCACCGGTAGATGCGGTTATATTCGTCTCGCTGTTCGAGTTCTTATACTCATATACATTGCTGCTGCCGCTCAGAGTGCTAAATCCGGAGATTCTGCGCGCTTTAACACCGGTACTCATACTCAGTGAGTCTGTGATCTTCACAGCAGTGTCACTCGGTCCTCCTACGATACCGCCGCTTCCGAGCGTCCTGGGCGAAGTAATATCAACCCTGGTATAGCAGTTGTCAAGAGATGACGGGGAACTGAGCCATCCGGTAATTCCTCCGGCTCTTCCTCCCAGTGTCGTATTGTCACGGGTAGCTTCTATCTGACCTGTTACCAGACAGTCACTCACTGTAGAGTTATTGATCTGTCCCGCCAGACCGCCTATTGTATCGGTGCCTTTTACATAAATGTTCTCCAGAGACACCTCTTTTATGGTACTTCCCGATATGATGCCGGCCAGACCACCTACCTGGTTGGAATTACTGTTGATAGCGAAATTGCCGAGATATACTTTCTCGATCACAGAACCGCTAATCTGGTTTGCCAGGAAACCTTTCTGGTTATTTCCGGTGAGCGCGCCGTCTCCTGTCACACCCAGGTTTTTAATCGTAGCCTGAGACAGATTCTCAAACAGTACCGCATCCAGGTTCGAGATCGTATGACCGTTTCCGTCCAGCTCTCCCGAGAAAGTTCCGGGCACTACCGTAGTGGATGTCTCCGTGTTTTTAAAGTCAAGGTTCGCACCCAATACATATTTCTTCTTCAGGCCGGACGACGACTGTCCAATCTTCAGGAACTCTTCCACGCTATCGATCGTCACCGTGCCGACGGTAATATTGATCTTTCCGTATTCATAATATTCGCCGCTTCTTACAGCTACAAGCGGCAGGTTAATATCCGCCTGGTTCACTGTGATATCACTTACGGCAAAGTTTCTGCTTGTGCCCACAAGGATCGACGCCACACTGTCGCCATAATTTGGCGTTTCTATCGTCAGGTTTTTGATATGTGCGTAAAGCGCCTCCCTGAAAAGTGTATGGTTCATTCCGCTCATCTTATGGCCGTTTCCATCCAGTGTTCCGATGAAGCGGTTTGTAATGTACGCGCCGTTCTTGTCCTGAATATTGCTGAAGTCAATGTCTGCTTCCAGACGGTAATTGCCGATCACATTCTGTTCTGCCAGTTCAACCAGCTGCTCCGCAGATGTAATTTCGATCTGCTTGGGCGCCTCATACACGGTGCCGTCAGTAAAGTCATTTGTCGCTCTTTTTACGATTCCGTAAAGCACACTCTTGACATTATTTACATTACCCCTTGTTCCGCTCTGGGCATCCTTTGCAAATGCTTCCTTGAACTGTTCTATCACCTCATCCGCATCAAAATACGGAATATTCTCCAGATTCTCCTCCACTGTCTCATAACGTCCCATTTTGTAGGATCTCCATGTAATATCCGAATCACCGGTTATCTTTCTCAACGCATCGAGATCGTTTGAACTTTTTCTGGACATGAAGGTCACATATCCATCCATATATCCCCCCACGCCGAGCATCTCCTGTCCAAGGCGTTTGAAGCTCTGCGCTGTGGGCGAGCCGCTGTCATTGTGGATGAGATACCAGTTGGAATCGTAGAAGGATTCGTAGCCATATGCCCCGTTTGATGCCGAAGCCTGGCCGCTACCATCCTTGACCACGATCCGGTTGTCCCACAGATCTCCCATATCCTGAAGATCCATCTTCTCAAAGTCCGCAGCGGTCAGTCTGCTGTATGTCGTAGACATCGAGCCTCCGGATGGATTAAGGTTCACCCGGACTGCGACAGCCGCCTGCTGTGCCGGTTCCAACTGAAGGAACGCCTGCCCGGACAGATACTCAAGGACATATCCGGTTTCAAACATGTCTTTATAGTAGTCATAGATCTCTTCTTCTGTGTCGATCCTCTGATAGCTGAAGTTGTTCGTCCATCCCCGAGAGATGTCCAGTTCAGATATCATATTGAATACCATGCTGCCGTCGCTGAACTGCTGGGCAATGTTTCCATCTGCGTGAGACTCCGCTCCTGTGTAGTACCGTCTTCCGTTTCCGGCATAGAAGTAACTTGAATCCTGGTTGTGTGCTGTCTCATGCGTGATCGTATTCATGGTGGTATCATTCAAGAGCGCATTCACGACCCACCATACATTCGTACCGTTTGCGTATGCACCACTTCCATTAGCCGCCGCAAATGAGTTGACGGCCTCATAGACCCACTTTATGACCGGATCGTTTGTACTGCCAGAATTCTGGGTTCCCGATGATATATTTCCATGTGCCGGGAAGTAAAATCTCGTATCATACTGTATATTTACAATATTGTTCAGCCTGCTCTCAGCATCCGGAATCAAATTGGCCGATACACCGTAGAATCTGCCAAGCAGCTCCGCAATACTCTCCATCCTCTGCCGCATCGTCTCCCTGCCGTTTGTAGCATGGTAAGCAGGATAGCGGTTCAGGCTTCCGATCATGAGCTGCGACGGAACGGAGATCAGGTACATATCTTCCTGCGGAGCCGACAGAATCGGAAGGACAATGTTCCTCCTGTCTCCGAGTCCACTCAGTATATCCCAGATCCGATACCTGGTCGTTCCCGACGACTGATAGCGGTCCTGCTCTACTAAAAGACCGTCAAACTCATCCAGCATCCAGTCACTCGGGTCATCGTATCCCGCTACGCCTTTTGACATCCATCCAAGGAAGTCCATCATGTTCTTACCGGTAAGCCCCTGAAGAACGCTGCTGTAGAAATTCTGCGTATTGCCCACGTTTCTAAGGCTCGTACCCGCGTTAAGCACCTGCTGGGTAAGGTAATCTGTCGTCATAGTCTCCGTAAGCATCGTTCCGTTGAAAAACATCAGATCACTTAATGTCACGCCGTCAAAGTCTATATTGTACCATTTGTCATAATAGTTAAACGCATACAGGAAGTTCTTAAGGCCGGCTTCATTTTTCAGCGCCTGCTGTACCTGTGCCTTTACCGTCTGCTGCGCGCAGTATGTCGGAAACTTCTCCCCTGAGCCGATCCACTTGATAATCGTCTCTCTGAGAACCGGTTTTACCCGTTCAGTATAGTAATCCGTATAAAGTCTGCTCTCGTTCTCCGGAGTCAGCGCCGCGATCACCGTTGCATAATCATAGTTTTCAGCCAGCGATACGACCTCATTTAACAGGTTCTCATCCAGCTTCATGATATAATTACCGAACTGATAGTCCAGCCCTCTCTCAGGCGCTTCATAGAGCGCCACGACACTTCCGACCTGTTTTTTGTACTGTACGGCAAACTCCTCGTTGAGATCATCCTCATATACGATCCTGATCTTCTGCACCGCAGCCTCATTTTGATCTGACACGGCGGAAATCAGATTGTCGTCTGCCCCGAGAGGCAGTACAAGCTGTATCTTTTTTAAGTTCAGCGTATCCGCTGCGTCCAGACTGTTTCCAATCCTCACCCATGAAGCTGTATCGGCAAAGGGCATAAGTTTTGCCATGTTTGCGTATGCCACTTCCCTGGACCTGTCATAGGCTTCATTTTTACGCACCTCCGTATAATTGGGGATGCCGTTGGCATTGACCTCCATTTCATACTCATCCAGTGTTTTCGGCACAGGGTCGCCCTGCAGGCTGGGGATGATGTCGTTATCTATCAGGTCAAAATTCCAGGTCTCTTCAGAGAATCCAAGCGTATCCACATAGAAGCCTTTGCTGTATATATCTGACGTCTCCTGGACCGAATTGGTGTTTTTGACGTTGGTAGTACTGTTCGATCCCGCATACTCATACACTGACTTAACAGCATTTAGCGTGTTGCCTCCGGCGATCCGGTATGCGTCTCCGGTACTCATGCTCAGACTGTTGTTTATAGTCACATTCCCGCTCTGAGGCCCGCCGATGATACCACCGTTTCCAGTCCTTGACGGAGCCGTGATATCCACTTTCGTAAAGCAGCGGTCGATCGATCTGCCGGAATACCATCCGGTGATGCCTCCCACACGCGCTCCGGAGGAACTTGTACTCGTTCCTGTCAGGGTTCCCGTCACATAGCAGTCTGTGATAGTCGTACTTCCGTTTAGCTGACCTCCGATACCTCCGATCGTGTCCAGCCCTCTGATGTTGACATTCACGACCGCACAGCCGCTTATCGTGCTGCTTCCGATGACTCCCGCGAATCCTCCGATCTGATTCTGCGGATTATTCAGGCTGGAATTGATGATATATGTATCTGTTATCTGTGAATTACCTGATATAGTACCTGCCAGTATTCCTTTCACCTGTTTCGTGATGTCAGCGTCTTCGATCACAAGGTCATGGACCTTCGCCCCGTTCAGAGTCTGGAAAAGCGGTCTGTCCAGGTTGTAGATCGTGTGTCCGTTCCCGTCAAGTTCTCCGGAGAAGATTCCCAGGACCGCAGCTTCTGCGTCCGAAAGCCTGGATGCATCCAGATCCTGTTCAAGCCGGAATGTTCCTCTCAGGTTCGAAGACATGCTTTTGAAAAACTCTGCCGCCTCATCGGGCTGCGCCTCTGCACCGCTTCCCTGAACCGTAAAGGAGAATTCATTCTTTCTCGCAACTGCATCACTGTCATACTGTATGATCTCCTGCTGGTCAATCACTACCTCAACATCAGAAGATCCCTCCGTATTTCTGAACTCTTTGATACTTGCATAGTAGTCCGGAAGGCCTTTCATCTCTATCACGGCATAGTAGCTGCCTACATCTGACGGCAATCCCGCACTCGTATCAATAACGTCAACTTTGTCAGCTGTTCCTTCGCCGGTCTCACGGTAGAGCTGTGTTGAAACTATGTCTTTAAATTCGATCACATCAACAGCCGCCGCGAGTTCCTGACTGAAGATTTCCTGATTCGTAAAGCTGTTGCTGTCATTTCCCAGCTCGTTCGTATCTCTGTCGTAGGAGGCAGTCACTTTCGCCTGATAGGATCGGGAAGAATTAAGATCCACTTCCCCTTCATTTGAGCCTGCGCTGATTGATTTTTCCAGCAGTTTATCGCCATTCTCGTCTGTGATGACAAGAGATGCCGCTGAAATGGTATTTTCATCGTCTGATAAGGTGAAACTTACTTTCAGTTTATTGCGGTCTGTCTGCTCAGAGACAAAGTTTTCTACGGTCGGCGCATCTTTTAAGATCTCAACCCTGCTTCCCCTCGCATTCTCAACATCCAGTTCCTTGCCGTTTGACATCCGGATCTTCTCCGGCGTAAGCGTCTGCACGCCGCTGTCATCGTATCCTTTTACAGTAAACGTATAGCTGTTGTCTCCCGTCTCTGTCAGATCATATACCTGTCCGTTCACCTGAACTGATGACGCTGTAAGGCCTGTATTTGTCTCTACTTCCATCTTCGCCGCGATGTCCGCGCCTTTCTCAAAATAGACCGTCGGATCACCTGATGAAGACAGCGTCTGGATATCGCCGACTGAAAGCTCATAGTCGTGTACCAGCCGGATAGGCATCGTCATTAACGTCTGATCCTCGACCGTATGTCCACCCTTTTCTGAGCGCTCATAGGTTACCAGAATTCTCAGCTCATATTCCTCATCTTCCTTCACATCGAGATCAACTGTGTTCTTACCTGCTTTGGATATGTCATGTTTCTCTTTTACCGTACCGTCCTTAACCAGCTCTGCTCTTCCTGATACAAAAGCCCCGTCCGCATCAGCGAGTTCAAATGTCACATGAACCTGATTGTTGTCAAAGTCATCTTCCGCAGATGTATTCTCCACAGAAGGAGCGGATTTGAGAACCTCGATCTCATCTGTGATTTCGGTATTTACAGTCGTTCCATCCTCGAACACAATCTGAGAAAGCGTGATATTTGTCATGCCGGCGCTCTCCGGAGCCGTCACCTCTGCCTGATAGACATTTCCGCTTACGCCTGATACCGGAGTTTCTACATTATTGATAACCAATTTTTCAATGCTCGGCGCAACATTGCTCTCTATTGTATAAGAGATTGTGACAGCCGCTCCCTTTTCTGCAGATTCGTTGGAAAGAGTGCTGTCGCTGACTTTGACTCTCGCAAGAGCGTCGATTTCCTTTTCGTAGATCACTTTCCCGTTCTGAACGTCTTCCCCTGTGCCGGAAAGATCATAATCTGCCGTAATCTGCACCGTATACTTCGTGTACAGATCATCCGGTATTTTCACTGCGGCGTCAAACAGATCCTCTTCAAATGCCTGTGACGCGATCGTCTCTCCCTTATCGTTGAGTATCACAATCTGCTTTTCGGAGAGCACTCCGTCATTGTCCTTTATTTCAAAGGAGAGGCGGATTTCGGAATTTGCCGGTTCTTCTGTGATTTTCACATCAGAAACTTCCGGGCGTTCCTTCTCAACCCGAATCGTGACTGCATTGTTCTCCGTCAGGTCAAATACTTTTCCATTGCTCAAAATGATCTGTTCGAGTTTAATCTCCGTCTCACCGGACTGATCAAATCCGTCCAGCTGTACCGTATAGCGTTCTCCTTCCCCTGTGACCTGATAAGTATCTCCGTTTATCACAGCCTGTATCGGCACATATTTCGTCGTGTTGGAGCTTGCAAACTGAACTACGACCGGCTCGTTCTTTCCAAAAACTGCCGTCTCAGCCAAATCCCCGCTGTATGTCTTCAGATCTGAAAACTTAAACTGATAATCCAGATTCAGCTGAATCTCTTTCTCCAGTTCAAGACTGCCGCTGTGATCCTCTTCATGATCAGTCAGTTCCCCTGAATCCAGATCATATTCCGCGTAAAAGTCAAGCGCATACAGTTTGCCTTCTTCGAGAGTAAGTTCAAGCGTGTTTTCACCGCTTTTAATATCCCGGCTGCCAACCGGGGAGTCGCTGTCTTCCCCCCGCTCTGAGAGACTCACTGTTCCGGAAGTAACCGCGCCGTCTTCATCGCTGAGGTCAAAGATAACTTTAACGTCCTCTGAAATTCCGCTCTCTTCTACACGGAAGTTCTCAATGGCCGGCTGTGTTTTCAACACATCTACCGTTTCTGTGTAGTCTGTGTCCACCCGGCGTCCGCCTGAGAGCACCACCTCTGTAATTCTGAAGTCTTTAACGCCTGCCTCTCCGCCTGTGTTTACTTTCACAGTATAAACAGACGAAGACAGCTCCCTCTCTACCGCAAGTTCTGTTCCGTCAACAACCACACTCTCGATCTCCGCTTCGGGAACGACGTCTGCGGTGAACTTCAGTTCAGCCTCTTCATTCTTCTGCGGATAAAAGTTTTCAGTCGCTGAAGTCAGTTCAACCTGATAATTCACTCTGTTCTCAGCCATCTGAACAAGAAGAGACAGGTCTGTCACAGTCAGTTTTCTATCGCTGTTCATATCGGCCAGGCTCCACTTGTCCTCAGAAAGGGAATTCAGATTGATCAGATGATCCTGAAGAAGCCTTACATCTACATAGTCAACAGAGCCGTCTCCATTCAGATCTCCCTTGTTACCAAATGCGTACGCCCCTGCCGCAGCCGCAAATACCAGAGCTCCGACAACGGCTGCTCCCGTCATCAGTCTAATATGTCTGAACTTCCGGCGTTTTCTGTTTTTGTATACAAAGAAAGCTGTAAAAGCCGATCCTCCTGCCACTATAAGGAGTACTGCCGGAACGAAGCTGTCGCCGGCAAGAGGAACTCTCGTTACACTGTTCGACTGCTTACCGGATCCGCCGGAGGTACCGTCTCCGGAGTTTGCCGAAGTGCCCGGCTGAGATGCCTGCGCTACAACAGAGACATTCACTTCCGAGTCAGCAGGATACAGGTCTTCTTTTCCTTCAGATACTTCCAGATTTGTAACTGCAATCCGGGTATCTCCCGCAGATATGTTCTCCTTTGCCACAAATTGAATTGTAAGAATGTCCTCCGCCTCAGTGGTTCCGGATCTTTTCACCGCCGTAAACCGGCAGTTATCCGGATTATACCGAAGGCTTTCCCATCCGTTTACGGCTGTAATATCCTCAGAGTCAATCTCCTGAAATACGCTCTCATCATATTCAAGCGTTCCTCTGACCGAATTGATTCCATCCACCACATTGCTATGGTCGCCAAGTCCCACGGTGACAGAAACCATCTCTCCCCGGCGAATAATATCTTTATCCACAGAACTGACCGAATTCTCCACCTGCGCGGCGTGGATCGGAATATTCCCTATAGTAATTCCACATAGAAATGCTGTTGCGGCAGCTAGCATCTTTAGTTTTTTCATCATTTACTCCCATCTTCCTTATCTTAAATAATTTGTATTTTCAAAATATACTAAAGTTGTCTATGGGATAAATTTTACTAAATTAGTCCATTTTTTTCAAGCTTAATCTTCCAAATATTCCCTATATTTGATTCGCTGGCAATCTCATAAACATTGTTCTGATATGTAAAGGATACTGTACAAGGTATCCAATAAAAATCCCTCAGAAGACATCGTTCTTCTAAAGGATTTCATAAAACATTCCTATATATTTTTAATACAGCTTCGCCCCCGCAGGAATCCGGTCGCCCACCATCAGGAGATTCAGACCTTCTTTTCCGTCTTCCTCATGTACAGCTGAGATCAGCATACCGCAGGAATCGATACCCATCATCTTTCTGGGCGGCAGATTTACAATCGCGATACAGGTCTTTCCGACCAGTTCTTCCGGCTCGTAATATTCATGAATACCACTTAAGATCGTGCGGTCTGTGCCTGTTCCATCATCCAGGGTGAACTGTAACAGCTTCTTCGACTTCGGCACTGCCGTGCACTCTTTCACCTTCACAGCGCGGAAATCTGACTTGCTGAACGTGTCAAAGTCAACCATTTCCTCAAAGAGCGGCTCGATCTTTACATTGGAGAAGTCGATCTTTTCCACTGGTTTCTCCTCTGCTTTTGCCGCCTCCGGGACTGCTTTCTTAGAGCTGTCGGATCCGCCGAGACTCTTCATCGTCGGGAACAGGAGCACATCCCTGATGGCAGCGCTGTCTGTGAGCAGCATGCACATCCTATCGATCCCAAAGCCGATACCGCCTGTCGGCGGCATACCGATCTCCAGTGCATTCAGGAAATCTTCGTCTGTTGTATTCGCCTCTTCGTCGCCCTGAGCGAGCTGCTCCTCCTGTGCTTTGAAACGCTCTCTCTGGTCGATCGGATCATTCAGCTCGGAGTAAGCGTTTGCCATCTCCCAGCCGTTCATGAAGAACTCAAAACGCTCTACATATTCCGGATTCTCCGGCTTCTTCTTTGTCAGCGGCGAGATCTCGATAGGATGATCCATGACAAATGTGGGCTGCACCAGATGTTCCTCTACGAATTCCTCGAAGAACAGGTTCAGGATATCTCCCTTCCTATGCCTGTCCTCAAACTCGATTTTGTGCTGTTTTGCGAGCTCTCTCGCCTGTTCCAGGGTCTCTACTTCATTCCAGTCCACGCCGGAATATTTCTTCACAGCGTCAACCATGGTAATGCGCTCAAACGGTTTCCCGAGGTCCATCTCAATGCCGTTGTAAACAATCTTTGTCGTTCCGAGTACTTCCTGCGCCACATGGCGGTACAGATTCTCTGTCAGATCCATCATTCCGTTGTAATCTGTATATGCCTGATAGAGCTCCATCAGTGTAAACTCCGGATTATGTCTTGTATCCAGACCTTCGTTACGGAACACGCGGCCGATCTCATATACTTTCTCAAGTCCGCCCACAATCAATCTCTTCAGGTAAAGCTCCAGGGAAATGCGCAGCTTCAGATCTTCGTTCAGCGCGTTGAAATGAGTCTCAAACGGTCTCGCGGCAGCTCCTCCGGCATTTTCCACGAGCATCGGCGTCTCAACCTCCATAAAGCCCTGTCCGTCCAGGTATTTGCGGATCGCGCTGATGATCCTGGAACGTTTGATAAAAGTATCCTTCACTTCCGGATTCATAATAAGATCCACATATCTCTGCCGGTAACGCGTGTCTGTGTTCGTCAGTCCGTGGAACTTCTCCGGAAGGATCTGGAGGCTCTTGGACAGCAGCGTCACATGAGATGCATGGATGGACATCTCGCCTGTCTTTGTCTTAAACACCTCGCCCTCAATGCCGATCATATCGCCTACATCCAGCTTTTTGAACTCTTTGTAGTTCTCCTCTCCGATGCTGTCCCTCGCCACGTAGGACTGGATATTTCCCTTGAGATCCTGCACATTGCAGAAAGACGCTTTTCCCATCACACGCTTTGACATCATGCGCCCCGCGATGGATACATGTTTGCCTTCCAGCTCCTCAAAATTATCTTTGATCTCCTGGCTATGATGAGTCTGATCATATTTTGTGATCACAAACGGGTCTTTCCCGCTCTGCTGCAGCTCCGCAAGTTTCTCGCGGCGCACCTTTCTCAACTGATTCAGATCCTGCTCCTGTCCGTTTTTCTGCTGCTGTGCCACTGTATTTTCTCCTTTCATTACTCCCGCCGTGCTTTTTACGGCATAATGGTTACGCCTTTACGGTGTTTCTTATAACCCCATACATGCGAATTCAGACCTCTTAACAGTTAAGAGGTCTGTGTCATGTCAAATGTTTACTTTGAACGGCTGATCTCAAGCACTTTGTACTCAATATCTCCTGCCTGCGTCTCTACGGTAACTGTCTCGCCGACTTTCTTTCCGAGCAGCGCCTGTCCCACCGGAGACTCGTTGGAAATCTTTCCCTCAAGGCTGTTTGCCTCTGTGGAGCCGACGATCTTGAACTCCATCTCCTCGTCATATGTGATGTCGAATACTTTCACCGTGCATCCTACATTGATCTTGTCAAAGTCAACTTCATCCTCAACGACTACCTCTGCATTTTTCAGGATTCCTTCCAGCTCCTCGATGCGGGCTTCGATGTCTCTCTGCTCATCCTTGGCTGCATCGTATTCTGCGTTCTCTGAAAGGTCCCCCTGCTCTCTGGCTTCCTTGATCTTCGCAGCGACTTCCTTTCTCTTTACCACTTTAAGATCTTCAAGTTCATCCTCAAGTGCCTTTAATCCGGCATAAGTAAGTAATCTTTTCTTTGCCTCTGCCATTGGTTACGCTTCCTTTCTGCTACTTAATTTTTCTTTCTATCAAGTACAAGATCCTGGGTCTTGTCTGTTTTCTTTAAGTCTATTTCGCAATTTCAATATTATAACCAAACTCTATAATGATGTCAAGAGATTTTCCAGTTCTTCAAGGCTCTCCACGGCATTCACTTTTTCCCTCAAACGCGCCGCTCCTTTGATGCCTTTTGTGTACCATGCAACATGTTTTCTCATCTCCCGGATACCGGAAAATCCTCCTTTATACTCAAGCTGTAAACGGGCATGTCTTAAGATCATCCTGCGCACTTCCTCTTTGTCCGGTTCAGGCGGCATCACTCCCGTCTCTTCCCATGCTGTCAGCTGGGAAAAAATCCACGGATTTCCCTGCGCTCCCCGGGCGATCATAATCCCGTCGCACCCTGTCGTCTCTGCCAGTTCATCTGCTTTCTGAGGAGATGTCACATCACCGTTTCCAATGACGGGGATCGACACCGCTTCCCTGACCTGTCGTATTATATCCCAGTCCGCGTGTCCGCTGTAATACTGTTCTCTTGTCCTCCCGTGCACAGCTACCGCAGCGCCCCCGGCCTCCTCGATGATCTTGGCGATCTCCACTGCGTTTACATGCTCATCGTCAAATCCCTTTCTTATCTTGACTGTCACCGGCTTATTGATGGCCCTGGCGACTTTGCTGACAATCTCATAGACCAGCTTCGGATTTTTCATAAGAGCCGAACCCTCGCCGTTCTTTACGACTTTCGGGACCGGACATCCCATATTAATGTCCAGAATAGCAAAAGGCCGCTCTTCAATCCTTTTTGCCATCTCGCTCATAATTTCGGGGTCCGAACCGAAGAGCTGCAAAGAGACCGGCTGCTCCTTCGGATGGATCTCGAGCAAACTCTCCGTATTCCGGTTATTATAGTAAATCGCCTTTGCGCTTACCATCTCCATCCCGAGAAGGCCCGCCCCCTGCTCCCGGCAGAGCAGACGAAATGGCAGGTCCGTCACTCCTGCCATAGGTCCTAAAATATATCGGTTTTCAAGTTCTACGTTTCCTATCTTCAAACGTTTCATAATTCTCTGTTTTTCTATTTCCCCTTTATCCTGTCGTAAATCAGCCGCAGGCCGTTCAGCGTAAGCTGCGGATCATATAAATCAATACACTCGGTCTCTTTCGCGATGATCTTGCCAAGCCCGCCCGTAGCGATTACATATGCGTCCGCATACCCCGACTCCTCTTTCATCCGCTTTACAATGTACTCCGTCTGTCCGATGGCTCCGAACACCAGTCCTCCCTGCATACCGGAGACTGTCTCCCGGGCAAGTATGGAGCCGGGTTTCTGTATCTGTATTGCCGGCAGCATCGCGGCCCCTCCCCAGAGAGAACGGCCCGCAGTCTCGATGCCGGGAGCAATGATGCATGCTTCCAGCGTCCTGTCGGGGCCAATCAGATCGTACGTTGTTGCGGTTCCGAAATCTATAACAATGGCCGGTCCTTTCGCTATCGCATAGCCGGCTGCCGCATTTACGATCCGGTCAGGGCCGGTTCTGGATGGGTTCTCTGTATTGACGCAGACTCCGGTATCTGATTCGGCTGACACGATCAAAGGCGTCGTGTGCAGGTATTTGATGACTCCGCTTGTGAGGGAGTGCATAATATCCGGTACAACCGACGCTATAATCACATCCTGAATCCTGCCCGGATCAATGGCCCTGTGTTCCAGTATGCCGCAGATCGTAAAACCGTATTCATCTGATGTGCGGGGACGGTTCGTCGTCATGCGGAACATCCCTTGCAGGAATTCTTTCTCGAATACTCCCATTGTTATATTCGTATTTCCCACATCGATCGTAAGCAGCATGACATTTCCTCCCCTGCACATTTTTATTTTTCTTATATTATCAGGCATTCGCAGACCGCGTCAAGCTTGTCAGGCCTTGCTCTTCATTATGTCCTTTAATTTCAGAGCTCTTTCAATATTGCCTTCGACTTTTAATTTTCCGAGTGTAACCGCAAGAATCGGATCCATTCTGCCCTCGGCAATCTTGAACAGAGTCTCCGCCTTACAGGTAAACATCGCGTCACGGTCAAAATACTCATAAGGTTCAACATACAACTGTCCGTCTTTTACCTCGGCGTAAAAAACTCCCTCTGCTTCCCCCGTAATATTGAACTGATAAGCCAGGTGTTCCTGAATGTGGCTCACATCAGCATTTTTCAGCATATCTTTTACTTTTGAAAACATCTGCGCAAAAGTCATAACATCCTCCTTACAGGCCGTTACAGCCATCTTTAGATCATCAGTCATATTATCTTTTCTGACTGTCAGACAATGACGCGGTATCCTTTTTTGAAAGACTCTCCAGGCGCCACTTTATTAACGTTCGGTTTCTCCGAAAGTTCACCCGTATACCCGATGTCATCGCATCTTCCCATCCACGGTTCCAGACAAACGAAAGGCGCGTCTTTTACGGACCAGATGCCGAAGTTCGGAAAACCTTCACACTCCATCTTCACATAAGGCGTGCCGTCTCTGTGGCAGATGAGCACTTCCTCGATCTGTCCGTGATCAAAGATCAGCGCGTCATTGGCAAACAGTTCCTCCGTCAGCGGGCAGCATTCATTTTTCAGAGTAAGCTTATGTATTTTCTCCGGATCTGCTGCCGCCTCATCAGGATCGATCAGAATATATTCCAATGACTCTTTTCCCGGAAATTTCAGCATATAATCCGTCTTTTTCTCCCCCGGTTGAGCAAAGCGGAAAGCCGGATGCCCTCCGATAGTAAAATACAACTCTTCCTCTCCCGGATTGCGTACCTCCCACTCTACGCTCAGGACGTTATCATCCAACCTGTAAGTGATGATCAGCTCAAAATCAAAGGGATATACTTCTTTTGTCTCCTCGCTGGACACAAGGAGAAAGGATACCATGTTCTTCTTTTCACAGATACATTTGAACCGGCTGTCTCTCGCGAATCCGTGCTGGGAAGTCGGATACTGGACTCCTCCGATAAGCACCGTATTGCGATAAGTCTTCCCCACATTGGGAAACAGCACCGGAGAATGCCGTTTCCAGTAAGTCGGATCTGCCTCCCATAGGACATCCGTCTGCTTTATCTTGTCAAATACCCGTGTCACTTCCGCGCCCAGCTCTGAGATCTCCACACAGAGTCTGCCGTTCTCCATCTTCATGGCTCTCCCTCCTTATTCTATTATTGGCTGTCTGTATTTATTCTCTCAGACACACGGTTATTCCGCGCTGCTGTCTGTCTGCTCCACCTGAATGCATTCATCTACCAGATAGTCAGTGACTGCCTCTCTTAAGATTGCCGTTTTTAACACATCTTCCCCCACTTCTTCTATATACGCATCCACATCTTCGGCTCCTGCCTCCTCGGCATATTCGGCGATCTTTTCGTCGTATTCCTCCTCAGTAGGTTCCAGATTTTCTTTGCTTGCGATCAGCTTCGCCGCTTCGTCAAATGCGGCTGTATTCTGCGCCGCCTCCAGCACATCGGCATTGAAGTCTTCTTCTGTCGTCTGCATATACGTCTCAAGGAACTCGCTCAGTTCCACACCGTACATCTCTGCCATCTGGGTATACATCTCTGTCATCTGTTCCACCTGTTCGTTGACAACATCTTCCGGATAAACTTTTACTTCTATCTTGTCAAGAAGCGCCTCCTGAACAGAAGCTGACAGTTCCGAACGGATCGACTCCTGATAGGTCTCCTCGAGCTGTGCGCGGATCTCTTCCCGATATTCATCCACAGTCTCCGACTCCTCGCTGTTCTCCTGTACCCACTCGTCAGTTAAGTCCGGAAGTATCTCCACCTCGATCGAGTTTAAGACGATGTGAAAATCCGCCACTGCCCCTGACATCTCCGTATTCACACTGTACGGATCAGGGAACTGAACCTGAATGTCAAACTCATCTCCCGGATTATGCCCTACGATTTGCTCCTCAAAGCCCGCATAGTCATCCGTCGCGCCGATAAAAGTATTGCTTCCCAACTGAAGTTCGGCTCCCTCTGCGGTTCCGCCGTCAAACGCTACTCCGTCAAGATACCCTGTATAGTCAATATTTACAATATCTCCATTCTGGGCAGCCCGGTCTGTGACAGCCTCTCTCCCCGCGTAAGCGGAAAGATTGCTCTGTATCGCCTGCTCCACCTCTTCGTCCGTCACATCTTCCGACTGGGTAACCTGGGGAACTTCCAGACCTTTATACTGTGTCACCGTTACATATTCATTTGATAATTCCCCGCTGCATCCTGCAAGTGCTGCTGCCAGTGCTGTGGCGAGTATTACGCTGATAAGTTTCTTTTTCATCCTTTTTCTCCTTTTAATCATCTTTATTTCCACGGTTTTTCTCCGCTGCTTCCTTTTCCTTACTTATAAAAGAGGCGACAGTAATCTTGAGAACTGTTCTTTTCCTTTAATGACAAGGCCCCTCTCGTCATACACTTTTCTTGTCACATGGGTACACTGGGTCATATCATTCTCAAATGCGCGCTCTAACTTCTGCACGGTTCTCTCGCTGTAGATCACGGCATTCACCTCAAAATTAAGCCCAAAGCTTCTGATGTCCATATTGGCGGTACCCACACATGCCACCATGCCGTCCACAGTCAGCGTCTTTGCATGTAAAAATCCATTATTATATACATAACATCTGGCGCCGGCCGCCACCATATCGCCGAGATATGAGTACGTCGCCCAGTAAACAAACGGATGGTCCGGCTTACAGGGCACCATAATGCGTACGTCAATCCCGGACCGGCTGGCGATTCTGAGGGCATCGAAGATAGATTCATCCGGTATAAAATATGGGGTCTGTATATACACATGGTCCTTGGCGCTGTGAATCAGGCGAAGATAGTTGTCATGTATCGTCTTAATCTGTGAATCCGGTCCGCTGGATATGATCTGTACCGGATCTCTCCCCCTCCGGATATACTGAGGGATCTCAAATAGCGTGTCTTCAAGAAACAGATTCTCCTTCGCCGCATAGTTCCAGTCCAGCACAAAACGCACCGCGAGCGAAGTCACTGCCGCGCCCTCAATGCACAGATGCGTATCTCTCCAGTATCCGAACTTCTTATCACGGCCGAGATATTCTCTTCCCACATTAAATCCGCCCACAAATCCGATCCTGCCGTCAATAACCACGATCTTTCTGTGATTCCGATAATTTACGCGCAGCTGCAGCTTCCCGAGCAATGCCGGAAAGAACTCGGCAACCTGAATCCCTTCTGCCTCAAGACGTTCCCAGTCTTTATTTTTCATCGTCCGGCATCCCATGCTGTCAAACAGGACACGGACTTCCACACCCTCTCTCGCTTTCTCGATTAAAACTTTTTCAATCTCCTGCCAGAGTTCGTCATTTCTTATAATATAGTACTGGACATGAATATACCGCTTTGCCTGCCTCATCTCCTCGATCAGCGCGCGGAATTTCGCCTTGCCGTCTGTATAGATCCTGATATCATTGTTGTCCGTCAGAACCGCCTCTCCGGCCTCCAGATTATACAGAATCAGATCTTTGAAGCGCGCCATCTCAGGATTGGCAAGTCTCAGTCTCTTGTGATAGATCGTCTCCTCCTGCCTTCTCACGGCATACTTAAGCTCGCCTTCTATCTCTTTTGCTTTAAACATCCTGCTCTTGTGAAAGTCCTGGCCGATCACCAGATAGAGAATAAATCCAAGTATTGGTATAAAATACAGCAGAAGCAGCCATGTCCATACTGTCTGCGGAGATCGCCTCTGAAAAAACACAATAATCAGCGCGAAGAGAACATTAATAATGACGATGTTGTCCATAATAAACGTATAGACCGTCACCACTCCGTTCCAAATCATTTCTGCCATAAATAAAACTCCTTTTCCATAACAGTATACCCGTTTCCCCCTCCAAAAGCAAACCCTAAAATACACTTATTATCTTGCGCTCACCTGAAAACAATGGTAAAATACTAAAAGCGAAAAAGCAGAAAATGTAACATTTAGGAGGGTTTTATATCGTGAGTCCATTAACCATTGTGTTGATCGTCATTCTCGTTGTCCTGATCGCCGCATGCATCGCTCTCTATTTCTTTGGAAAAAGAGCGCAGAAAAAGCAGGCCGAACAGCAGGAGCAGATGGACGCAGTCGCTCAGACAATCAGCATGCTTGTCATTGATAAAAAGAAAATGAGGCTGAAGGACGCCGGACTCCCGGCAATGGTAGTTGAAAACACGCCGAAATACCTGCGGCGTACGAAAGTACCCGTAGTAAAGGCAAAGGTCGGACCGAAGATCACGACGCTTATGTGCGACGGCAAAGTCTTTGAAGTTCTCCCCATTAAAAAGGAGATCAAAGCAGTCGTAAGCGGACTGTACATAACCGGCATCAAAAGTGTAAGAGGCGGTTCCATCGAACAGCCGGAAAAGAAAAAGAAAAGATTTTTCGGAAGATAAATAAATATTTTGGGGAAACGGCGTAGTCTTCAGACTGCGCCGTTTCCCTTTTCTGCAATCACGGAAAGTTCCAGAACGCACACTCCGGAACTGTAAGCGGTCGCCAAGGTCTCTGGCAAGCCCGGACTTTGGCTCGTCGCCGGCGCAAAAAATAACACGACATACTGATGTCGTGTTTGCCATACACCGGTTTAAAGCAAGTTTAACTGAGCACAGAAAAATCCGGATTCTCTTTGGACATGATATTCATCTTGATCTTACAGTCCGCCAGCGGTTCGTGGTTGACATCCAGTTCATAGTCAACCCGGACGTCAATCCGGTCGTCGTCTACGCTGATTTCCATGCTCTTTGTATTTATACCAACCAGCATCTGCCCGTATGGCGTTCTGTAATATGTCTGGTTTTTCCGGTTTCTTTCAAAAATCATATGAGAGCCCGAAGCGCCGCTTTTTATGATCTCAATGCTGTCGTTACCGGTGATCTTGATCTTATTTCTGATCGTGCCGGCCAGTCCCTCAAGCACTTCTTCATAAATGATATAGTGTTTTCCGTTTTTACAGTAATAACTGGCAGGAGTGACGACTTCAACAACATCATCTTCCCGCTCACATCCCGGCACAGGCTCAGCCATAATGTCAATATGTCTGCCGGATATGCTGAGTAATACGTCCTTTGTCATTTTCATCAATACTCTTCTATATTCACTACATTTGTTGTCGGTACATCAAACGGCATCACCGTGTTTGCAAACCTGCGGAATTTCTCAGCGGCATCGCTTACATAGAAAGAGTACCTGCTGTGCTCCCGCGTGCTCCCGTCGTTCTCCATCTTCTCCTCATAGAGCAGCTTCTTCAGATCCATAGCGGTTTCGTATGCCGGATTGACGATCTGGATTTTCTCCCCCATATATTCCCGTATCTTCGATCGGAGAAGCGGGTAATGAGTACACCCGAGTATCAGTGCGTCAATGCCTGAATCACGCATTGATTCCAGATAGTACTCGATGACTTCCCGGGTGACCACATGATCTTTAAACCCTTCTTCAACCAGCGGAACAAAGAGCGGGCACGCCTTCTCCACAACCGTAACGTCGGGGGCCATGCTCTGTATTACTTTCGTATACATGCCGCTCTGAACGGTGGCATCCGTGCCAATGACTCCTACTCTTCTGTTCTGCGTTGCCTCCACAGCCGCCCGCGCTCCGGGGATAACCACGCCCATAACCGGAACGTCGAACTCATTGTGTACTGCGTCAAGAGCAAGGGCGCTTGCTGTATTGCAGGCGATGACGATCGCCTTAACTTCTTTCGTCTTTAAGAAACGGATGATCTGCTCAGAAAAACGGATAATCGTGTTCTGAGACTTACTGCCGTAGGGAACACGGGCCGTATCCCCGAAATATACAATATTTTCATTTGGGAGCTGACGAGCGATCTCTCGCGCCACCGTCAGACCGCCTACTCCGGAATCAAACACCCCTATGGGTGCTCTCTTCCTGCTATCCGTACTCACGTTATGATCTCTCCGTTTCTTAAGTTTGTTCGATTACGATACCGGGCTGATCTTAGAGCGCCAGTGTCTTGGCAACATTATACTGATATTCGGAAATTGATTTCTTCATAGCCAGTGCTTCTTCAATGTCAAAGTCAACGTATCTTCCATCCTTGTAACCAACGACACGGTTTGTCTTACCCTGACAGAGAAGGTCTACTGCCATTGATCCCATGATCGACGCGTATACTCTGTCCTTACATGTCGGACTTCCTCCGCGCTGCATGTGGCCTAAGATTGTCGCTCTGGTCTCGATTCCTGTCGCCTCTTCGATTCTCTTTGCCATATTGATGGAATCACCGATACCTTCGGCGTTAATGATAATATAGTTCTTCTTTCCGCGTCTCTTGTTTGCCATGATGTCGTCTATAATCTCCTGCTCATTATAGTCGTGCTCCTCAGGCATCAGAATCCGCTCTGCTCCGTTGGCGATACCGCACCACAGAGCCAGGTATCCCGCGTCACGTCCCATAACCTCGATGATGCTGCATCTCTCGTGGGATGTGGACGTATCTCGCACTTTATCGATGGCTTCCATAGCAGTATTTACTGCCGTGTCGAATCCGATCGTATAATCTGTACATGCAATATCGAGATCGATTGTCCCCGGTATGCCGATTGTATTTACACCGAGGTTCGCCAGCTTCTGCGCTCCCGCAAAGGAACCGTCTCCACCAATGACAACAAGGCCGTCAATACCGTATTTCTTACAGATTGCAGCCGCTTTCTGCTGTCCTTCCTCAGTACGCATCGTCTTGCACCGCGCTGTCTGGAGGAATGTTCCTCCGCGCTGAATCGTATCTGATACGTCGCGTGCTGACAGATCGATGATCTCTTCTCTGAGAAGTCCGTGATAGCCTCTTCTGATTCCGCGTACCTTAAGGCCTTTTGAGAGAGCCGTACGAACAACCGCGCGGATCGCCGCGTTCATACCCGGAGCGTCGCCGCCACTGGTAAGGACGCCGATCGTGCGGATAGTGTCCTCGATCTCGTCTAAATATTTTTCCTTATCACTCGCTTTCTTCTCTGCCATGTCTTCTCCACCTTTCTTAAAAGTCAGATAACTGTAAATTCCACTGAATGAAAATTTTTTAACAATTTTCCGAAAATATTCTACCGTATTTAGAAGTGGTTTTCAATAGCTTTTTCTACCACTTTTATCCTGCTTTCCCCGTAATGATTCATCAGTCTGCTCAAAATCTGCTGATTTATCCTGATATTTCTGTTTTTCGGAAGCCGCTTCACCGCCCGCTCGCCGGCACAGTAGATCACAACCTCGTCCTCCCCTTCCGAATCCGCAAGATACCCGTAGACAATCTGCTCTTCATCCAGGTAAGATGCTTTATCGGGAAACTGAATCCACAGTTCCTTCTTTGTCTTTTCAAATGGGATTACCTTCTCGCAGATCAGCTTGCTCGCCTTTTCATCCTCCTCAGATACGCGTCCTCGTATAAAAACTTTCTTATCTGCTTCCAGATATTCACGATTCTGTTCATAATCCCGGGGGAATACGACTACTTCCACTGTTCCGAGAAGATCCTCCACTGTGACAAAAGCCATCATCTGATTCGTCTTTGTATGTTTCACCGTCTTGTCGGTGATCATTCCGCCGATGATTTCTCTCGAACCGTCATGCACTTTCGACCGGCCGCTTTCGTTCGGCTGGAAATCAAGCGATGTGGAAGAGATCGCTTTGCGCCATTTCTCCTCATATTCCTCCAACGGGTGCCCGCTGATATAAACGCCCAGCACTTCCTTCTCAAACGCGAGCAGATTTTCCTTTGTATATTCTCCCACATCGGGCATGCGAATCTGAAAGTCGCTCTTCTGCTCATCACTGACCAGATCAAAGAGACTCATCTGGCCTGACATGGAATATTTCTTTTCCTGGTTGACATGCTCTACAATCTGCACATAGATACTCATGAACTGCTTTCGCGTTCCGCCCAGAGCATCCAGCGCGCCGGCCTTGATCAGATTTTCGATGGCACGCTTGTTTAACGCATCTTTCGCCGACATTCGGGTAATAAAGTCCTCCAGATTCTGAAACGGGCCAAAGGCGTTTCTCTCTTCGGTCACCTCCTGTATCACCGGGCGCCCGATGCTCTTGATCGCAGCCAGCCCATATCGAATATCGCCTCCGTCAACCGAAAAGTCCGCTTCCCCCTTATTGATGTCCGGAGGAAGGATCCTGATATTCATCTGCCGGCAGGCATAAATGTATTCCGCCACTTTTGACGGATTTTCAATTACAGACGTCATAAGAGCGGCCATAAACTCTACCGGATAATAGTATTTCAGCCAGGCTGTCTGATAGGTCACTACCGCATAGGCCGCGGCATGGGATTTATTAAACGCATAGTTGGCAAAATCAAGCATTTCATCAAAGATCTTATTGGCAGTCTTCTCATCTATGCCGTTTTTAATACATCCGGGAACATTCGTCTCCTCGTCGCCGTACACGAAGATCCGTCTCTCCTTCTGCATTACATCCGCCTTTTTCTTGGACATGGCACGGCGCAGAAGGTCGCTTCTCCCCAGCGTATATCCCGCCAGATCCCGCACAATCTGCATGACCTGCTCCTGGTAAACGATACACCCATAAGTAGACTCCAGAATCGGTTTAAGCTGCGGGCAGTCATATGTGATTGCCGAGACGTCGTTTTTCCCTCTGATATACTGCGGGATGAAGTCCATAGGACCCGGGCGGTACAGCGCCACACCTGCGATAATATCTTCCAGACTGTGGGGCTTTAACTCTTTCATAAAGCTTTTCATGCCCGCGCTCTCAAGCTGGAAGATTCCTTCCGTATTTCCGGTGCCGATGTAGTCCAGCACCTTCTGATCCGAATAGTCCAGTTTATCCATATCAAGGTCCGGCTGCTTTTTCCTCGCCATGTTTACGGCGTTCTGAATCACAGTCAGCGTCCGAAGTCCCAGAAAATCCATCTTCAAAAGCCCCAGTTCCTCCAGAATCGTCATCGTGAACTGAGTTGTAATCGTACCGTCGGCTGCTCTTGAAAGCGGCACATATTCATCTACCGGTTTCTGGCTGATAACTACGCCCGCCGCATGCATGGAGCAGTGCCTTGGCAGCCCCTCCAGCTTCTTCGCCATATCAATCAGGTTCTTTGCCTGCTCATCGGTCTCATAAGCCCGGCGGAATTCGGGATTCTCCACAAGGGCCTTGTCTATCGTAATCTTAAGTTCCTGCGGCACCATCTTTGCCAGTGTATCCACATAAGCATAGGGAAGATCCAGGACCCGCCCAACGTCGCGCAGAGCATTCCTGGCTGCCATCGTTCCGAAAGTGACAATCTGAACGACACATTCCTCCCCGTATTTTCTTACCACATAGTCGATCACTTCCTGCCGCCGTTCAAAACAGAAGTCAACGTCAATATCGGGCATGGAGATTCGTTCCGGGTTCAGGAACCGCTCGAACAGAAGCTGATAGCGCAGTGGATCTATGGTCGTGATCCCCAGACAGTAGGAGACAATGCTTCCCGCCGCTGATCCACGGCCGGGCCCCACAGCGATCCCGTGATCCTTCGCGTATTTTATAAAGTCCCACACAATAAGGAAATAATCCACATAACCCATATTTCGGATCGTATCCAGTTCGTATGAGAGCCGCTCTCTGAGTTCTTCCGGCGGTTCGCCGTACCTTTTCTCCAGTCCTTCATAGCAGAGTTTCTGAAGGTACTCCCAGGAAGTGTAGCCCTCGGGAACATCATATTTCGGGAGCTTCGTCACGCCAAATTCAATGTCCACAGAACATCTGTCCGCGATCTTCTGGGTATTATCCAGCGCCTGGAGCGCATAGGGAAACAGTTTCTCCATCTCCTCCGGAGATTTAACGAAATACTGTCCGCCCTCATAGCGCATCCTGTTCTCGTCTGTAATCTTTTTGCCGGTCTGAATGCACAGGAGTACATCGTGAGCCGCCGCGTCTTCCGCATAAGTGTAGTGAACGTCGTTGGTAACGACCAGTTCGATGCCCGTCTCCTCCGACATCTTGAGGAGTTGCTGATTCACAAGCGCCTGCTCGGGAATACCGTGATCCTGAAGTTCGAGGAAAAAGTTATCCTCTCCGAAAATATCGCGGTACTCCAACGCCGTCTTTTTCGCTTCCTCATACAGGCCCTTGGAAATGTAGCGCTGTACCTCTCCCGCAAGACACGCGCTCAAAGCAATGATTCCGCCGTGGTACTGTCTGAGAAGCTCTTTATCCACACGAGGCCGGTAATAATATCCTTCCACAAATCCTTTGGAAACGATTTTCGTCAGGTTGGCATATCCTTCATTATTCTCCGCCAGAAGCACAAGGTGATAATATCGGTCTTCTCCTCCCGTCACCTCGCGGTCGAACCGGGAATTGGGAGCCACATACACTTCACATCCCAGTATCGGCTTGATACCCTGAGCGCGGGCCTCCTTATAGAAATCGATCACACCGTACATAACGCCGTGATCTGTAATCGCGGCACTATTCATCCCAAGCTCTTTTACGCGCGAGACATATTCTTTTATCTTGTTTGATCCGTCCAGCAGACTATACTCCGTATGGACGTGCAAATGTACAAAACTCATGGTTCACCTCTGGTATGCAAAAGGGCGGTTCCCTGCGTGAGAACTGCCCCTGTGTAATCTGCAATATTCACTGCTGTTTCATATCAGAAATCAGAAAGGAAATTACTTATTGACCTCCGTCCAGCATGAATTTAATCAGTCTGTCTGTATCTTCCTTCTCATACGCGATCACTTCCAGTTCCGGAATCTCCCCGTTTGAAAAGATATTCGCCATAGACACATACTGGGAAAGTTTCGATTTCAGGTTCAGTCTGTCACCCTCGCCTGTCACGAGCTCAACCTTTCCTTTGCACTGATCCACAACATTAAAAAAGCCTTCTATATCCGTGATGTTCTGAACTTTCATTATGCGTTCCCCTTCCTTTCACATCTATTATCAGTAACTCGTGAAATGTATATGCGCCATATGCTGCATGCACATTCCTAATGAATATTATACCCGATTTGCATCGAATTGCAAGATTTTTCCCTGGGCTTCATCTATTTTTATCTTTCTCTCTTTCAGCAGTTTTCCGACCGCACGTTTAAACGCCGCCTTACTCATTCCGAACTCTTCTCGGATCAGTTCCGGATCGGCCTTGTCCGTGAACGGAATCATTCCTCCGCCTTTTCTGATCCTCTCCATAATCTTTCGCGCGTCCTCATCCATCTGTTCCGGAATCTTGCTGCGAATACTCAGATCCAGCTTTCCGTCTGCCTTAACCGATGTCACCCGGGCTTCAATCTCCTGTCCGATATTCAGTTTTCCATAGACGTCCTTCTTCGGAATCAGCGCCGAATACCGATTATCTACCGCGACAAAAACTCCGAACTCTCTGCTGATCCCGTAGACTGTGCCTTTTACCATATCATCTTTTCGGTACGGTGAGTCTGTTCGCAGCATGGGATATATCTTCATTGTGGCGCAGAGCCTTCCGCTCTTGTCAATATAGAGGCCTACAAGACAACGGTCTTTTTTCGACACCTTAACCGTCTGCTCCCTGAAAGGCAGCAGCAGATCCTTTTCCAGCCCCCAGTCAAGAAAAGCGCCGACTCTGCCTACATCCGCAACTTCCAGCACCGCCAGATGCCCCATCGTAAGCTTCGGTTCATTCGTAGTCGCGATCAGGCGGTCAGAGGAGTCTTTATAGAGAAACACCTCCACCGGGTCTCCTGCTTCCACCCCCTGCGGCGCCTGCTTTTTCGGCAGCAGCACCCGTTCCTTCTCACTTCCCAGATAGACTCCAAAGTCAACTTTTTTCACAACGGTCAGAACCTGCTTTTCCCCTAATTTCATGATTCCCAGTTCTCCTTTTATCATAGCTTGTCTTTACGGCTTAGATTATCACACATAGCTTTTCTTTACAAGAGCCCGCCCAGCCGTATCACCCCATATTCCCCGTCAAATCCCGGGATACGCTCTACCTCTCCTTTTCTGAGCCGGCAGATCCCCTCGGCCACTCTGTCTCCCGCCACACTCCGTATCTCGTCCGGAGGGATATTTCTGAGTATCTCGAACTCCGGCCCCAGTTCGGAGAGCATCCTCTGATACTCCCGCTGCACCTTCACGCCGGCCGCCGAGCGCCCTACCGACGCCCCGATGACCTCGGCAAGGGGCATCAGACTCTCAAATGATTTCGCCCCTTCTCTGACATATCCTTCCGGCCGGTCGGCCAGGTCCTCTATCCGGTGAGAAACCCCAATGGTGATCTTTCTGCCGCAGACCGGACAGATCCCGTTATATTTCCGCGTATCGTCAGGCGTCAGGCAAAGGCTGCATTTACGGTGCCCGTCCATATGATACTTTCCCTCCTCTGGGAAGAACTCTATCGTACCGGCCAGACCGCTGCCCGTCTGTATGGCGCGAAACAGCCCGTCATAAGACAGAGGAATCTCGAACAGGTTCGCCTCTCTTCCGAGCTTCCCCGGGGAATGCGCGTCTGAGTTGGAGATGAGCTGATACGAATCGAGAGCCGACACCCGCCAGTTCATGGGCGGATCGGATGACAGTCCTGTCTCCAGGGCATGGATGTACGGCGTCAGATCCTCAAAACACTCTTCCACTGTATCAAATCCGGAAAACGCTCCAAACAAAGAGAAGTGAGGCGTCCAGATATGAGCCGGAACATAAATGGCGCGCGGACATAACTCCAGTATAATCTCAAGAAGATCGCGGCAGTCCAGACCAAGAATCGGCCGGCCGTCCGACTGAACATTTCCGATCTGCCCCAGTTTCCCGGCAATCCTTCCCGCATCCTCAAGCCCCGGCAGAAGAATGAGGCTATGGACTTTCCTCACTCTCCCGCTCTTCTTATAGATCGAGCTGATCTCTCCTGTGACGACAAAGCGGGGGATCACTTCCCCGGGAATTTCTCCGTCTCTGATCCGGTATTCCTTCTTTAACACATAGAGCCCGTCTTCTGCCGCCTCTAACTTCTCCGAAAGTTCCTCTCTCCATGCCGGATGCGTAAAGTCCCCTGTTCCGACTATGTGGATTCCTTTCCGTCTTGCCCACAGATCCAGGTACTCGGGAGTGCAGTCTTTGCTCGTGGCCCGGGAATATCTGGAATGAATATGTAAGTCTCCTATGTACATTAATGGTTCCGCCTTTTCATTCATTATAGTGAAATCATACACCAGGAAATTTTCAGAATCAACCTCATATACTATTAGGAAAAAGATTCAGGAAATTAATATGAACCACTATTATCCCTTTATCAACACACCGCTCCCTTACAGCTATGACGCCCTTGAACCATTTATTGATGAAAAAACGATGCATCTGCACCATGACCGACACCTTCAGACATACATCGACAATCTGAACCGGTTCCTTGAGGAGAATCCCGCTCTTCAGATGTATTCTCTGGAGGAAATGCTTATATTATGGCGCAGGCTCCCCTGTCATCTGCAGGCTCCCCTTCGGAATAACGCAGGCGGAGTGTATAATCATCGATTTTATTTCAATGGCATGAAAAGCAAAGACAAAGGCTTCGGGACGACGGCATCTCCTCTCTTCGAGGCGATGACTTGTCAGTTCGGAAGCCCTGAAAATTTCAAAAAACAGTTTAAGGCGGCCGCTCTCTCCGTCTTCGGCTCCGGATATGCATGGCTCGTATCAGACGGCGGACGCCTGAGAATCGTGACATCCTCTAATCAGAATACGCCAGTGCTCCATTTTCGCACACTGATCCTGAACATCGACGTCTGGGAACATGCCTATTATCTGAAGCATTATAACATGCGCGCCGCATACATCGACGACTGGTTCCGGGTAGTAAACTGGTCAAAAGCCGGAGAACGATTTTCCCGCAGATGGAGAAAAGAAAACTCCCCGCTCTTATAAGCGGGGAGAACGTACTTCTCAGTCACTTTATAACAGATAAATCTTTACTCTCAAACTAGAGCAGCGCAACTGTCAGTATAATGTTGAGCAGCCATATAAGCGCCGACACACAGATTCCGATAATGCTGAGTATCTTTCCCGCCTTTGCCAGGTTCGCCTTGCTGGATCCCAGTCCCATCCGGGCCTGAGAAATGCCGACACCACCGATGATAATTCCAACCAACGGCAGAAGCAGTCCGACCGGAATACTGAGAATACCCAGAACAAGCGTAGCTGTGGCAGCTCCGGTATTGTCAACAGTGCGAACCGGGATAGGCTGCGGATTTGGCTGTGCCGCACTATTCTGGTCTGCCGCCGCATTCTGCGCCGGAATCTCCTGATGAAGCGCGTCGAGCAGCTGCTCCAGGCTCTTCTTATACGGTTTCTTCATCATAGCGCCTACTACGCCTTCCAGATCCCATTCTCCTCCGGCAGTTCCCTGCAGCCATGCTTCCAGGTGGAACACTCCGCCCTCATATGACCACTTCAGGTATTTGAATCCCTCTAACATTCCGTCGCCCGCGCGGTATGCCGGCTCACCTTTCCAGTCCGCCATCGCGAACTTGTTCTTCTGCAGATAGTCGTTAACGATGAACGCCACGAAATCATCCGGTTTGTTCAGTGTAACGTCCTGTACGTATCTTGCCATAAAATTTCCTCCTTCAAGCTCTCAAACGTATGCATTATTCATGCCCGTAAACTAATTTACCATGATTTAAAACAGATTACAACCAAATTATCTCAGAAACACATATTCTCTCTCGCCGGAAAGACCTTCCTCAAACCGGTAACCCAACCTGTCAAATCCTTTGATCCCTTCCGCTTCCTCTATATTGTTCTCCGCGAGATAGCGCACCATCTCTCCCCTGGCCATTTTGGCGTAAGTTCCTTTCTGTTTCACTTTCCCGTCTGAGAGTTCTCCGAAGATAACCGTAAGATATGCATCCTCAGACCTTAAGTATTTCTCCACGCACTTTGAGTACTCCTTTGACGCCAGGTTCAGAATCAGATGTCCATTCCCCTGTGCGCTCCCATCATCCCGCGTAATTTCCCGGTACAGCCTGTCTCCCCAGAACTGATACAGGTTTCCCTTATCAGACGCTTTGGCCTGCATCTCCAGCCGGTAGGGCGTCACACCGTCAAAGGGCCTGAGCACTCCGTAGAATCCCGAAAGGATGCGCAAATGCTCCTGAATATAATCGGTCTGCGCTCCCCCAAATACAGCGGGCGCCATATACTGATACTGAATCCCCTCATAGGATATAACCGCCGGAGTAAGGTTTTTCCCAAGAGCCATCTCCTGCACTCTTTTATAATTTTGTTCCGCGATCTTTTCATTACAGTTCCAGAGTTTTTTCGCCTGCACAAACGTAAGCCCCTTTAGCCATCGGAGGAGCTCCTCTGTCTGCTCGAGAAAAACAGGAACGCTCCTGCACTCAAGAGTATCTGTGTCTGTATTCATCTTCTTAGCCGGCGATATTATAATACGCATAGTGTTCTCTCCTTCAGCCCATTATCACCCTGTCCCGGTCCGGGGCAATGCTCTTTATCTTCGTATTGATCATTTGTTTACTGTATTTTATTTCAGATTTAAATAAAAATCAACTGTGTGCAGTTCCCCCAGGACGTATCCTCCAAAACCGAGCAGAATCCCTCTTACGCGAATATGTTAGCCTACAGGCGCAGATAATTTCCTTGAAATACCAATCCTGCTGAGGTATAATTTATTAAAGATTTACTAATTAAGGAGTTAATCATGAGCAGTGAATTGAGAGAACAGTTTTTTACTTCTATCGTTCATTTCAGAAAACTGGAATCCGCCCTCTCCTCTGAGTGCGATATGCAGATGAATGAGATGGTGATTCTTCAGAGTATCGCAGGCACATGCTGCCGCGAGTGCCCGTGCATGAATCTGGATGTGCCGAAGATTCAGAAAAAGCTCAATATCTCAAAGCCTGCCATCTCTTACATATTGAACACGCTCGAGAAGAAGAACTATATCACGCGTGAGATTGATCCGAGAGACCGCCGCAAGGTATCCATTCGAGCTACAGATAAGGGAAGGGCTGCCGCCGAGCAGTCCAGGAAAAAGTACGACGAGCTCTGGGGCGAAATTCTCTCCCGGTTCGGCGAAGACAACATGCGGCAGCTGCTCAATCTGATGCACAGTCTGAATGATCTGTATACATCTCTTGGAAGAGAACACAACTGATAAAAAATCCCGTAGTCACAAACTATAAAACAGAGCCGTCAGCAAAAATGCTGTCAGCCCTGTTTTTGTATTTTACGGCAATGCGTATTCCTCTTTTCTTTCTGATAAAGGTCGTTTCTCTACCTTGATCTTCTCCCCGTCAGCGGATACAGCCAGTTCTTCTTTCTCCCCCGGCCTGCCGTCGAGTATCCGGTCCGCCACAGCGTTCTGGAGCATAGACTGAATCGTCCGCTTCAGCGGTCTTGCGCCAAATGCCGGATCATATCCTTTCTCTGAGAGCAGTTCCACAGCACTCTCTTCCACACACAGTGCTATTCCCTGCTGCCTCATCCGCTCTGTCAGCTTAGCGATCTGGAGGTCCGCGATCTTTCTTACATCTTCCTGTCTCAGCGGATGGAACACAATCACTTCATCCAGACGGTTAATAAACTCCGGACGGAACGTCATCTTCACCGCTTCCATGACCCGGGTCCGTATATTCTCCTCCCGGCGCTGTTCCCCATTCTCTTCGCTCCTCGCAAACCCAAGGGAAGTCTTTCCTGTGATCTCTCTGGCTCCGATATTAGACGTCATGACGATGATCGTATTCTTAAAGCTGACGGTGCGCCCCTGAGCGTCTGTCAGCCGCCCGTCGTCCAGGATCTGAAGAAGCGTGTTCCACACATCCGGGTGCGCCTTCTCGATCTCATCCAGAAGAATGATACTGTAAGGCTTTTTCCTGACCATCTCGGTGAGCTGTCCTCCCTCGTCATATCCTACATACCCGGGCGGAGAGCCGATCAGCTTGGACACTGTGTACTGCTCCATATACTCGGACATATCGAGGCGAATCATGGCATTCTCATCATGGAACATCACTTCAGCCACAGCGCGGCACAGCTCTGTCTTTCCCACTCCGGTCGGGCCCAGGAACAGAAACGATCCTATCGGGCGTTCCGGGTCAGCTACGCCGGTTCTTCCGCGGCGAATCGCCCTTGCTACCGCATTTACGGCGGCGTCCTGTCCGATCACCCTGTTATGTAATGACGCTTCCAGAGAGCGAAGCTGCTCAGTCTCATCTTCTGTGAGCATTGTCACCGGTATCTTTGTCCATGCCGCGACTACTTCCGCAATATCCTCTGCGTCTACCCGACTGCACTGCTTTTTCTGCCATTCTGTCTGTTTCCGCGTCAGTTCGCTGACCAGAGTGTTCTGACTGTCACGCAGAGCAGCAGCTTTCTCGTATTCCTGCGCCTCTGCGGCTCTCTTTTTCTCCCTTCTGATTTTCCTGATCTCCTGTTCCAGATCGAGAAGATAAGGCGGTGTCGTCATCCCACGGGTTTTGATGCGGGAAGCAGCCTCATCCATCAGGTCAACCGCTTTATCCGGCAGAAAACGATCCTGTATATAGCGCGCCGACAAACTTACCGCGGCTCGCACTGCATCTTCCGTAATAACAAGACCATGATATGTCTCGTATTTTCCTTTCAGGCCAAGCAGAATCTTTACTGCGTCTTCCTGATCCGGCTCTTCCACTGCAACCGGCTGAAAACGCCGCTCAAAAGCCGCATCCTTCTCTATATGGCGCCTGTATTCCTTAAGAGTCGTCGCCCCGATTACCTGAAGGCCTCCTCGCGCCAGAATAGGCTTGAGAATATTGGCGGCGTCCATTGTCTCGCTTGCTCCGGCGCCTGCCCCCATAATCATGTGCAGCTCATCGATAAAGAGAACCACGTCTCCGTCAGCTTCTGCCTCTTCCAGAAATGTTTTCATACGCTCCTCAAAATCTCCCCGAAATCTTGCCCCTGAGAGCATTCCGACAAGATCCATAGCTACGATCCGCTTATTTCTCAGATTTACCGGGATCGAACCGTCTGAAATTCTCTGAGCCAGCCCTTCGATCACGGCCGTCTTTCCCACTCCCGGCTCTCCTGTCAGAACAGGATTATTCTTGGTGCGGCGGGATAGTACCTGGATCAGACGCTCCAGTACTTCGTCCCTTCCGATCATCGGATCATAGGCGCCCTCCGCTGCTCTGGCCGTCATGTCTGTGCCGAATTTCACCAGCACTGACTCTTCCTCCTCTTCCGCCTGCTCCTCTTCTTCCTGTCCTCTCCGGCTGCCTGTTTCTCCGTAAGGAACCTCATATGCGTCCTCCGCGGATACGGCGTCGGCAGGTGATACATGTTTTGCGAGAGCTGGCGTCTGTCCATCTTCCAGATCTTTTCTTATCTCCTCGGGATCTGCTTTCAACGACATAATAAGCTGCGCCGCCGCGCAGTCTCCCGCATCCAGAATCCCCCTGAGAAGATCTTCCGGCTCCACCTTATGATGTCCCTGAGCCTTCGCGCGCTGCCCGGCAAGATGCAGCACCTGCTCCGCCTCATCTGAGATCTGTACCGCCTGAAAGTTGCCTCCTGCTTTTGCATCAAAATCATACTGATGTAAATATTCCTCAACCAGTTTCCTGTTAAGTCCGCTCCGCCGAAGAGCCCTTCCCGCAGCGCCGCGCTCTGATGCCAGCGCCCAGAGCAGATGTTCACTTCCGATAAATCCATGTTCCATATGAGTCACGAACCTGAGCGCTGACTGAAAGAGATTCATCGTCCGCTGACTGAATAAATTCAGATTAATTTCCATGCGCGCACACCTCCTTTTCCATCACTGCAATGTCATCCCGCAGCTTCGCCGCCTCCTCATAGTTCTCCATGTCGGCAGCCTCTTGGAGACGCAGCTTAAGAGCAGAAAGTCTGCGGCGCCTTATCAGTCCGGGGACAGCCTCTTCCGGAAATGCCCGGTCGCCGAAATGTCTCGGATCCCGCTTTCCCGGCCACCAGCCCGTATAGTTTTTAAATTCTTCTGTTCTTCCCGATGCCGCCGCCTGATTCCACATTTTCTGCAGACACTCAGAGCAGACCGGAACCTGATAAACGGTTCCCATCCAGTTTATGTAGAAAACTCTGTCTACTTTTTCTTTATTGCAAAATTGGCATTTCATTCATATTCACCTCTTTATATCACAATGGCGCCGGGGATCGCCCGACGTTGTTCAACACTTAATTGTTAAGTTTTTAATAATATAGTACATAATAATTAAAAAGTCAATAGTTATTAACTGCAACTTGAGAAGAAAATGCCGCTGTCGCATCGCATCCTTCTGTGCGCATGTGGTATAATAATTGTACAAGGCGCTGCGCGCGTTTTATTTAAGGTATAACAGGAGATAACATTATGAGTACAAAACCGCTGTTTCACGGAAGCGACATTGAAAAGATCTGTGATTATTATCATCTGAAAAAGGAAGATATTACAAACTTCGGAAGTAACGTCAATCCCCTCGGTCTGTCCGGGAGAATAAAGTCAGCCATTGCCGGCCATCTGGATCTACTCTCCTCCTATCCCGACCGGGAGTATACTTCTCTTCGGCGCACAATTTCTGAGTACTGTAATGTTCCCGCCGAATTCATTCTTCCGGGCAATGGTTCAAGCGAACTGATCTCACTCCTCATAGAAGTTCTCGCTCCCAGACATACATTGATCCTCGGCCCGACCTACTCTGAATATTCCCGGGAATTATCCTTTTCAGGAAGCACGCAGGAGTATTACCATTTAAAAGAAGAACACAATTTTGAACTGGATACGGAGGATCTGTGCCATGCACTGAGAGACGGATACGATTTTCTGATTCTGTGTAATCCGAATAATCCCACTTCCTCGGCCGTATCCCAAAATGATCTGCGCCTGCTCCTTTCATTCTGCCGGGAACACGGTATTTTCGTCATGATTGATGAAACATATGTTGAGTTTGCGCCTGATATTCACGCTGTGTCAGCAGTTCCTCTCACCCGGGATTTCCCTGATATGATGGTTCTGCGCGGAGTATCCAAGTTCTTCGCGGCGCCGGGAATGCGGTTCGGATATGGCATCACAGGCAATACCGGCTTCTTAAAGAAGATGAGAGAAAAACAGATCCCCTGGTCTTTAAACAGCATCGGCGCGTTTGCGGGAGAGATGATGTTCAAGGATCAGGAGTATATCCGGCAGACAAGAGAACTCATCCTGTCGGAACGGGAGCGGATGTACCGTGAGATCTCCGGTATGCCGTTCTATAAAACATATCAGCCGTACGCCAACTTTCTCCTTGTCAGAATCACAGAGAATGGAATCACATCATTCGATGTGTTTGAGCGATGTATCCGGGCAGGCCTGATGATAAGGGATTGTTCGTCATTTCAATGCTTAGATGGTGAGTACATTCGTTTCTGTGTGATGATGCCGCAGGAGAACACAAGGCTTCTGAACGAATTAGGGGCAGGGTAACTTTTCACCCTGCCCCCTGTGCTGTCATTCTATTTTTTCTGTGTCAGCTGCCCGGCCGTTATCAGCAGATCTCAGCTCCCGCCGGCATCTCTTTCTCCGGCACCATCAGAGACAGGTTACCTTCTGCATCTTCCGCGCAGAGAAGCATTCCCTCAGAGAGCACTCCTGCCAGTTTCGCCGGCTTTAAGTTTACAAGTACCATCACTTTCTTTCCAACCATCTCCTCCGGGGTATAGTAGGCCTTGATCCCCGAAACAATCTGCTTTACCTGGCTTCCGATCTTCACCTGAGAGCAGAGAAGCTTTCTGGATTTTTTCACTTCCTCACAGGCGATGATCTCACCTACCTGGAACTGCATTACCCCGAACTGGTCAAACGTGATCTCTTCTTTCGGCTCGATGTCGATAACCGGCCCCTCTTTCGCACTGCCCTCTCCATCGCCCGGCTCCTCATCTGTGTGCGGGTGAAGTTCTTCGACTTTCTTCATAACTTCTTCAATATCCAGACGCTGGAAGAGAATTTCCGGCTTGTCTGTCACATGTCCTTTGCCAAGCTGCTCTAAGATCTTTCTGCTTGTAGAAGGCATGAACGATTTCAGAAGTTCTGCTCCTGCCGAAATGCCCAGAATCAGATTCCACAGTACCGTCTCCAGACGGTCTTTCTTCGTCTCATCCTTCGCGAGAACCCACGGCATTGTCTCATCAATGTATTTATTACACCGCTTGAAGAGATTGAATATTTCTGTGATCGCATCCGCAACGCGCAGGCCTTCCATCTTCTCATCAACCGCCTTCGGCGCGCTCTCGATCACGGCTTTCAGATCCGCGTCAACCTCTTCGGATACGCCTTTGTCCGAGACTGTACCGCCGAAATATTTGTTTGTCATGGATACTGTGCGGTTTACAAGGTTTCCCAGCGTGTTGGCCAGATCCGAATTAAGCCTCTCTACCATCAGTTCCCATGTGATCACACCGTCATTCTCAAAGGGCATCTCATGAAGCACGAAATAGCGCACTGCGTCCACGCCGAAGAAATCCACCAGTTCATCCGCGTAAAGCACATTTCCCTTTGATTTGCTCATCTTACCGTCCCCCTGCAAAAGCCACGGGTGCCCGAAAACCTGTTTCGGAAGCGGCAGGCCCAGCGCCATCAGGAAAATCGGCCAGTAGATCGTGTGGAAACGGATGATGTCCTTACCGATCAGATGCAAGTCCGCCGGCCACAGTTTCTCAAACTGCTCCGTACTTCCGCCCTCCGCGTCATATCCGATACCCGTGATATAGTTCGTGAGCGCGTCCAGCCATACATACACTACATGTTTGTCATCAAAGTCCACCGGGATGCCCCATTTAAAAGAAGTTCTGGATACACAGAGATCCTGAAGCCCCGGAAGGAGGAAGTTATTCATCATCTCATTTTTCCTGGACACCGGCTGAATGAACTCAGGGTGCGTATTGATATGCTCGATCAGACGATCCGCATATTTACTCATCTTAAAGAAATATGCCTCCTCTTTTGCCGGCTGCACCTCGCGTCCGCAGTCCGGGCATTTCCCGTCCACGAGCTGAGATTCCGTAAAAAACGACTCGCAGGGAGTACAGTACATTCCCTCATAATGTCCTTTATAGATGTCTCCCTGGTCATACAGTTTCTTGAAGATCTTCTGTACCTGCTTCTCGTGGTCCTCATCCGTCGTGCGAATGAACTTATCATACGATGTGTCCATCAGATCCCAGATCCGTTTGATCTCAGCAGATACATTATCCACAAGTTCCTTTGGAGAGACCCCCGCCTCTCCCGCTTTCAATTCGATCTTCTGTCCGTGTTCATCCGTTCCCGTCTGGAAGAACACATCGCAGCCCCGGCTCCTCTTGTAGCGGGCAATCGCATCCGCAAGCACAATCTCATATGTGTTTCCGATGTGCGGTTTTCCTGACGTGTAGGCGATCGCCGTCGTGATATAATATTTAGGGTTCTGTTGATTTTCTGACATATAAACCTCCTCGTATTCCAGATTGAATTTCTCCTGGCATTTTTATCCTAAATCACCGGAAGTGCCAGAATGCATATTCCGGGATTGTAAGCGGTCGTCAAGGTCTCGGGCAAGCCCGGACTTTGGCTCGCCGCCGTCACAAAAAGCCGTCCTCTTAACCCAGGTTAAGAAGACGGCTGCTGTTCATACCGTGTTACCACTTCTCTTCGTCCCTTCCTCGCGGAGCGGAACCTCATCAAGTGCCTGTCAGCACTCATCCGCTGTAAAGGGCGGACCCATCGCAGCCTTGCCGTACATTCGCACAGTTCGGTGCGCTGCTCAGAAGCCATGTTCATCTGTCTTTCATCTATCCCTCTCAGCAAAGGCGCTCCACCGGCCGCTCAGCTCAGCTTCCTTTTGCCGCTCGCTTCATCCGGTCTTCACACACTCAGGACTTCTCTGTAAGACTTCCGCCAGACTACTCTCTTCGTCATCGCTTTTACCAGTCATATCAATCTATGATCTGTAGAAAAGAGTAGCATACGAACTTCCGAATGTCAAGCCAAATGAGGCCTACAACTGTACGCCAAGCGTAGCCATCATAACTGCCTTGATCGTGTGCATCCGGTTTTCCGCCTCATCGAATACTTTCGACTGCTCCGACTCGAATACTTCATCGGTCACTTCCATATCTTTAATGCCAAAGCGCTCCCCTATCTCTTTCCCGATCTTTGTCTTCAGGTCATGAAATGCGGGCAGGCAGTGAAGAAAGATCGCGCTTTTTTTTGCGTTTGCCATCACTTCTTTCGTCACTTTATAGGGCGAAAGGTCTTTGATTCTCTTCTCCCACACCGCATCCGGTTCTCCCATAGATACCCACACATCTGTGCATATCACGTCAGCGTCTTTCGTTCCCTCTTTCACATCAGACGTCAGAGTAACAGATGAGCCGGACTCTTTGGCGTACTCCCGGCACTGTGCGACAAGATCCGCATTCGGGAAATATTCCTCCGTTGTACACGCGACAAAATCCAGCCCCAGCTTGGAACACGCCACCATGAGAGAATTACCCATATTGTAGCGGGCATCCCCCATATACACCAGCTTCAGTCCTTTTAATTTGCCGAAATTCTCACGAATCGTCAGCATATCCGCCAGCATCTGTGTCGGGTGATATTCATTCGTCAGCCCGTTCCATACCGGTACACCTGCGTATTTCGCCAGTTCCTCCACGATATCCTGACCATAACCGCGGTATTCGATTCCGTCATACATCCGGCCGAGCACCCGCGCAGTATCCTCGATGCTCTCCTTTTTTCCTATCTGTGATCCCGAAGGGCCCAGATAAGTAGTGCCCATCCCCATGTCATGAGCCGCCACCTCAAACGCGCACCGCGTCCGCGTGCTGTCTTTTTCAAAGATCAGAGCTACATTTTTCCCTTTATAATTGTCAACCGGCTCGCCGTTTTTCTTCTTCTCCTTTACCTCCGCTGACAGATCAAGCAGATATGTAATCTCCTCGGGAGTAAAATCTTTCAACGTCAGAAAATTGCGTCCTTTTAAGTTCATTGTTCTATTCCTCACTATCATTTCATTATGTCCCAGTATACACTTTTATGCATAAAAATGCAATACTTTTGCATAAATTTTCATTTTATCTTTCACTCTCCAATATCATAGTAACCACCAGAAGTGTCAAAAGGCAGGATCTCATCTGTATCAGATCCCGCCTTCAGTCATCAAATTATTCTATGTCGTAGTTCCTTCTCTGCCTGCTCACCTCGAACATCAGCACCGAGGCAGCCACGGCAGCATTCAGCGATTCCGCCCTGCCCAGCATGGGAATGAGGACGTAGCGATCCGCACACTCCGCCACCTCGTCTCTCAGCCCGTTCCCTTCATTTCCGATCAGAAACGCGCACCCTGTTTTGTAGTCCTCCTGATCATATGCGTCCCTTCCTTTCAGATGAGCCGCATATACTTTTATTCCCGCCTGTTTTAACTCTCCGATCGTTCCGGTCAGATCATCTGTATACAGAAACGGTACACGCAGCACTGCTCCCATCGTGGAGCGCACTACTTTAGGGTTATAAATGTCCACGCATTCCCTGCCAAGTATGATTCCCGTCACGCCTGCCGCCTCCGCCGTACGGAAGATCGTACCGAGGTTTCCCGGGTCCTGAAGATTATCGAGTACGATCACATGGGGGCAGGACGCGTCTACGCCCAGAATCTGCTCCATCCTGTACTCTTTTCTCCTGACAACCGCCAGGATTCCCTGGGGCGTTTTTGTGTCGGAAACATGAGCGAACACAGGATCCGAGAGAATCTCCGTTCTGCCCGCCCTCTGCAGATCCGGCAATTCCCGTTCATGCCTTCCGGCATAACTCTCTGAAAGACAGATCTTTTCAATCCTCTTCCTCCAGACCGGATCGTTTCGCAGTTCATTCACCATACGGGGGCCTTCTGCGATAAATACGCCGGCTTCCTCCCTGGCACGGCTTTTCTTCATTAACTTTATCAGTTCCTTTACCTGGGCATTGGCTGTACTTGTAATCATTACCGATGCCCCTTCTTAGCGTCAAATTTCTGCAGAATATCATTGGCTCCTATCATGATAAGGATCCCGTTTGCCGGGAGCGGCGCCTGAGGGTCAAAGGTGACGTCAACTTCTTTATTGATGATGATTCCGACCACATTGATGCCAAATCTCTCGCGGACTTTCAGATCAGCAAGGCACTTGCCCTGCCACGGCTCCGGCACAACCGCCTCGACCATACTGTAGTCGTCTGACAACTCGATCCAGTCGGAGAATTCCTTTGCCACCAGATTTTTAGCCACCCGGTCTCCCATCTCGATCTCGGGATAGACCACCGAATCAGCCCCTACTTTTTTCAGAATAGTTCCCTGAAGCTTATCCTTCGCCTTCGCAAGTACCATCGGAATGCCCATCTCCTTGCAGAGCATCGTCGCCATAATACTTGCTTCAAAGTTCTCCGAAACAGCGATTACCGCGCCGTCCAGGTTGCGTCCTCCAAGCGCTTCCAGCGCTTCCGGATCTGTTACATCCGCTTTCAGGGCGTAGGATACCTGCTCCGAGATCTCCTGAATTTTCTCAAAAGAATCATCGACCACGAGCACATCAGCGCCCATTTTCTCCAGCGTCAGAGCTACACTCCATCCAAAACTACCCAGTCCAAGTACAGCAAATTGTTTACTCATTTTCCTACTCTCCTGTCTTTTCTTAATACTAAATCCCGCGCTTTCTCTTCTTCGTGTCTTCGCGCATATGTCGTCCGTTTATCCAAGCATGATCTTCTTCTCCGGCAGCTCTCTGAATCTGTCGCTCTTATTCGCTCTTCCGGCAAACACAAGCGCCATCGTAAGAGGTCCGATCCGTCCGATGTACATCAGAATCATCAGCACTATGTGACTCGCCCGGCTCAGATGGGGCGTAAGGTCTGCCGACAGGCCGACTGTTCCGATGGCTGATGATGCCTCATACATCAGATTCAGAAAGTCCACCTTCGGATCGAAGATCGACATGGCTGCCACTCCTGTGAGCCAGCATGTAAATGTAATCATTGTAATCGTAAGCGCCGACCGTATACTGTCCGTATCGACTCTTCTGCCAAAGCATTCCGTGTCCTTGTGGCCTTTCAGAACCGATAGAATAGTCAGGACAAGCATAGCGAATGTCGTTGTCTTAATACCGCCCGCGGTACCGGCAGGAGACCCGCCCACGAACATCAGAATACATCCCAGAAGTCTGGAACTCTCCGTAAGTTCCGACTGGGGCACTGACGCAAACCCGGCAGTACGGGTTGTTACCGACTGAAAGGCCGATGCCAGCACCTTCTCCGGCACACTCAAACCTCCCATCGTATTCGGATTATTATATTCTAAAAAGAGGAAACCCACTGTTCCGAAAATGAGCAGAAACGCCGTCACTGACAGCACGATCTTACTCTGCAGGCCAAGTCTTGTAAAAATTCTCTTTCTCGCGCCTTTTTCTCCCGCGCCCTTTTTTGCTGTGACAAAAATATCGTGCCAAACCGGGAATCCGAGACCACCCATCACGATCAGAAACATGGTCGTCAGACTCACGAGTGGGGAATCAACATATTGTATAAAACTGCTGTCTCCGATAATATCGATTCCCGCATTGCAAAATCCGGAGATCGAATGAAATATACCGTACCATATTCCTTTTATCACGCCAAACTCCGGCACGAATTTAACCGAAAAAAGAACCGCTCCAATCCCTTCCACGATAAAGGTTCCTCTCACGATACGGATAATGAACTTCACAAGCCCTGACAGCGTATCCAGGCCGTACGCCTCCTGGATCAGTATCCTTCCTTTCATGGATATTTTCTTCCCCAGTAAAAGGAAAAAAGACGCCATACACGCGATAACGCCAAGACCTCCTATCTGGATCAGCAAAAGCATCACGATCTGTCCTGCCAGAGTAAACTGTTCCGCCGGAACAACAGTCACAAGCCCTGTCACACAGACCGAAGTCACGGAAGTAAACAGTGCATCGGTAAATTCAATGGGCTTCTGATTACAGAAGGGAAGCCACAAAATCACTCCTCCTAAAAAAATCACTCCAAAAAATCCCAGCGCTACAATCTGCATCGTATTGAGCCTGACTCTTCCGGGGCTCTTTTCTCTTCTGTCCATAACATCCTCCCAATTTACAACTGACGGATATAATCCTCCGTCCACTGTGTACTGCATATCTTAACACAGACATATGCAAGATTCAATTTCAGAACCGTATTCTAAATGTTTCTTGGCGCTTTCTTAGCTGTTTTCCCGGCAGATATAAAAATATGCCGCGCGGGAGTACTTTTTCTCCCGCGCGGCATATGTGGATTCTGTACAGGCAGACCATACATTGTCTGCCGCTCTCTTCCATAAAACGCCAGTGTCTAGTTTGCCGCTTTTTTTCTGATCAGTTCTTTTCCGGAAGTAACCACGATCGTTACTCCCAGGATCATCAACAGTACTGCGACGATCAGCTGCAGTCCTTCAACCATGAACACACCTGTTTCGGCCGAAAAGGCTTTGACCAGCGCGATAAATCTCTGAATCAGCGCTGAGAAAGTCACTATCAGCATAATCACAAACGGCGGAACAAGTGTCTTGAGCGTTCTGCCTGTGACTTTCAGGAATACACAGAGCGTAATGAGCACGAGCGCGCTCAGAAGCTGGTTCGCGCTTCCAAACAGCGGCCAGATATTGGAGTATCCCACCTGTGTCAGAATATAACCGAATACCAGTGTGATTATCGTTGAGAAGTATTTGTTGCACAGTAGTTTTCTCCAGCCTTCCGCATGCTCCATATCGTCCACGCTGAACAGTTCCTGGAAGGACATACGTCCGATACGCGCAACCGAGTCCAGAGTCGTGAACGCCAGAGCGGACACACACATCGTCATAAAGCTCTGCGCCACATAAACCGGGATGCCGAACATCTCAAGGAAACCTGCCACTCCTGATGAGAAGATCTGAAAAGGAGTTCCCACTGCAGCAGTTCCGTCCGCCGCAGCAGCAGCGCCCGCCACGCACAGAGCGATAACCGCCAGAAGGCTTTCCAGCACCATTGCACCGTATCCGACTTTCAGCATATCCTTCTCATTTGAGATCGTCTTGGACGAGGTGCCGGAGGATACCAGACTGTGGAATCCTGAGACCGCGCCGCAGGCAACTGTTACAAACAGGATCGGGAAGAGCGTACCAAGACTCTCATTCTGGAATCCCGTAAATGCCGGAAGATTCATTGTCGGATGCGCAAACAGAAGTCCAAGCGCCGCACCCGCGATCATTCCGACAAACATGAAGGTAGACATATAATCTCTCGGCTGCATAACAAACCACATCGGAAGCACTGCCGCAAGGAAAATATAAACAAACGCGATATATACCCACATATCCTTGCCCAGAATTACCGGGAAGTTCATACCGAATACAAAGGCCAGAACCGTGCACACCAGTCCGAATGCCACTTCTTTCCATCCGGTGAGTTTCACTTTATGCTGTATCACGCCGAACACAACGGCAAACAGGATGAAAAACAGAGAGATACTTCCCGCCGCCCCATTTACGGCAGCGTTCTCAGAAAGCGTCGTTACGCCGTCTGTCACGACATATGCGTTAAATGTATCCGCCACCATATCCGCAAACGCCGCGATAACAATCAGACAGAACAGCCAGCAGAAGCCGAGAAACAGTTTGCGTCCCGCTTTTCCGATGTACTTCTCAATCAGAAGTCCCATCGATTTTCCGTCATTTTTTACACTTGCATACAACGCTCCGAAGTCCGTCACGGCTCCGAAGAAGATTCCTCCAAGGACGATCCACAGAAGAACCGGCAGCCATCCGAATGCCGCCGCCTGGATCGCTCCGGTGACAGGCCCGGCGCCTGCGATGGATGAAAACTGATGGGCAAATACCGTCCAGCCGTCCGTCGGCACATAATCCTGCCCGTCATTATGAAGAACAGCCGGGGGCTTTGCCTTCGGATCGATGCCCCATTTCTTCGCCAGCCAGCGTCCGTACAGAGCATAGGCTGCTATAAGGCACACAGCGGCGATCAGTACGATTACTAAAGTGTTCATAATCCTCTCTCCTTTTTTATAAGACTGTAACAAGTTAGGAAGTGTCTGTTTATCAGGCATTTCCGGATCAAAGCCGGCAAGTAAAGGCAGTCACGCCCGGACTCTGGCTCGTCGCCGTCACAAAAAAAATCGCCCTCCGACAGATCACTCTGTCAGAAGACGAAGTATATTTCCTCCGCGTTACCACTTCTGTTACCGGGAATCCCGGTCTCTCGGTTCCGTCTCCCGCATATGTACCCGTACATCCGGTTTTATACTGCGGTTTAACAGATTTCCCTATAACGGGGGAATCCCGGTCCGGACTAATCGGATCTGTCAATTGCATCTCTCTGCTCAGATTCTTTTCATCCTGACTGCTCGCAGGTGATAGCTTCCCCGACCCTGCTGTTTCCTCACACCTCCCGGAAACTCTCTGAAAGCATGTCAGTCATGGAAGTCCTGTCCTGTTCTTCGCATTGGCTTTCTCAATCCGATTTAATTATATCTCAGATTTTTGAATTGTCAATAGAAAAATCAGATTGCGCTCGGTTTTTTGTCGTCGACATAAAAATCCGCGGAACCATACTGCCGGCAGCAAATCGAAGCAGGGCTTCAATATATACGCAGTCACGATTCCGCGGAATATTATGTTTTAATCACAGACTATTAAGTTCACTCTTACTGCCCCAACTCATTTTTCAGATCTGACTGTGCCTGATCAAGAGCTGTCTGTACATCTGTTCCATCCTCAAAGATTGCATTTAATGTTACAGTGGTGAACTGATTGTTGATAGAAGGATAGGAAGAGGACGCATGTGACTCAAGACCGACAATGCTGTCTCTTATCTCTTTCAGCACATCAAACGGATTGTTCTGGAAGTACTGTACATACTGATTATCCGGGTTATTTGTCACTTCTTCATTATCCCATACGCTTGTGTTGCACGGGTCAAACCCAAGCATATTCCAGATCTCAACAGAGCCTTCGTCAGACAGTTTCGCGTATGCAATGAATTCGGCTGCCAGTTCAGAATTCGGCTTGTCTGCTACAACCGCTGTGCCTGTTCCACCGCCGCCGACGGATACGTTCTGCCCGCTCTCAAGCTGCGGAGCTACTGCGATTGCAATTTTCCCTGACAGATCCTGCATATAGCTTGTGTATCTGGACATCTGCCAGAACGGCATGATCGCACATGCGAAATCTCCGTTGTTGAACGCGCCGTAAGCTTCTTCTTTGTCCGGATTTCCTCCCGGTACAGTTCCGATTGCGTGCGCATCGTAGAGGTCTTTCAGGATTGTCATAGCCTCAACCATCTCAGGACTATTTACTGTCACGTCATCGCCGTTTGTATACTCGCCTCCCAGTTCAGCCATCAACAGGTTCTCTGTCCAAAGGGCACTTGTGTCTGCTGTTCCGAGATATTTGCCTGTTGCCTCATAATATTTGCTTCCGGCCTCTTTAAAATCATCCCAGGTCTCGATCGTTGTATAGTCAATGCCTGCCGCTTCCAGAAGTTCTGTATTATAGAAAGCGACTGTTGCGCCCACATGTGTCGGAAGTCCGTACAGTTTTCCGTCTTTGCTGTAAAGATCCAGACGGGACTGAACAATCTTTCCGTCAGCTGTATAGGAACCTGCTGTTTCCGTCAGATCCATCAGAGCCGGTGTTCCCTGGGTAAAGTTAGCGAACTTGCCCTGCTCGATATCTACGAAATCCGGTGTACCCTCTCCAGAGTTTAGCGCAATCTGCAGTTTATTATGCATATCGTCATAGGGCATTACGTTTACGTTGATGCTTACTTGCTTGTCCGGATTCTCCTCGTTCCACTTCTCAGCCATCGTCTCATAGAAATCGCCGTGGATTTCTGTGAATGTCCAGAAGTCCAGAACCGCTGCGCCGTCAGATGTTGTTTTCGTTTCTTCCGTCTCAGATTCGCTGCTGCCACATCCGGCAAGTGTTCCCATCACCATTGCGGTTGCAAGAAGAAGCGCCGTTGCTTTTTTCTTGTTCATGTTTCTTTCCTCCCTTTAATTAAACGTTTTACTTTGTTTTCTATAGATATATCATATTGCTGATTCTTTGTAAATATCTTTTTCACTTTAATTATCATTTTTATCAACTATGCACTATATTATCTTATTATTTTTATGCATATTAAATAATAATTTTCCTTATAATACGTTTAACCCTTCTTCAGCCTGAGCACATTCCACGATGCCTTCCCAAGCACAGTTTTCAGATACCCGTCCTCCACTGCACCGCATTGCTTCTCAACCGGAAATACCTTTTCTCCCGCCGCGCTGTTCTCTGCCTTCAGGTCATCGCAGGCAAGAACAATCTGTCCTGCCGGTTTATATCCCTCAAAGCTTCTAACATCCACAGTCAGTTCCACATCTTCTCCCAGATTGCGGTTTACCGCAAATATAGTAACCTCTTCTTTCTCCTCATTAAAGACAGCTACTCCCACAATATCGCTGACTTCGCCATGTTCTTTTGTCGGATGGAACGGGCTGTCTGTCAGCAGTTCCAATACCGTCCCTCGACCGTATTTTGAAGCATGAAGGAACGGGTAGTAGATCGTCTGGCGCCATGCGGCACCGTCCGGCTCTGTCATGACAGGCGCGATCACATTAACCAGCTGTGCAAGGCAGGCAATCTTCACGCGATCCGCATGTCTGAGCAGGGTGATCATCATCAGCCCCACCATCAGAGCGTCCTCAAAGTTATAATGATCCTCCAGCAGATGGGGCGCCACCTGCCACGGGTGGTTTGTTGTGATATCTTCCTCTTCGCTTTTGGAATGGAACCATACGTTCCATTCATCAAAACTTAAGTTGATCGTTTTCTTGCTGCGTTTTTTGGCTTTCACGAAGTCGCAGGCAGCAATCACTGTGCGAATGAACGCGTCCATATCTTCAGCCCGGGCCAGATAATCATTGGTGTTGTTCTCCGAATTCCCGTAGTACTGATGCATCGAAATATAATCCACATAGTCGTAATCATACTCCAGAGTCGTAGCCTCCCACTGTGGGAATGTAGGCATTTCCATATAAGAACTTCCGCAGGATACAAGCTCGATAGACGGATCGATCAGTTTCATCGCTTTAGCGGTCTCCTCTGCAAGACGGCCGTATTCATTCATAGTTTTCCTGCCAAGCTGCCACTCGCCATCCATCTCATTTCCCAGGCACCAGAGTTTGATATTATAGGGATCGTGTATGCCATGACTGATCCTGAGATCACTGTACTTTGTTCCTGACGGGTGATTGCAGTATTCCAGAAGGTTGCACGCATCGGCAGTCCCCCTTGTTCCAAGATTAACCGCCATCATCGTATCCGCCCCGATCTTATCTGTCCACCTGGCGAATTCACCTAATCCGAATGTATTCGGTTCCAGACTTCTCCATGCCAGTTCCAGTCTTGGTCTTCTCTCACTTAGCGGCCCGACGCTGTCTTCCCAGAAAAAGTTCGATACGAAGTTGCCGCCAGGGTATCGGATAATCGGCACATTCAGTTCTTTTACAAGTTCTATGACGTCTTTGCGGAATCCGTCCTCATCTGCCAAAGGATGTTCCGGCTGATAGATACCGCCGTATACTGCTCTTCCCAGATGTTCGATAAAAGAGCCGTAAATTCTTTTATCCACAGGCGCCACCTTAAAAGCCCTGTCTACGATCATTTTTGCTTTTCTCATTTTTGTATACCTCCTGTTGTCATAGTGCAGCGTTTGATACAAGGCGCCGCTTTAACCTTTTACAGCTCCAGCTGTCATGCCTTCGATAAAGTATTTCTGGAAGCACAGGAACAAGATCAGAATTGGCAGGATAGAGAAAAATGAGCCAACGATAAGAAGATCATAGTTGTTCCCATACGGTGTGATCAGTGTGTTTAATCCGATCGGAAGTGTGTATTTGTTACTGGAACGAAGCACGAGCAGAGGCCAGAGGAAATTATTCCAGCTGTTCATGCCGTTCAGTATAGCCATAGCCGCAAAGGAGGGTTTCATGATCGGCATAATCAGTCTAAAGAAAATTCCATATTCAGTTGCCCCGTCGATCCTTCCTGCCTCAATGATCTCCTTGGGGATACCCAAAAGATACTGGCGGAAGAAGAAGATCGTCGAAGCATTTGCCAGAAACGGAAGAAGAACGGCTGAGTAATTGTCTGAAAGCCCCATATCATTGATCTGTACATACAGGGGAAGCATGATCATCTCAAACGGCACGGACATGATCAGCAGAACACATATGAAAAAGAAGTTCTTAAACCGGAACTCATATGCCGCAAATCCATATGCCACAAAAGCGCTGATGAGCAGTGTCAGCACAACCTGAGTCACTGTCAGCATAACACTGTTAAGGAACCATATAAAATAATCTCCCGAATCAGTAAAGAGCATGATAAAGTTGTCAAAATTCGCCTGTGAAAAATCAATTGTCAAATTCAGCCCATAGCGAATCAGCATACTGCCATCCTGGAAAGTTCCTACAAAAATCGCCCAGATCGGCAGAAGAATCATTACTGCCAGCAGGAGAAACAAAACAACTGTGCAGATACTAAGGACAATTTTCCCCCCTTTACTTTTTTTCATTATCTGTCAACCTCCTTCTTGAATGTTCCCGTCGCAGTAAGCTGTATGATATTGATCACCATGACGATCACAAGCAGCACACTCCCTACTGCGCTGGCGTATCCCATATCATTTTTCTCAATTCCCTGACGGTACAGATATCCAACGATCGTCAGACCGATATTATTCGGAGAATTGTTTCCCTGATACAGCATATAGCTTTCATTAAACATTGCCAGACCACCGTAAATACTGATCGTAAGCACATAGACAATCGTGGGTTTCAGCTGGGGAATCGTAATTCTGGTAAATTTCTGCCATGTAGTCGCTCCGTCTATGGACGCCGCTTCGTAATAATCTTCCGGGATGCTCTGCAGACCAGACAGGAAATACATCATATTAACTCCCCACCAGCGCCAGCAGGCAAGAGCCAGAAGTGCAATAAAGCCTGTAACTTCTCCTTTCAGCCATTTTATCGGCCCTATACCAAACAGGCCCACAAACTGATTCATAAGCGAAGTATCCATCTCACCGAAGATCAGACGGAAGATAGTACCCGCAACAACTACAGAAGTTAATGCCGGAACAAATAAAGATGATTTGAAAAAGCTTTTCACTTTTCCGTTTGCCTGCTTTGAGTTGACCAGACACGCCAGAAGCATCGGGATCGGAATCAGCAGGAGCAGTGTAAATATCATATATTTAAAACTGTTTCCTACTGCTACCATAAACACACGGTCACCCAGAAGCCGGGTATAATTCTGAAGTCCGATGAATGTCTCCTCCCCCGGCAGTATCTTCTGCGTGCTCATGATCCCGGATTTAAACAGCGGAACGATCCAGAATATCGCAAAAGTCAGCACAAAAGGAAGGATAAACATATAGGGTGCCGCCTTTTTGGAATATAAAATTTTCTTCATTTCCTTTTCCTCCTATCCTAGTATTTCTTTTAGCCAGACAAGCATTTCGCCTTTGTCCCGATTCCCCCAGTACCCGTACGGAACAAAAGTAAGCTCAGTCTCCTCAAGCGCCGGCTGTCCTCCTCCCCTGTACAGAGTCTGTTCGTCCCATCCGTCTTCAGAAAGTTTTTTCCCTTCGACTTTAAGGAGCACACATCCTCCCAGAAGATTCTTCTCGTACTCCTCCTTTATTTCCTGACCTGACTGTACAAACACTGAAGCCAGGTTCGAGCCGTTGTCTGTTTCCTCCAGACAATAGACAAGAGGGCCTTTTACCAGAGCGATTTTTCCCGAATCCGCCCTTACCTGAGGATTTGCATGCACGAATTCTGCCGGAGTCTCAAAAGAAATCTCCAGACAGTCATCTTCAAAATCGCCCTCCACCTTTGCATAACCGTTTTCCACTGAAAAATCAGTGCTACGGCCGTTAAGGCGGATAGTGAACTGTCTCGCATATCCCGGAATGCGGAAATAAAGCGACGCATATGTCCTGCTTTCCCCTTTAATCCGAAACTTCATCTCACTTTTCCAGGGGAAATCACCTGTCAGTTCGAGAGTAAAGTTCACTCCGTTTATTTCCACTTCTGTCCGATTGGCTATGTAGAGATTGGTGTAAATCCTGTCCTTTTCCTGTAAATAAATGTACTGTCCGAGAGACGCCAGTGTCCGTGTAATATTAGGCGGACAGCAGGCCACCCCGTACCATGTCTGACGCACCGGCTTCACATGCCCCTTGGATGTTTTCTCTATGCAGTTAGCAGGCCACACTTCCAGAGGATTCACATAGAAAAAGCTCTTTCCGTCCATAGCGATACCCGAGAGAAGTGTATTGTAGAGCGCTCTTTCCACCACATCCATATAAGAAGCATCTTTCGTTATATCAGCCATCCTCTTGCCGAACAACGCAAGACCTATAGACGCGCAGGTCTCTGAATAATTGCAGTCATTCGGCAGATCATAGTCCGCCGTAAAACGTTCCAGTATGCCCGATGATCCGATGCCCCCCGTAATATACATCTGTTTCTGCGTCATGTTGTTCCACAGTCTTTTACAGGCCTCAAACAGGCCGTCATCGTCATACTCGCAGGAAAGGTCTGCCATAGCGCTGTACATGTATACCGCGCGGACGGCATGTCCGACTGCCTTGTCCTGTTCTCTGACCGGCATATGCGACTGAGAGTACACCGGATCATAATCAGAAAATTCCGGCATGATCAACTTATACTTATCCGATTTTATTTCATTGAGGAAATAATTTTCACCCACGCCGCGCGCGTCAATAAAATATTTCGCCATATCGAGATACTTTTGTTCTCCTGTCACCCGGTACAGTTTAACCAGGGCGAGTTCAATCTCCTGATGTCCGGGATAGCCGTGTATCTTACCCTCTTCCGGTCCAAATGTCCTGCAGATCAAATCAGCGAACTTTGATACAATGTCAAGAAATCTTCTTTTTCCCGTAGATTCATAGTACGCAATCGCAGCCTCGATCATATGTCCCGCCGTATACAGCTCATGGCCTTCCATTAAATTAGTCCATCGAAGCCCCGGCTCTTTGATCGTAAAATATGTATTCAGATACCCGTCCGGCTGCTGGGCGCGCCCGATCAGATCTATAGTCTCATCTGCCAGTTTTTCCAATTTTTCATCTCTCTCGTAGTTCAGGACAAAGCCTACTGCCTCAAGCCATTTAGCTACATCGGTGTCCTGAAATACCGCCCCGTAAAATTCACCTTCCTTTTCTCCGGCGGCAATCCTGAAATTTTCAATACAGTGGCTTGTTTCCACCCCTTGCAGATTGTCGTTCAGAATGTCCCATTGGTAAGGGATGATCACATTTTTTACCAGTTTGATGTACTTTCTCCAGAACACGTCTGTAATATGAATGTTTCTGAGAGAAATACTTGAATTTGCTGCCTTTTTCATAGTTCTCCTTCCGCTTTCCGTTTTTAATTAAACGTTTAACTATAATTGTAAAAAATAATTACGCCTCCCGTGGTTTTCCATCACATATGCGTAATCACTTTTTCTTATCTTCAATTTTTATATCATATACAGTCTATTTTGTCAATAAACCTTGTGATATATCGTTTAACATTATAATAAATGCACAAATTCCTCATTAGAAATTTGTGCATTTATTTTTCGTTCTATTTTATTTAGCACATGGCCTGATTCAGATCTGCCACAGAATCCCTTACCAGAAGGCTGCATGTCTCATAAACTTCCTTTGGGCCATCAGAAGTTTCTTTCCCGTCCTTTTCTCTGCCCTTGTTTTCTATCGTATCGATCACTACCTTGCATGCCGTATAGCCGATGCTGCTCAGGGGAAGCGCGATCGTAGTCAAAGGTGGTCTGTAATAATTAGACAGGTCTCTATTATCGAACCCTACTACCGAGATATCCCTTCCGGGGAGGAGTCCTTTCTCCTCCAGACGGTCATATACGCCGCCGGCCATAATATCGTTCATACAGAAAATAGCCGTCACACCTTTGGAGAGCAGATAATCTGTATTGTGATATCCGCCTTCTCTGTTCCAGTCTCCCTGCACTACAATATCCGGATTAAAGAAAATCTTTTCATCATATAAGGCTTTCTGGTAACCTTTCAGCCTGTCGTGAGTGTGTATACTTTCTTCTTTTCCCATAATCACCCCGATAGATCGGTGTCCTTTACCTGTCAGATAGCGGATCAGCGTATACGCTCCGTTTTTATCATCCACGGTCACAGACGGATATTCTTCTGATTTACTGTACCCGTATGCCATACTGGCCGGTACCGGAAGATGCTCAGGCAGACATTTTTTCAGAATCCGTTCATGGGACGTTACATAGACGATCCCCTCCACTTGCTTGGCCAAAAGCTCTTTTATCTCTTTTTCCACTATCTTGACGAAATTATCGTTCGCATAATAAGCATCCCGGTATTTTTGGTACAGACGGAGGTTGGTAAGCAGTATATGATATCCTCTTTCTTCACAGCATTGTGTAATTCCGTCTATGATGCCCGGTGTACAGAAAACCGTAAGATCCTCCGCCACGATCCCAATCGCCTGGCTCTTTTTCAACTTCAGGTTCTTAGCGATGCTGTTTGGCGTATAATTCATTTCTTTTACAGCTTTTAGGACCTTTTGTCTTGTCGCATCACTTGCGTTTGGTTTTCCGTTTAATATATTTGAGACCGTCGCAATTGAAACACCACACATCTGCGCGATTTCTTTGATCGTTACCATATTATCCTTCCCTCTTAGTCAAAATACTGCACCATTTCAATCCATAGTATTTCTGCAGTTATATATAAGTATAGAATAACATATTCCGGGTACACTTTTCAATCTTTCAGGACTCCTTCCAGCCTTAAGCAGTAAATATTTGCCTGCCATCGAAATTCTGTTTTTATCTGCGGCATCTCCTTATGCCAGCGATACATATGATAGCTGCAGCGGTAATTGCAGTAAGTATGCCATAAGTCATGACTGAACTGTCATCTCCGGTCTGTACAGCTGTGCCATTGTTCTGGCCTTCATCTGTTTCTGCTTCTGTGTTTTTGTTTGGCTCTTTATCAGTTTCTGTTCCGGTATTTCCGTCTGGGGTTTCTCCTCCCGGTACTTTTCCTGCTGATCCCTCACCCGATTCTATCCTTTCAAGGGCGTTTATGGCTTTCTCAAGAGCGGACACCGCCTGATCCACATCGTCCTGTGAAGCCGCTTCGTTCTGCACAACACGGTGCGCGTTTGAAAGCGCCTCTGCAAACGCCGTCCAGGTTTCCTCTGTGTAGTCTGCCCGCCTGTAATTTTCCGCTTCTGCGATCAATGCTTCAAGAGTTGCCTTATCTGATTCTACCGGAGGTACCGGTTCTGGCTGCGCTGCTACAAGCGATCTCATCGCCTCATTCAGAAGAGTAGTTGCCTCGTCAACTGCTGTCTGACCCGCGTTCTTATCTGTTGCTACAGTCTTCGCGTTCTCAAGAGCTCTTGCGAAATCAGCCCAGGACTCTGCTGTATAGTCAGCCTCCAGGCGCTTCTCCGCTTCTTCGATTGCAGCGTTCAAAGCGTCTTTGATAACCGGTTCTTCTTCACTGCCTGCCGCCGTCCCGTATACCTTCCATTCCATCACACCGACGCCGTTGCCGTCATTAGCCTGTTTCGTCAGGGTAACCCGGATCGATGTTGTAGTTATTTCATCAAATGTGGTGTTATTGTATCCATCCATCGCAATATCATATGCTGATGCATTTTCTACCTGCTGCCAGTTGCCTTCGCTGTCAAGATATTCGTAACAGTACTCTCGGGGAGCCTGAATTCCACCACTTGTATAATTGCCCTGCTCGCCGTCATACCAGAAGTAGATATCTGCTCCGCTCAAAGCCACCTCAGAATTCCATGTGTAGGTAATCGTCTCATAAGCACTTGAATTCCCCCATGAACCATATCTGGACATAGGCGGATTATACGAACTTTCCGGAATTGCCCCATCATTTACCGCGCCCAGATTTTCCCAGGAGGACACAAAGCTGGCAGTCGCGCTTGCACTGTAAGCCATATTTCCTTCTGCTGTCGGCAGTGTCAGAATCAGATTTGCCAGTTTCTCTGCTGCCGCGTCCACTTCTTCCTGTGTCGCGTCGCTGCTGTCGCTTATTCTCTGCGCTTCATCAATTGCAGCCTGCAGTTCGGCGAGCTGCTCCTCGCTTGTGTCAAACAGTGACAGATCCAGATTATTCGCTCTGTCAATCACGCGTCTTAGCTGTGTCTTATCGATTACATTATCCGCATACCCCATAATCTGCCATTCAATAACGCCGCAGCCCAGTGTTCTGGGTGACATATTCATACGGATCGCAGTCGTAATCACCGGATCAAATGTGGTTGCATTGTACTGGTTGAGTTCTGTGCCGCATCCCTGCACATTCGGAAGAGGACGCCACTCCCCGTTTGCATCCTTATACTCATACCACACTTCTGCCGGAGCAAAATTTCCGTCTGTATAGTAGTATGCGTTGGACTGATAGATCGTAACCGCAGAATCCCAGTCATACTGTATCCAGGCGTCCGCCCCCTGTTCACCGAGCCAGTTATGCCATACGCCATGAGAGGTGTCTCTGGAACTCACAGGATCGTAGCCGTCATTCAGACCTGCTACGCCGCCCAGGTCTTCCGGGGTGTTAATGATCGCGCTTGGTTCTGCGATCAGAGCAACATTTGCCGCTTCCCCCTCCGCAACCATAACTGTCACTTCTACACGCATTTCCGTGCCGTCCACGGTTCCGCCTACTGTAAAGTTTCCTTTTTCAGCATAACTGCCTTCTGCTATTTTGTCCCATGTGATACCGCTGGCCCGAATTGTACCGTCCGGATAAATTACCTCAAGTGTCTCCGGAAGCTCCGGCGCTGTTCCCACCTGGGTGATCACAGTCCCCGCACGTTCAATACCGTCTACATTTCCAGTCATCTCAAACGTTACGTCTTTATAGGATGATACATCTTCATCGTAAACGGTTGACTTCTTATCTGTTACAGTGAGCCGTACAGTATAGATTCCGGGCGCGTATGCTTTCATCATCGCATCCTCCTGGTCTGCATTTGCAAGCACTGCGTTTCCGTCTTCCGGCCGGGCAACAATACTCCATGCATACTCCAGTTCATTTCCGTAGGCAGAATCTCCTGTCGCAGAACCGCTCAGCTCAGCTGCCGTCGTATTTGTCGGACTCTGTACCGCTGTCACTTCATCAATGACCGGCGCGCTCTTTTCGGGAGCTGTTCCGATATTGATCACCAGCTCTTCCGCAACATGCTTCTCACCGTCGCTTACCGTCAGCGTTACTGTATACTGTCCGTCAAGCGATGCCGTTGCTTCGGCATACGGTTTACTGTCAGCGTCAAATGTGAGCTCTCCGCCCTCCGGCGCGTCTGTAACTTCCCAGTTGTACGTCAGAGTTCCGTTCGGAGCTCCGTCATCATAGGCAGATGCTTCCACCCGGAACGGAATAAGAGCTCGCGGCGCATCATCCGCTTTAAGGGAATAGATCTTCGGTGCCTGATTCTCTCCGCCGTCCATTTTCTCGATAGTGATCGTTGCAGATTCACCTGCCGGAACAACCGCATATGCTATGCCTTCATTTCCGGATACACAACACTGCTCTCCTGCTTCTTCGTTTACTTTCACGCTATAGTATCCGTTTTCAACGCCCGCTCCGCTTAATGTGATTTTTGACAGATGTTCTGTGCCTGTTATATTGTTTACTGTCAGGTTAATATAATCGCCGGCCTCGTCAATCACAGCTGTTGTACAAGAATCCTGCTCCAGTTCTACATATACTTTGTCGTCAATAAGGTTGATTCTCTTGCCGATCCCATCCAGCGGAGCAACTGTGTAGCGCGTACCTTCCTTGGACACTTCTGCGCCATAACCTGTCAGGCCAAACACCGGATCTGTTGTAACATCAGCGCTGATCCTCAGCAGAGAACCGTAAAGACCCTCTTCACTCTCACCCGAAAAATCGTTCCAGCCATTGTTCATCACCCGGGTTCCGCCGTCATTTACATTCTGAGCCCCGTTCCCTCCTTTTGAAGCTGTATATCTCCAGCTGATGCCTCCTATGGATTCAGCTGAAATCTGCCCCATATTGATCGCATTAAAGTTGGAAAGTTTCGCCGCATAGTTCACGCGCTGTGCCCATGCGCTGGAATCTGTATCCCAGCCATTGTCCTGATATCTGAGCCAGTCATCCATAATGGATCCTGCCAGAGACGCGGTATACTGAAAATTCCACCAGCTCTCACCGCCTCGGAATACCGGGTCTGCATAATAGTACCATGTAGGTTGTATGCCACGCATCGCGCGGGTCTTCCACTCCGCTCTTTCCATATTATTAAGAGCCGCTTCCGTATGCTCGCTGTCGGGATAATATTGTATAAGTGCGTTTGCAGCAGCGTAAGCGCCCTCTTCACCTGTATTATCATACTCAAACTCTGAGCCGTAGGGATAATCTGCAGTGGCCATGATCGTTCCCTTATCCAGAGCAAACTGTTCCTGCAGCACAGCCGCCTCTTCCGTCATGCCTTCCTCGCGGAGCGCCTCGATAATCTGGGGCACCTGTTGTTCTCCGTAAAAGCCGACCGCGCTGGCTCCCACGCGCTTATTGTAAATATTATATGCCTTTTCCAAATACCACTCCGCAGGCTCACGGTAATCGATCAAATCGGGATATGACTTTACGATCCGGTACATATTGAAAAAACCGGTGGCCTCCATTACCTCAGAAAATGTTCTCGTATATGGCGAACTTGTGTCACTGTATGCTCCGGATCCGCTCAGATAGTTTGCCACTATGTAGTTATCCTGCGTATTTTTCATGTAAGTGTTCCACATGAAGTCAATCAGATACTTCTCAATCGATTCTACCTCTTCCGGCTCCGGATCAAGATAGTTCTTCATTGTCATGAAGTTGATGTTATCATGACTCCAGTCGTCACCCCAGTGTGTGCTCTCATACGGATCAAGTCCGCTTGAAAGATACCAGTCGCTGTAGATACCGTATGTAGCGCTGTCCGGGTCATTATCCTGTGTATTTTCTACCATAAAGTCAGAGTGCGCTTCAATTGTCTGATCCAGTTCTTCGAGTACATTGAACTCAAACTGCGTAAATTTCTCATATTTACCATCCAGTGTATATTCCACGCGCACACTGTTGTTTCCGATGCATCCAAAAGTCAATTCATAAATATTATGCATCTCACCATCCAGTTTTTTCGATTCTTTCCATGTGACAGAATCTGTATCCGAGTGCTCTACACTTCTGGAATTATTTACCATCCCCTCTGCCTGCTCCGGGATATGTTCTTCGTCCCAGGGATCATTCTCATGCACACACTGGATTTCCACATGTACATCTGTAATTCTGTCGGGATCATAATGAAGATCCAGCTCTGCAGGCATATTGATGGCCGTCTGAAATCCCGGCACTGCAACTGCGTCAATCATTCCCGAATCATATAGGATGGAACGCTGGTTGTTCTCGCGCTCTTCTACAGAATCCGATGCGTTATTATACTCCTCAGCGCTTTCCTGAGGAGTATTGTCACCCGCGCGCACTGCCGAGAACTTGAACTGATATGTCTTGCTCTCGCCCGGTTTCAGCACAAGACTGGTAGCATCTGTAAAGTAACCTCGCCCCGTCTTCTGAATATCTTTAGAGTGAATGTAATATACGCTCAGTCCCGGGAACCATCCGCCGGTATCGCTTGTCCAGTTTGCATACAGCTCTCCGTCTCGCGTCCCCTGCACGCCGTTCATTCCGCCGCCTGTACTGCCGATCCACTGATCAATGTATTCGATTCTTGCGCCGGTTTCCGGGACCGGAGTAAACATAATATAGTTTCCTTCCCCACTGGTTCGGATAGCGTAAGCGTACCCGCTGTCAGCGCCTGCAAAAGTATGCACCGTCATGCGGTTATTGTATGTATCGCTGATATCCGCATACTTATTGTTCCACGGCATGGGAAGTCCCACATCCCCGAACTCAATGTAGTCCCCGCTTGTGTTCTCCAGTGTAATCGACCAGAGCAGGGACCCGTCATCTGTTCCCATATCAAACACTGAATGCACATCGAATCCCTTCATTGTACGCTCATCTGCGGAAGCAGGATCCTGTCCCCTGAAGGTGACTTCCACCTTGTCATCCTCAACATTCTTCTCAATGTAAGGATTGGACTCCAGGTTCTCGGATGCATCCGAATATGTAGTGGATCCGCCTGCTGCCAGTGTTCTGTTTGTATCTACTTCAACAAATCCGCTTCTGTCATCGGGAAAAGTTCCGTCCTCACTTGTTCTGTATGAAAAGATCATCTCTCCCATCCACTGATGCGCCTCATTGTTCTGTCCTGACGAATCGTTTGGCAGTACAAAATTTACGTCCTGTCCGTAGCTGTTCTTTCTATTGTTGTTGATCGTCAGAGAAGAAATTTGCCCCAGATCTCCGATTTCCGCGCTGAGACTGGTGTTGGAGATTGCATCGGATGACGGCGCCGCCTCAACTTTTGCCGCCGGGATCACCGACAATGTGGTTGCCACCATAACTGATGACAGCACAATAGAAAGCCCTTTCTTCATAACTTTTTCCTTTCTGCTAAAGGCGTCCGTGTGCAGGTATTTCCTGTACACGCATACTATCCCATAGTTACCTGCCGATACAGACAATTTACTGTAACAAAAGAGCCATGCATCAGCCGGCAGAGTACAGAGTTTTGCTTCATATCAGGTAAGTTAAACGTTTTATATTTTAAGCATTATCCCCCTTTATTTTCTCTGCCCGTTTCATTCTTATACTTTTTTCAAACCACATCCTCTCAATTTTTTTATGTTATTTAGAATAATACCATGCATTACTTATATACGCAAGCATAAATTAAACGTTTAATATTATGCAAATTGCACAATATGGAGTGGCGTGAATTCAAAAGGAATTTTTATCATCATAATTTATTCTTGACATATTCTTTTCTCTTCGTATAATGGATAATGCTGTATAATTTGAATTCAAACTGTTTTCTTTCAAACAATTTGTCACGAGAGGAGATACTATCATGAGCAGTTCTTTCCACTATCTGATTATGGCTGAACACTCCATGTTGCAAAAGAAACTTCTCGCCAGTCTCAAAGGAACCGGCCTGACCATCGGGCAGCCCAAAGTACTTGACTATCTGAAAGACCACGATGGCGCCAGTCAGAAAGACATCGCATATGGATGCCATATCGAGCCGGGCACTCTCACCACACTCTTAAATCGCATGGAAGAGACCGGGCTTGTCGAACGCCGTATGCTCGAAGGCAACCGCAGAAGCTGCTACGTTTTCATGACTGAGCAGGGGAAATCAAAGTTAGAGTTTGTAACAAATGCTTTCGATAAACTGGAAGAAGAAGCATTCAGAGGTATCTCTGCGGAAGACAGGGAACACTTTATGGAGCTGTTCCAGAGAATTTATAAAAACACAAAGGAATGACAGAACTATGGAAAAACTGAAACGTTATATTATATTTTTCACCGGACTTTTCATCAATTCACTGGGCGTCAGTCTGATCACAAAGGCGAATCTTGGTACCTCTCCAATCTCCTCGATCCCTTATGTACTCAGCCTGAATTTCCCGCTTACGCTCGGGCAGTTCACGATTGCCTTCAGCCTGCTGCTCATCTTGTTCCAGCTTATCATACTTCGCAGGAATTTTAAGGCGGAGCATCTGCTGCAGATTCCAATTTCGATTGTATTTGGATATTTTATCGACCTGACTATGATGATTCTTTTCTTCGTCAATCCTCAGTCATACATATCCAGTGTGATCTATCTTCTGATCGGATGTCTGATTCTGGGATTCGGCGTATACACTGAAGTGCTGGCAAATGTAGCAATGCTGCCGGGCGAATCTTTTGTCCGGGCCGTCTCCTCCGTATGGAATACAGAATTTGGCGCAACAAAGGTAGCATTTGATGTGTCGCTGACTGTCATCGCGGCCGTGCTCTCTCTGGCCTTTTCACACCGCCTGGACGGAGTCAGAGAGGGAACCATCATCGCGGCGCTTCTGGTCGGTTTCATCGCCAGACTGTTCGGAAGAAAGCTTTCTTTTCTCGATGCATTGTTCTTTCGTTCACAGGAGGGACCGCAGACGTTCTGACAACTATCGCTGCTATGCTCGTCGCCGGCGCAAAAAATACCGCCCGGTTATACCGCAACTGGTATTGCCGGACGGCAGATGTCTGTTTTATTTTTTAGCTTTATACCTTAAACCGATATCCCACACCCCAGATCGTCTCGATATATTGTGGGTGTGAAGTATCGTACTCTATCTTTTCCCTGATCTTCTTAATGTGGACAGTTACAGTCGCAATATCTCCGATGGACTCCATGTCCCAGATCTCACGGAATAGCTCTTCCTTCGTGTATACATGATTCGGATGCCCTGCCAGAAAAGCGAGCAGATCGAATTCTTTCGTTGTAAATGACCGCTCCTCGCCGTTCACCCACACACGCCTTGCTGTTGTGTCGATCTTCAGCCCACGGATCTCAATGACTTCATTCTCCTCCACATTGCTGCCGATCAGTCTCTCATACCGGGCAAGGTGGGCTTTCACTCGGGCTACCAGCTCGCTGGGGCTGAAAGGTTTTGTCATATAATCGTCCGCTCCCAGACCGAGACCCCTGATTTTGTCAATATCGTCCTTTTTCGCCGACACCATAATGATCGGGGTGTTTTTCTTATCTCTGATCTGCCGGCAGATCTCAAATCCGTCCACTCCCGGAAGCATCAGGTCAAGGATAATGAGGTCAAAGTCTTCATTCAATCCTTTTGTCAGACCCGCCTGCCCGTCGTTGGCCACCTCGACTTCAAAATTACTCAGCTCCAGATAGTCCTTCTCCAGATCAGCGATGCTCTCCTCATCTTCGATAATCAATATACGCTTACTCATCAATTGGTACCTCCTGATATTTTCTGATTACAAAATACATAGTCGTACCAGCGCCCTCGTCACTGGTGGCCCAGATATTACCTCCGTGCTCCTCGACGATCTTTTTCACAATAGAAAGTCCGATGCCGCTTCCACCCTTTGACGAGTTCCTGGACGCATCCGTCCGGTAGAACCTGTCGAAAATATAGGGCAGATCTTTTGCTGCTATCCCTTTTCCATTGTCGCCCAGCTCAATCTGGACAAAATCTCCCACGTCCTTTAGCTCCATCGTGACTCTCCCGTTCGGTTTATCCATATACTTCAGGGAATTTGACACGATATTATTGATGACTCTCCTCAGCTGCTCGGGATCTACGATCACCTTGCAGTCCTCTTCCATCGTATTGTTATAATGGAAGGATACGCCTTTTGATTCCAGTTCCATGTGAAGATCCGCGGCACAGTCTTCAAAATACTCCTTTGCCGAGATCGTCGCGAAATCATAGGGGATCCTGTTCGTATCAATCTTGGAGTACAAAGTCAGCTCATTGATGAGGAGATCCATCTCATTGGCTTTATTATATATGGTCTTAATATATCTGTCTATCTTTTCCGGAGTATCCGCCACGCCGTCCATGATTCCTTCCACATAACCTTTGATGGCAGTGATGGGCGTCTTCAGGTCATGGGAGATGTTGCTTATCAGCTCCTTGTTTTCACGGTCAAACTGAACCTTCTCCTCCGCATTCGCTTTCAGGCGCAGGCGCATCTCTTCAAAATCCTGGCAAAGCTGTCCTATCTCATCGTCCGACTCCTGCCTGATCTCAAAGTCCAGATTTCCTTCTTTGATATTGCGGGCCGCCTTCTGAAGTTTCGTAAGCGGAACCGACACAGACCGGTAGATCCAGTAGATCAGAAGCGCTGTCGTGAGAAATACCAGCATCATATACAGCTGGAGTATTTCAGCGGCCTCCCCTCCGGTTCCGAACGTATACATAGCCACCGACATAAAGATCGTCGGCAGAATCATAACGGTTATAAACACAATGACAAGCTTTGTTTTTAATTTCATCCACAGTTCCTCTCTAAACAAGCGCGCTTCAGTAAACACACGGTTGGCATCTGTTTGGTGAATATTTTACAGATATTTCTTCAGCTCGTCAACCTTGTCCAGACGCTCCCACGGAAGATCCAGGTCCGTACGACCGAAATGTCCGTAAGCAGCCGTCTGTCTGTAGATTGGTCTGCGCAAATCAAGCATACGGATGATGCCCGCGGGCCTCATATCAAAGTTCTCCCGGATGATCTCAACTAACTTCTCATCCGACACCCGTCCGGTGCCGAATGTATCCACTGAGACGGATGTGGGCCGGGCCACGCCGATTGCATAGGAGAGCTGAATCTCGCAGCGCTTCGCAAGTCCTGCTCCTACAATATTTTTCGCCGCATAGCGGGCCGCGTACGCGGCGGAACGGTCTACTTTCGTACAGTCCTTTCCTGAAAACGCGCCGCCGCCATGTCTGGCCATCCCGCCGTATGTATCCACGATGATCTTGCGGCCGGTAAGTCCGCTGTCGCCGTGAGGGCCGCCGATGACAAACCTTCCGGTGGGATTGATAAAGAACTTCGTATTGTCATCTGTCATTTCTGCCGGTATGATCTTATCAAACACATATTTCCTGATGTCGGCGTGTATCTGCTCACATGTCACATCCGGATCATGCTGAGTGGACAGTACTACCGCGTCCAGCCTTTTCGGGATGCGGTTCTCATCGTATTCCACCGTGACCTGAGTTTTGCCGTCCGGGCGAAGATAAGGAAGGGTGCCGTCCTTGCGCACCTCGGTAAGCCTGCGGGAGAGCTTATGCGCCAGCGCTATCGGATAGGGCATGTATTCTTCCGTCTCATCCGACGCGTACCCGAACATCATTCCCTGGTCTCCGGCTCCGATCGCCTCGATATTTTCCTCGCTCATCGTATTCTCTCTGGCCTCAAGCGCCTTATCAACGCCAAGGGCAATGTCCGCCGACTGCTCGTCGATCGTAGTAATCACACCGCATGTATCTGCGTCAAAACCGTATTTCCCCCTTGTATAACCGATCTCGCGGACCGTATCCCTCACAATTTTGGGAATATCCACATATGCTTTTGTAGTGATCTCTCCCATGACCATTACCATACCTGTCGTGCAGCATGTCTCACATGCCACGCGGCTCATGGGATCCTGTTCCATCAGCGCGTCCAGAATCGCGTCTGAGATCTGATCGCACATCTTATCGGGATGCCCCTCCGTAACAGACTCTGACGTAAATAATAATTTTTCCATCATAACTCTTCTCCTTTCTTTCCGCCGGATATACCGGCCCGACTTTCTCCCTGAATCGCCTCATAATCACCGGGAACGCCAAAAGACACATTCCGGATTGTAAGCGGTCGCCATCATAAAAAAACAGTCCGCGAAGCGGACTGCTGATATTGATTCAACAACCCTCTTATTGTTCGATTACTCGCTCAGGTTGGCACCTTCCTGTCAAGGGGTTGCCGCAGCTTCACAGATCCTTTGTATCTCCACTGCTCTGAATAAGAGAAAGTCAATACTATGTTTATTTTTTATACTCTATCCTACTTTCAGTTTGAACTTCTGTATCTCTTTTTCGTTGGTCACCTTCTCAATCATACCGCCGAGACTTCTGAGCTTCTCCTCAAATCTCTCATATCCTCTCTGAATATAGACGATATCATCTACTATGGTGATTCCATCCGCCGCCAGCCCCGCGATACACAGTGCCGCGCCGGCTCTTAAGTCCGGTGCGCTCACCCTGGCCGCCGAAAAGTTCTCAACACCCTCTATCGTAGCAGAGTTGCCCTCTACTTTCACCCGGGCGCCCATACGGGCAAGCTCGGCGAGATACTTGAAGCGGTTCTCGAAGATACTCTCCGTGATCGTGCTCGTGCCTCTGGCCAGCGCAAGAACCACACCGATCTGAGGCTGCATATCTGTCGGATAGCCCGGATACGGAAGCGTCTTTACCTGGGTATTTCTCAGACGTCCTTTTGCCACGACTCGTACGGCGTCATCGAACTCCTCCACCTCGCATCCAATGTCAATCAGCTTTGAAATCGTGGCGTCCAGATGCTTTGGTATCACGTTCATAACCGTGACGTCCCCCTTCGTAGCCGCGGCGGCAAACATAAATGTACCGGCCTCGATCTGATCCGGGATGATGGAATACTCGGTTTTGTGGAGAGAACGCACGCCTCTGATCTTAATTACATCTGTTCCTGCGCCTCTGATATTCGCTCCCATACTGTTGAGGAAATTTGCCACATCTACAACATGTGGCTCTTTTGCCACGTTTTCCATAATGGTAAGCCCTTCAGACATGGACGCGGCCATCATCACGTTAATCGTGGCTCCCACGGTAACAACATCAAAATACAGATGAGTTCCCCTGAGCTGTTCCGCCTCGGCGACGATCTTGCCATGTTCAATATCCACATCCGCGCCGAGCGCGCGAAAACCTTTCAGATGCTGGTCTATCGGCCTGCTTCCGATATTGCATCCTCCGGGCAGCGCAACTTCCGCCCGCTTGTATTTTCCGAGCAGCGCTCCCAGCAGATAATAGGAAGCTCTGATTTTCTTAATATAGTCATACTCAATGTCAAAATTGCTGATCGTGCTGCCATTGATCTTAACTGTGTGTCTGTCAATCCGCTGCACCATTGCTCCGATCCCACTGATTGCCTCAAGCATGACATTGACATCGTTGACGTCCGGCAGATTGTCAATCACAACCGTCTCATCCGTCATAATCGCTGCTGCCAGAATAGCAAGAGCTGCATTTTTGGCGCCCCCAATCTCCACTTCTCCCACAAGTGGATTGCCGCCTTTAATTATATATTGCTCCATTTCGCACCTCGACTTTGATCTTATTATCTTATTTGTATTCCCCTCTGTATTTCAAGTCCGATACTTTTAAGCCTATGCAAGAAAATCCGAACAGATTGCACTTGCGCATATATTATACCACAAAGTATTCTGTTTTTGAATTCCTTTTTGCCGGAAGTATAAAACAGCTCCGGCCAAGTAGTTATTTTAGTGCGCGTTTCCGCCTGTTGTCAAGTTTTTTCCGGGGTTGTGACGCTTTTTTATATTTTTTCACGGCATTCAGGACGTTTTTAATCGTGTCTTCAATCCGGCATCCGTCCTCGCACACTGTAATATCAGCATATTTCTCAAAGTAGGGAACCCGCTCGTAATAAAGATCTCTCAGAGTCTGCCCTTCCCTGAGGACGACCCCTCGCTTTTTCGGATTGCGGATTCTTCTCTTTATTGTCTGATAAGAAGCCTTTAAATATACGATCGTTCCTATCTTTTTGAAATGTCTCATCGCATCTTCACAGTAGATCACGCTCCCTCCCGGTGAGATAACGGCGTTTCTCGCTTCGATCGAGGCATTGACCCGGTTCTCGATCTCAAGAAACCCTTCCTCTCCAACTTCCGCTATGATCTCACGGAGCAGTTTATGTTCCTGCTCCTGAATGAGAAGATCCGTATCTATAAAGCGCATACCGAGACGCTTTGCCACCACGATTCCAACAGTGCTTTTCCCTACGGCCGGCATGCCGATAAATATAAGGTTTTTCTTCATGTCACATTCTCTCTTTATTTTCTTTTTCCCACATTATATCACGGACCTGTCTGTTAATACAATCGTCTGTACTTCCGTCTGCGATCACATCTGCGTTTATAGAGTTCCTGATACAGCATAACTTCAATCAGATCTCTTACGTCATCAGAAAGATCCTTCTCATGCCCTGTCACATTCTCATATGCCCTCCGGCACATCAGTTTGAGCTGCAGTTTGTCGGGATACTGGTCGTACACCATACTGTTCTCATACTCCATACGGTCGCATTCTTCTTCCACATAGGGAAGAATACGTTTGGGCAGATCAGGATACATACTCTTTAAATATTCAAAATCCAGCCGCTCGGTTCTGTCGTCATCATAAGAAAACGGAACCGGATACGCCATATAGTAAGGCATCTTTTCATTCATGCTCTATTCACTCCCAGACTGACATTATACAGTTATAATATATGCCGGCGCAGATGCGGCGGTGAAAAAATCACCGCCGCCAAATCTTTCTTTTCATCTGTTGTTCTCAGTCTTCCGCGCTTTCTCTCAGAATCTTCTGTACTTCCAGCCGGGTCTCTCCCAGACCGATAATATCATCCCTCTGAATCACTACCGGTCTGTCGATCCGCTCACCGTTCAGATAAGTTCCGTTTCTTGAACCCTCGTCTTTGAGGTAAAGCTTATCCCCCCGGTGAATGATCACGCAGTGCATTTTGGAAACCCTGCCATCCCCAGTGATCGGAAGATATTTCTCATATATGCTGCCGTCTTTTCCGCGTCCGATCCCGACGGAGTCATAAAAGGTAAAGCTGTATTTATCCCAGCTGTCGATGTCCTCCAGGATAATCTTCCACTGACGCCTCTTTTTCTTTGCGGAACGCTTCGGCTCTTCCGGCGCCTTCTCCTGCCTGCGGCGTCTCGGAGGCTCATCGTAGTCGTCTTCCTCATCATAATCGTCCTTCCGTCCGCGACTGCGCCCTCCTATACCGGCCGCTGCCAGAGCTTTATTCTTTTTTATACTGTCAAATGACACTGCCAGCATACCAGCACTGCCGGCAATAAGTATGATCATAACGATCCAGTACCACATAATTATATTTCACTCCTTTGAATCTTAATACATACTACTATACTTTTCCCCTACGGGCAAGTAAAATTGACGGTTTTTGTCGTAAAGGGAGCTGCCTTTTGTCGAAAGGCGCGGTAGTAAAAGCGCTCTGTCTGTGTTAAAATAATCATAATATCAGAGTTTACGAAAAGGAGACTGAATATGAGTATAATCCGACCCTTTCAGGGAATCCGGCCAAGGCAGGATCTTGCCTCGTCAATCGCCGCCCTTCCCTATGACGTATACAACAGCGAAGAAGCCCGCCGAATCGTCCGTGCCAATCCTCTGTCTTTTCTTAAAATTGACCGGGCGGAGACACTTCTGCCGGAAGATACCGACGTATATTCCCCGGAAGTATACCGCACGGCCCGCAATACGCTTGACGCGATGATTGAGGACGGCTCCTTTCTGCAGGATGCCACCGCCTGTTACTACATATACGCGCTTACGATGAATGGAAGAACCCAGACAGGTCTTGTCGGATGCGCTTCCATCGACGACTATGTAAACGGCGTTATACTAAAACACGAAAACACCCTGGAGGCGAAAGAGCAGGACCGCATCTGCCATGTAGACGCATGCAGTGCCCAGACCGGGCCGATCTTCCTCGCGTACAGGCCCAGTCGGACGATCCGCGATCTGCTGGAGGAAGTAAGACAGACTTCGACTCTGTATGATTTTACCAGTGACGATGGGATTCGGCATCAGGTATGGAAGATTGCTGACCGGGCATATATTGATAAGATTTCTCATCTTTTCGCCAAAATCCCCCATCTCTACATTGCCGACGGACATCACCGGGCCGCTTCCGCCGTTAAAGTCGGACTGAAAAGAAGGGCGGAAGATGCCGGATTTTCAGGCAAAGAAGAATATAACTATTTCCTCTCCGTCCTTTTCTCCGCAGATGAACTTCATATTTACGATTACAACCGCGTCGTTATCGACAGGAATGGGTGTACATTTGAGAAATTTCTTGATAAGATAGAGGATAGGTTTCAAATAGAAAAACTTGGGGCTCAGGCATGTCATCCGGCGAAAAAGGGAGAGTTTGGCATGTACAGCGGTGGCGTGTGGTACCGTCTTCGTGCCGGACAGAAACTTTTCGCGGGCGACCCGGTCAGAGATCTGGATGTCTCTGTTTTGCAGGATCAGATACTTGCCCCGGTCTTTGGCATACAGGATCCGAAAACAGATTCCCGTATCCGTTTTATCGGAGGCATCAGAGGACTTGGCGCTCTGGAAGAAGCTGCTGACAGTTCCGGAGGCATCGCATTCTCCATGTATCCTACGTCTATGGAGGAGCTGCTCGCAGTTGCCGACGCCGGCAGACTCATGCCGCCAAAGTCCACATGGTTTGAGCCAAAACTCCGCAGCGGACTGTTTATCCACCGGTTCTGATGCCGGAAACGCAGGCCTGCTGCTGCGATTATTTTTTAAGAGGAGATGTAATTCATGGAAAGAAATGACCTTTGCTGGTGCGGAAGCGGCAAAAAATATAAAAAATGCCATATGCCGATCGAGGAAAAAATGATGGTTCACGCGGAGAAAGGAGAGATCGTTCCCAGCCGCAAGCTGCTCAAAACACCGGCTCAGATAGAAAAGATAAAGACGAGCGCCGCTCTTAACACGGCGGTTCTCGATGAGGTCGCAAAGCATATCCGCATCGGAATGAGCACCGAGGAAATCGACCAGATCGTGTACCGTTTTACTACGGAGCACGGCGGAATCCCCGCTCCCCTGAACTATCAGGGATTTCCGAAAAGCGTGTGCACATCGGTCAACAACGAGATCTGCCACGGCATACCGGATAAAAATGTGATTCTCAGGGAAGGAGATATTGTCAATGTTGATGTATCCACCATCGTAGACGGTTATTTTTCTGACGCTTCCCGTATGTTTAAGATGGGAAATATTCCCGAGAACGCCGAGCGACTGGTCCGTGTCACGGAGGAGTGCGTAAAACTTGGGCTGGCCGCGGCAAAGCCGTGGGGCCATCTTGGTGATATAGCTGACGCAATCAACACACACGCCCGCGCCAACGGGTATTCTGTCGTGGAGGAGATCGGCGGACACGGCATCGGCCTGGCCTTCCACGAAGATCCTTTTGTCAGCTATGTGACGCCGAAAGGCAGCGAGATGCTCCTCGTTCCGGGTATGATGTTTACAATCGAGCCTATGATCAACGAGGGAAGTCCTGAGTTCTATGTCGATGAAGACAACGACTGGACCGTGTATACTATCGACGGCGGTCTGTCGGCCCAGATCGAGTATATGGTACTTGTAAAGGAAGACGGAGTTGAGGTACTGACAAAATAAAAGGGGATGGCTTCACATTACCATCCCCAGATATTTCTCATAATCCACGCCTTCGTTTCTCGGCACCTGATTTTTTACAGATTCCTCTACTGCTCTTGTAATCATCTCTCCTGCCAGCTGCACTGTGTCTGAAAGTTTATTCCCTCTCGCCTTACCTCCGGCGATTACGGACGCGAACAGATCTCCTGTACCGGAATAACTCTCTCCGATAAACGGACAGGCTGACAGGAAAGTAGCTTCTCCCGTCACCGCAAAATTCGCCATCATCTCTGCACCGTTGTTTTCGTCTTTATAGCGAATCCCCGTAACGACTACTTCTTTTGTTCCGGCAGCTATCATATTTCCCGCCATCTGCTCCGCCGCTGTGACCAGATGCTTTTTTTCTGTCATTTCCCCGACCATACGATAATCCGTCCCGGTCAGCAGACACAGTTCCGTAAGATTCGGGGTGATAATATCCGCCCGTGAGGCTAACGCTTTCACCTCCGCCCGCATTCCGGCAGTGACAAAGGAAAAGCGTTCCCCGTTGTCTCCCATAATAGGATCTACGAGCAGGAATGTATCTTTTCGGCAGAACAGATCGGCAAATTCCGCCGCCTTTCGGACCTGGCGCTCACCTGACATAAAACCGGTATATATACCGTCAAACCGGGCTTCCATCTTATCCCACTGACGGTAGATCAGTTCCATTTTATCGGTGTAGTCGTCATAGTAATAGCTTGGGTATCCCGTCTGAGCGCTTAAAATGGCGGTCGGCAAAGGGCAGGGCTGCACGCCCATAGCCGCAATCACCGAGATCGCCGCTGTCAGGGAACATCTGCCGAATCCTGACAGATCATTGATAACCGCTATTTTCTTCGTCATTTATCCTGTTCCTCTCTGTCTCACACTCACAGACTATTCAATTGGTTTCAGTACGATAGCCGAGTGACGCCCCATATTGAGCACGATCTCTCCGTCCTCGACTATATACTCGTCATAGGCTGTTGTGAAACCTTCCTCATATGTATAGACCAGACGTTTCATCCTGCCTCGCCTGCGTACGCCGGAGAGCCACACAGGAACAGTTACCTGTTTTAGCTCCTTGCTGTTGTTGAGCACTACTACGATTTGCTCGTCTTCCTGGAATCTCGCGTATGCCAGTATGTTAAAGTCCGCGTGAAGAAGCTTGATAGAGCCTTTCCTGAGCGGTTTTTCCTCCTTATGGATCTTTATCATTTCTTTATGAAATTCAAGAAGTCCCTGATCCTCTTTTCCCCACGGATAAGTTCTCCTGCTGTCCGGATCGGTAAAACCGCACAGCCCAGCCTCGTCTCCATAGTAGATCGTCGGAGCGCCTACCCAGGTAAACTGAACCGTCACCGCCTCTCTTAATACCGCATGGTTGATGCCTTCCTCGGCCGCCTTTGAGCCCACATGCTCTGCCCGGCCCACAATATGGTTCGTGCGGGTCAGAAACCTGGAGTGATCATGATTGGACAGCTCGTTCATTGCGACCTGAAGAGACGGCGTAAGCATGCTTGCCATAAAGTGCCGCATTGCCCCGATAAAGTTGTCCGGGTTCCCCCACAGATCGGTCCGGCGCTCATCACTGTGTTTTTCCATTCCGGTCAGAAACCAGGTAAGAGGCTCCATAAAAGCGTCATAGTTCATGACACTGTCCCACTCGTCACCCTGGAGCCATTCAATGGGATCTCCATAATGTTCCGCAAGAATAAGCGCGTCGGGGTTAGCCTCTTTGACTTCTTTTCTAAACCGTTTCCAGAACATATGGTTATATTCGTTACTGCAGCCCAGATCAGCTGCCACGTCCAGACGCCATCCGTCTACATTATAGGGCGCGGAAACCCACTTCTTCCCAATATCCATAATGTACTGCTCGAGCTCCGGCGAATCCTCATACGCCAGCTTCGGAAGTGTGTCGTGTCCCCACCATCCGTCATAACTGTTGTTGTACGGCCAGGCCTCCTGTCTGCCGTCGTGGAAATGAAAGAAGCTGCGGTAAGGGCTGTCCGGGCTCACATAAGCGCCTTTCGGATACTCCGGCCTCTGCTCATAGATCCGCTCGCGGTCCAGCCATTTGTTGAAAGATCCGCAGTGGTTAAACACACCGTCCAGGATCACACGCATTCCGCGCCTGTGCATCTCCTCGACCAGGCGGGCAAAGAGTTCATTGCTTGCCTCCAGGTTTCGTATGTCTCCCACTCTCTTCTGATATTTTGTCGCGCCTGTATTGTCTCCTGATCCCTCCGGCAGAGTATCTCCTCCGTCGGCAACGATCTTCCCGTAATGCGGATCAATATAGTCGTAATCCTGAATATCATACTTGTGATTGGACGGTGATACAAACAGCGGATTAAAATAAATCACTTCAACCCCCAGATCCTGCAGATAGTCCAGCTTATCCATCACTCCCTGAAGGTCTCCTCCATAGAAGTTTCTGATGTCAAGAGCCGCGGGAACCTGGTCCCAGTTCCGGATCTTCCTGCTCGGAGCGCCGATATAAATGTATTCTCCGTCCTCTACATCATTGGACGGATCACCGTTATAAAAGCGGTCCACAAAAATCTGATACATCACCGCGCCTTTTGCCCAGTCCGGGGTCCGAAAGCCCGGAACGATAATATAGGAATAGTAGTCTTCCCTGTGGTCTGTCACGCCGTAACGGTTGTAATACAATATCTGATCTCCGCTTTTGATCTCGAACGAATAGCGAAAGGGCTCGGTTCCAAGCTGCCATTCTATCTCGTAAACATCAAACTCACTCCCGGAACGCATCTTCCACATAGAATATCTGAGATCTCCTGTGAGAAGAGATACTTCTTCTACATCATTATGAGCAGTGCGAAAGCGCAGTTTGATCTTTTCGTTCTGCCCGGGCTCCGCCGGGATCACATAATCCTGCGTGCCGTCACAGAACAGCGCATCTCTGTTCATATTATCAGGCCTCCTCTTCCCGGCCGTCCTCAAACAACGCTTCAAATTCCGCTCTTGTGATCTTCTCTTTTTCGAGCAGAAGTTTTGCGCACGCATCCAATACATCATGGTATTCCTGAATAATCGCACGCGCCTTCAGATAGCACTCGTCAATAATTCTCTTTACTTCTTCATCGATTGTTCCCGCGATCTTTTCGCCGTATCCCCTGGATGTATGGCCGAAATCGCGCCCGATAAACACCTCGTCGCTGTCATTGTCATAGTTGATCAGGCCAAGTCTTTCTGACATACCAAACTTCGTAATCATGGACTTTGCAATAGCAGTCGCCTGCTTGATATCCTGAGAGGCTCCGGTCGTTATGTCGTCGAATATCTCCTCCTCCGCCACACGCCCGCCAAGCGCAACTGTGATCTCCTGGAGCATATGCCCCTTTGTGTTGAACATATCGTCTTTCTCAGGAAGCGGCATTGTATATCCGCCCGCTCCTCCGGTCGGTATAATCGACACGCTGTACACCGGTCCCACGTCCGGAAGCACATGGAACAGGATCGCGTGGCCCGCCTCATGGTAAGCTGTAATCCGGCGCTCCTTGTCAGATACGATACGGCTCTTCTTCTCCGGCCCGATCCCGACTTTGACAAACGCATGCCGTATATCCTTCTGCTGGACATACATCCGGTTCTCCTTCGCCGCCAAAATAGCGGCCTCATTGAGCAGATTCTCCAGATCAGCCCCGGTAAATCCCGCTGTGGTCTGGGCAATCTGAGTAAGATCGACATCATCGCCAAGCGGTTTATTTCTGGCATGGACTTTGAGAATCTCTTCTCTTCCGCCTACATCGGGCCGTCCGACAATCACATTGCGGTCAAAACGTCCCGGCCTTAAGATCGCGGGATCGAGAATGTCTTTCCGGTTGGTCGCAGCCATAACGATAATCCCCTCGTTGACGCCGAATCCGTCCATCTCGACAAGAAGCTGGTTGAGCGTCTGCTCCCTCTCGTCATGTCCGCCTCCAAGACCGCTTCCCCGGCGTCTTGCCACGGCGTCGATCTCATCAATGAAGACGATACACGGCGCGTTTTTCTTTGCGTCCTGGAACAGATCGCGCACTCGGGAAGCACCCACTCCCACGAACATTTCCACAAAATCCGAACCCGATATACTGAAGAAAGGCACTCCGGCTTCTCCCGCCACGGCCTTTGCAAGCAGAGTCTTACCGGTTCCCGGAGGGCCCTCCAAAAGGACGCCTTTTGGAATTCTGGCTCCCACCTGAACATACTTCTTCGGAGCTTTCAGGAAATCCACAATCTCCGCCAGCTCTTCTTTTTCCTCTTTTAGTCCGGCCACATCCGCGAACGTCACCTTTATCTCATTCTGCGTGCTCATCCGCGCCCGGCTCTTGCCGAAATTCATTGCCTTGGCATTCGTGCCGCCGCCCTGACGGTTCATCAGATAGAAGATCAGAAGCACACCGCCCAGCGTGATCAGAAGCGGAAGAAGAACGGAAGTAAAGATGGAATCTTCCGGTATCGCTGACATGCTGTAGGGCACATCATGCTCATCCAGCAGATCTTCCACGGTCTCCACATTGGAAACGTTGACTGTTCTCGTCATGTCTTCATCCCTTAACATAAAGGACACTGTACCCGTAGGCACAGCACTGTTCAGATCGATATATACATCCGTTATATTATCTTCCCGCACCTCGGCAACAAAATCCGTGTACGACATCTCCTGCCGGTGCATCTGCAGCCGGCTCGCCATCCAGAGCGCCGCTACAACGATTATGATGAACATTACAATTGTAGAGACGTTGACGCTCCTGTATTTTCTGTTATTGTCCAAAACTTATACTCCTTCCTGTTCCAGTCCTTCCACCACGCCGATGTAAGGAAGGTTTCTATATCTCTGGGCATAGTCAAGACCATACCCGACTACAAACTCATCCGGGATGTTAAATCCACAGTAATCAACTTTCACATCTTTTACCCGGCGTTCCGGCTTATCGAGAAGCGTACACAGCCTCATGCTTGCCGGGTTTCTCTTCTTGAGGACGTCCATCAGATAGTACAGGGTATTTCCCGAGTCTATGATATCCTCAACAATCAGCACATCCTTATTTTCGATTGACTCATCGAGGTCTTTCGCAATACGCACCACGCCGCTCGAAGTCGTTCCGTCTCCATAGCTGCCCACACACATAAAATCCATAGATACCGGCACTGTAATGCGCTTCGCAAGCTCGCACATAAAGAACACACCGCCTTTGAGCACACAGATCAGATGGATCTGCTTACCCGCGTAGTCCTCACTGATTTTTTTTCCAAGTTCTCTGATCTTCCGATCAACCTTCTCTTCCGGAACCAGCACCCTGATTGTCTCTGACATTTTCTTTCTCCTCCGTTATCTTTATCTCAAGAATCTTTTCTGTATCGCTGCTCACATAATACGCCTGGCTCATCCGGTAACCCGGTATCCAAACGATCTCATGTCCGTCTGCAATAAGCGGCATCTTTTCCCTTTCTTCCCTGGGGATTTTTTCATTGATAAAATAGGACTTCAGCTTCTGACGGCTCCCCTTATCATCCACTGTCAGATAATCGCCGCACCGCCTTGTTCTCACAGAAAGTCCATGTTCTATTATATCATAATCCATCCACTTCGTGTAACTTTTTTGCGGGATCTCTTCCGCCTCTTTAGCGCAATGTCCTTCCAGCAAACGGCAGGATATGACAAGGTTTTGCCCCGGCACCTTCGTCTCTCCGGGAATGTTGAGCATGATTTCCTTCATGCCCTCTATCTTCTGCCCGTTTTTTTCTCCCGATTCTCTTAGTATCTCAATTCCTGCATATTCGTTCTGGGCGGCCACATGCCCCGGAAGATCTACGCGCTTTCCGGTCCGGCTCTTCGCCAGTTCCAGCACCGCCGCTATATGCACGGACGCTATATCTTTTTCAGTTCCCCTGACAGTAGAAATGCACCGTTTCACCAGCTGCCTCTGCAGGACTTTCGGTTCACGGGCCAGAGCCGTTCTGTCGAGAAGAATTCTGTCCGGATCCGCCTTGGATACACATCTGTCCCACGCCTGATCCGTTCCCTGCTCCAGATATTCCAGAGCCTCTCTGGCCTGGATGGACAGTTCCTCCAGATGGCTCACCACTTTCGGATTCACCTGGTCTGCCAGCATCGGGAGGATGTGATGTCGAATCCGGTTTCGTGTATAGGCATCCTCTTCGTTCGTTTCATCTGTACGCCAGGCGATTCCCTGCTCACAAAGCCAGCTTTCAGTCTGTTCTCTGTTAAGGTACAGAAGAGGGCGTATCCATCTCCCGCGGACCGGCCAGATACCGCACAGTCCCTTAAACCCGGTGCCTCTGGACAGATTGAGAAGGACTGTCTCCGCGTTGTCGTCTTGGTGATGGGCAGTGGCAATCTTTGTGCCTCCGTCCTCTTCACACATTCTGGCAAACGCCGCGCGGCGCACCTCCCGCCCTGCTTCCTCAGAAGATTGTTTCCTTTTTCTTGCAATTAATTCCACATTTTCATGAAAAAATCTGGCCTCTGCCCCCAGACGCCTGCACAGTTCCTTTACATACGCTTCATCCGCCTCCGCCTCTTCTCCTCGTATCCCGTGATTTACATGACATACTTTCACCTGGAATCCCATCTTCTCGCGAAGAGCGCAGAGCACAAAAAGCAGGCATATCGAATCCGCACCTCCCGATACACCCGCAATAACCACATCCCCCGGCTCAATCATGCCGCAGGTTCTGATATATTTTTCTGTCAGTTCCACCAGATTCTGTTTCATCATATGTAAACTATAACCAATTCATTTCCAAAAGTAAAGAGTTCTATTCCTTCCATATGCCGACTACAAGCACTGTCATATCATCTGCCGGCTCTTTCCCCGTCCAGGCCAGCACCTGTTCCAGAATATGGTGGGCCATCTCCTTCGGATTACATATATCGCTGCCCTGTATGATCGTCTCCAGCAGAATATCCTGCTCCCCGACCGGCAGCGCGTCAAGGACGCCGTCTGTAACCATAATCACAAAATCACCGTTTTCCAGCGATCTTTTTACCGAATCGATCTCGATGTGATTCATCACGCCAATGGGCAGGCTTGACGAGCTCAAATGTTCCACCGCGTCTTTTTTCTTGATAAAAGTGGAGGATGCCCCTGCTTTGATAATCTCACATTCCCCGGTATACAGGTCAAACACCGTCATATCCACTGTGGAATAGTGAATCTCTTCCCTCCCCATCACAAGGGTGGTATTGATCATCTGAATCGCTGTCTTCTCCGGGAATCCCGCGCTTAAAAGTTCTTCAAGAAGTTCGATCACCATAGTGCTCTCACGGCACGCGTTCTCACCTGATCCCATCCCGTCGGACAGAGCGGCCACCTGCTTCCCGCCCGGCATATCCATAAGCGAGAAATTATCCCCAGAAATCTGAGCGCAGCCTTTGCCAATTCTTGCGGCGCCCTGCATTGTGTAAAAGGCGGGCCCCTCCATACACACTACCGTCATATACTCCTGTCCCACCATCCGGGCGCTGTCCCCCGGAAGGACGAACTTTCGGCCTGCCGCTTCTGTAACCGCCCTGACTACTTCTTTTACTGTGCCCTTCTGCTTTCCCATGCTACGGACCGTAACATGGATCTCATATTTCCCCTCGGCGTTCATAAAGAAATGGGTATACAAAACACGCATTCCCTTTTTCCTGAGCGCGCCTGATATTTTCTTCTCCAGTCTCTCATCGGTGAAAATACTGTTCTCCAGTTCCCTTGTCGTATTCCTGATCATATCCGCGAAGGTGTCCATCTGAATCGCGCAGCTCTCCCTGCTCCTGGCCATCCGGTTGACCCATATGATGTTCTGTCTCGCCTCGTGAAACCCGGTCAGCATCTCCCGCAGGAATCTGGGCGCCATGATACAGCGCTGCATCAGTTTGCGCTTAACTTCCGTATTCAGCTCGTTCCCATAGTGGTCTACCGCCGAGAGAATCTCATACCCCATCTGATATGTATGTATAAAGTTCTCTCCCCAGCACCATCCGCATTTCTCGCACTTACCGCATACCTTCTCCCTGACACGGGCAAACATATTGTCGATCTCCTCGCTGGAAAACGACATTTTCTTCTCCTCCAGATCCAGAAATGTCCTGGATAATTGTTTCAGCGAGTCCGCATATTTTTCTATCTGCTCCACATAAGGGCTTCCATGCAGTGCCTGTCCCTCATTCATGCCCTAATCTCCCTTCATAGACGAAGACTCCGGGAGCATTCTCCCGGAGTCTTCATTGGTAATCATCTTTATTTTGTTATATGTCAGATTATTATTCCGACGGCTTAAATATAATCTCATTGGGATCAACAAGGTTCAGCTTGTCCTCCGCTGTCTCCTTGATATAGTCATCCGTCTTTACATATTCCTCATACTCTTTCACTTCTTCAGCGCGCTGCTCTTCTTCTCTGATCTGCGCCGCCAGTTCTTCTTCCTGCGCTCTGTACTGTGCATTCCTCGCCTGCAGCCTGATTGAACTTACCGCGAGGACTCCCGTAAGACATATGAGAACCGCACAGATCATCAGAATACTTCTCTTATAGCGGCGAAGTCTCGAATCTCTCTTCTTCCGCCGGATTCCTGTTCCGGCACGTCTCTTTTTCTCCATCTATACTCACCCGTCTTATTGATATTCAGCGTCAATGCTCAGAGGAAAATCCTCCACTGACGCACCCCCTGTTAATAACAAATATTTTATCGGGTTTTTCTGTACTTTTCAAGACTTTTCTTTCCCTTTATTAAAATTTTGCCGAACAGGCGCCGGGTCAGCTCTCCCGCTCCGGCTCCCGCCACTGCCCCCAGAACAAAAAACCAGCGGATACTCCCGTAAGTCGTATCATACATTTTTCTGAAAATATAAATACTGGCCGCGATCCAGAACAGAAGATCCTCTATCCCTACGGCCAGCATACTGTGGCGTATCAGCCTTCTCAGACATCTGAGAATCTGATACACCATCACTACGATCACGCCCGTGAGCGCCGCGTACAAAAAGATCCCCGCTTCATTTCCGATTCCTATAATCATACGCAGACCTACTTAAACAGTTTGGACAGGAAGCTCTCTCCCTGTCTGCTTGTCTGGGACACACTGGAATAAGCAATGCTGTCGATATTCCCCGACAGGTCGACCTCCCCTTTTTCCACGCTCAGGCGGTTGACATGAAGATCAGTCCCCTTCACCATCAGCATCCCCTGTTCCGTCTCAAGCAGGATTTCATTCAGATCAAAAGAGAGTACATCAAGAACTCCTGTCACCATGCTTGTTTTCCTGTTGTTCACCACAAGTTTATGTGTCTTTGCAATGCGCTGTTCTTCCATCTGTATTCCCTCCCACTCTGCTTTAATATATATGTGGGAGAGAACAGATTTATGCCTAGATATATTTAAAGAGTTCGGCGGCCTCTTCCTTTTTCGTAGTGTCCTGAAGTTTCAGCACCTCTGCCTTCACATTCCTCGTTCCGAACTGAATCTCGATCACATCTCCCGGCTTCACCTGGGCTGAGGCTTTGGCGGGTCTGTCATTTATCATGACACGTCCCGCGTCACACGCCTCATTCGCAACAGTCCGGCGCTTAATCAGCCGTGACACTTTCAGAAACTTGTCCAGTCTCATCTTGCTTCCTCCTTGAACTCCCGCATCATACGGAAGCTTATTCTGTTGACCACCGGAAACGCCAAGAGGCCCATTCCGGGATTGTCAGCGGCAGCCAATGTCTCGGGCAAGCCCGGACTTTGGCTCATAGCCATTACAAAAAGCACTTACAATGTCGTCCCATCGTAAGTGCCTGTACATACTTTTATCACTTTATTCTATATTCCGAATTAGTTGATAGCGTCCTTTAAAGCTTTTCCGGCTTTGAACTTCGGAGCCTTGCAAGCTGCGATCTTCATTGTCTTACCTGTCTGAGGATTTCTTCCTTCTCTTGCCGCTCTCTTGCTCACCTCGAATGTACCGAATCCAACGAGCTGCACTTTGTCATCTTTTTTGAGCTGATCTGTCACAACATCAATAAAAGCTTTCAGTGCCTTCTCAGAATCTTTTTTGGAAATTTCTGCTTTCTCTGCGATTGCTGCGATTAACTCTGTTTTGTTCATGGATTAATTCCTCCTCTTTATTGTACATGCATACAATTTTATTCTGATTTTCTAAAGGAGAAAATGCCAAACCGGACGCATTTTCCGCCTTTATGTATTGTTATAACGGTTTCTGTAAATTTTGTCAAGATTTTTCGCCGTTTTTTACCGTATTCTGCTGTAATTCAGGCACTTTTGCCCCGGATATATATCCCGAAAAGCGTCCACCGGAATTTTCTATGCCATAACCGGCTTCAGGGCCTCTGATAACTTCTCTTTTTCTCTCTCTGCTTCAGCCAGGTCTTTCCCCAGAGTCGTATAATACACTTTGATCTTCGGCTCTGTTCCTGACGGACGTACGATCACAGTGGCATTGTTTTCCAGCTTATAGATCAGCACATTAGCTGCCGGAAGACCTGTCTCCTCCGGTTTCTGATAATCAGTCACAGACGTCACCTTATATCCTCCGATCTCTGTCATCGGATTCTGTCTGAGTTCCTGCATGATTCCGGCCATCTTGTCCATTCCGCTCAGTCCCGGGAACTCGAAGCTGTCGATCTTGTTCAGATAGCGTCCGTACTGTGCATAGATCTCTTCCATTCTTCGCTTGAGAGAACTTCCGATGCTTCTGTAGTAAGCCGCCATCTCACAGATCAGCATGGAGCCGATCACCGCGTCTTTATCACGCACATACGGGCCCGCAAGATATCCGTAGCTTTCCTCAAATCCGAAGATAAATCGATCCACCTCTCCGGCCTCTTCAAGCTGAGCGATCTGATCGCCGATCCACTTGAATCCGGTCAGTACGTTTCTGAGTTCTACTCCGTAATGCTCTGCCACAGCATCGGCAAGAGGTGTGGATACGATGGATTTGACCGCCACCGGATTCTCCGGCATCGTCCCTTTCTCGATTCGTCCCGCGCAGATGTAGTCAAGGAGAAGAACCCCCACTTCATTTCCGCTGACCAGCTCATACGAGCCGTCCGGGCACTTCATCGCGATGCCGACACGGTCAGCGTCAGGATCGGTGGCAAGCATCAGGTCAGCTCCCGTCTCTTTCGCAAGATTCAGACCCTGTTCCAGAGCGGCAAAGATCTCAGGGTTCGGATAGCTGCATGTCGTAAAGTATCCGTTCGGATACTCCTGCTCAGGAACAATAGTAATATCCGTCACGCCGATGTCTTTGAGAATCTGAGTTACAGGCATCAATCCGGAACCGTTAAGCGGGCTGTAAACCAGCTTCAGACCTGCGCTCTTACACAGCCCCGGGCGCACCTGACGGGATTCAATCGCGTCATAGAGCGCTCTCTTGCAGTCGTCTCCCACAAAACGGATCAGACCTTCCTCCACACCCTGGGCAAAGGACATATATTTCGCTCCGTCCAGCACATCGGTCTTTTGGATCTCCTCATATACGACAGCTGCCGCGTCGTCTGTCATCTGGCATCCGTCCGGGCCGTATGCCTTGTATCCATTGTACTTTGCCGGATTATGGGATGCGGTTACCATAACGCCGGCATTACAGTTATAATAGCGTGTCGCAAACGAGAGCGCCGGCACCGGCATCAGCGCGTCGTAGATCCTTACTTTGATTCCATTGGCAGCCAGCACTCCCGCCGCTGTCTTGGCGAACACATCGCTCTTGATCCGACTGTCATAGCTGATCGCTACAGTCTGTGTACCGCCCTGTGTTTTCACCCAGTTTGCAAGTCCCTGCGTTGCCTGGCGAACGACGTAGATATTCATACGGTTCGTTCCCGCTCCGAGAATACCGCGCAGACCGGCGGTGCCGAACTTCAGCGCTACCGCGAAACGCTCTTTGATCTCATCATCATTTCCCTCGATTTTCGATAACTCCGGTTTCAGGTCCGGATCTTCCAGATCTGCCGCCATCCAGCGTTTATACTCTTCCTGATACATTTTGACCTCTCCTATTGCTCTTACTAAATTTCCGGTGATTTTTCATCAATAATCACGATAAATTCAGTACTAATATATCATGTTTCCACCAAAACGGCAACCGGTCTCACCAGATCCCAAGAGAAAATATATTTTCCAGAAACGCCTTCTTTTCCTCATTCTGGCGCAGCGCGATCTTTAGTTTTTCCACGTTCTTCTCCGGAAGCCACGCTTTGTTGGAATGGTAGTAACTGCTGGCGGTTTTCCAGTATTTTTCCGGATATGCAAGGCGAAGCCCCACATACTCCCTCTCTGCTGTGTCCAGTGCCCTGGCCTCTGTATAAGCTTCCAGAAGTCTGAGTCCCGTCTTTTGCTTCCACGAATATTTTTCCATAGCCTTTCTCACAAAATAGTACAGATCGTGAACCTGGATACCCACTTTCATATGTTCAAAATTGGTCACGGCCATACTGCCTCCCTGTACGAGTATATTATGGTAATTATACTCGCCGTGAACGAGGCGCCCGTCCTTTACACTGGTCTGATAGAGCCTGTCGCAACCGGAAGCCTCCATCTGTTTTACAACCAGTTCCGCCAGCCGGTACATTTTATCAAAACTGTCAAGAAACAGATATTCAAACTCATTTTTCGTTACTCGGCCCCGTATAAAGCCTCGTATCTTCTTCAGTTCCCGATTATGCCTTTTAAGTTCCTCCACCGGATTTCGCACTGCGCCCAGCCCTGCGACGAGCTGCTCCCTCATCCCTGAGATGCTCTCATTCCCAAGTCCTGCGTGAAGCACGGCGAGCCGTTCCGCTGCCCGCGCGGCTTCCGGTTCCTGGCGAACATCGCACTCCCGCCCATGATACCATTTTTTTAACATATATGTTTTCCCGTCACGGGAAGACACGAGCAGTTCTCCATCCCTCGTAAAAACCGGAGTGTCAACTTTTACATTCCCCTCCGCTTCAAGGCAGCTTAAAACCATATACAATAAGGGGGCCCGCTGCCCGGATACCCTGGTCTCTTTCAGCAGCATCGTCCCCTCATTTGTATCGCAAAAAAACGCACCCCTTATTCTTCGGGTGCTTTTCACTTCTATATCATACCGCTCCAATACTTCAAGTTCGTATTCCTCTCTCATGGCTGCCCCCTGTCAACGCATATTCTGACTCTTTCTAATCTATGAAAGGGACAGCCCGAGTATGATTATAAATCCAGTTTTTCTTTTACATAGCTGCACAGAATCTCTTTTTTATTCCTCTGCGGGTCATCGATCACATATTCCAGAAGTTCGCTGAGCATACTGCCCAGCTCCCGGCCGGGCCGCATTCCCAGTTCCATCAGATCCCGGCCTCCTACGGCAAGCTGGCGCAGGGTCACGCAGTCATTGTTAAGAATCGTCTCCCTGTACAGCACTCTCATGGCCACTATATTCTCGATCTTCTCCCGCTTTCTGTAGGAACTCTGCGCCTTCACATCAGCCATGCGTACGGCCAGATAATAAGGAAACAAATCCACTCCGATGCGGTTCATCGCACGGCGCACATTCACAGGCGTAGCTTCCACACGATAGTCGTGGTAACAGACAAGCCTGGTCACTTTTTTCACCGTATCGTTGTCAAACTTCAGCCTGCGCATAACCTTACGGGCAATCTCTTCGCTGATAAGAGCATGTCCTTTAAAATGATCTCTTCCGTTCTCATCGGTCGTCTTCGCGGATGGCTTGCCCATATCGTGAAAGAGCATCGCCAGACGGAGAACCTTATCCCGCTTCACATTTTTCAGCGCATGGAGGGTGTGCTCTGCCACATCGTATTTATGATGAGGCGTATTCTGCGCCACTCCTGTCATGGCATCCCACTCGGGGAGAATGATTTTGGTGATTCCCAGTTCGCAGGCATCCTGTATCCGTTCAGGATGGGGTGAGACAAGCAGCTTTACCAGCTCCGCCTGTATCCGCTCTGCGCTGATATTTTCAAGGGATGGCGCCAGTTCCCTGACCGCCTCCGCAGTCCTCTCCTCAATGGGAAAATCAAGCTGAGCGGAGAACCGCACCGCTCTTAAGATACGCAGCGCGTCCTCGGAAAACCGCTCTTTCGGGTCTCCAACACAGCGGATCAGATGATGGTTGAGATCCTGCATACCGCCGAAAGCATCCACCAGCCTTGCCTCATCATTATAGGCCATCGCATTAATCGTAAAGTCGCGCCGCCTCAGATCTTCTTTCAGATTTTCAGTAAACCGCACTTCCTTCGGATGCCTGCTGTCCTCATACACCCCGTCGATGCGGTAGGTCGTCACTTCATAGCTGTCCTTTCCCAGAAGCACTGTAACTGTGCCGTGTTCAATCCCGGTATCCACAGTATGGCGGAACAGTTTCTTAATCTCTTCAGGCCTGGCCGATGTCGTAATGTCCCAGTCTTCCGGACGCCGTGCCAGAATAGAATCGCGCACGCAGCCGCCCACCGCATACGCCTCATATCCGTGAAGCTGCAGATTATTAATAATCATCAGCACTTTTCTTGGCAATGTTATCTTCATCTAAAACTCTTCTTTCTTACATACTCTTTATCACAAAAACGAATTGATCATCTCTTCTTCGCGCCTGTGGCAGGTAAATATTATAACCTGCTTTTTCTGTCCGCTCAACCATTTTAATACACATTCCAGCCTTTTGTCATCATAAAACGCGAACACATCGTCCAGTATAACGGGCATGGGCTCGTCAGGCAGCATTTCTGCGGCGGCCATCCGAATTGAGAAATAGATCTGTTCCACTGTTCCCCGGCTTAACTGATGCGCGGGAATTCGCCGAACGCCGTCCCACACAGTAATCCCTCCGGTCCGGTCGGATGCAAGGCTGCGGTAGCGCCCTTCCGTGATCTCCGAAAAAATCGCGGAAGCCCTGCGTCCGACTGTCATCTCCATCGATTCCGCCGTCGCCTTCCCTGCCGCCTCAAGCGCTTCTTCGGCAAGAGTAAGAGCGCGTATCTTCTCTTTCAGTCGGACTTCCTTATCTCCCGGCTCTGTCTCATCATACTGCTCTTTTAAGTTGTCACGCCTGAGTTCCTTTTCCTTCCGCTCAGAGCGGATCCTTCTCATTTCCCATTCGATCCTTTTCATCGCTTCCTGCGTTTTCTCCTGTTCCCGCCCGGTATCCGCTTCCTGACATAAGTCGTCTGTTTCTTTTCCATCGTTGTCCGCTCTGTATTTTCCGGTTTTTGCTGCGATTCCGGCTATTCTTACCGCGATTCCCGCAATCAGGAGAAGGAGCCCCGCAGCGCCGGCGATTCCGGCAATGACCTCAACAGGCGCAGTCAGAGAAAACATCTCAAGGCCTCCCGACAGCCCGCCAGATATTCTGCTCCACAGAAAGCCGAGACCACTCGCGGCAGCGCACGCGGCGCCTCCTGCCAGAAGACCTCGTGAGCGCTTCCCGGTCTCCCGCCTCTCCCGGTCATCCCGATTCTCACGGAGGGCCTCTCTTTCCATGTCTTTGCGCCTTTGGGATGTGAGGCCCAGCCTCTTAAGCTCTGCCTCTCTCTCTTCATATTCACCGCGAAGCCGCTCCATGTCGCGTTCCAGAAATCGGCATTCCTGCAGCAGTCTCTCCCTCCCGGCTTCCAGAGCCGCTCTTTCTTCCTCCAGCGCCGCCATTGTCTCTCTCTTTCTTGTCCTTAGGGCCTTGCGGGCGGCGTTTAAATCATACTCGCCTCCTCCGGTCTCAAAATAGCCGGAAGTATAGTTTTCAAGTGTATGAAACAATTCCTGCCCCGGCTCTGCCTTCATCTGTCCCACAGACACTGTACTGTCAAACAGATCTTCAGATATGCCGCCCAACAGTATGGACAGATCACCGTCACCTACGGAAAGTTCTTCTCCGTCATCTTCACAGATGAGCGAAGCTCCTTTTGCGAAACGGGAAAAGCTCCGCTCCAGTCTGAAGCTTTTTCCCCCACAGGCAAACCGCATCATTCCCCCATAATATCCCGGGTTATCCCAGGGCTCGTATCGGCTGAACGTATCTTTCGCCGCCGCCCTTCCGCGCCCCCTCTCCATGCCGAAAAGCATCGCCCGGATAAACGCGTGAAGTGTAGTCTTCCCAAACTCATTCTCGCCCTGGATCACCTGCATACCATCCCGAAAATAAAAGTGCCGCTCCGAGAATTTGCCGAAATTCTTAATATACAGTTCTGTTATCACCATAGTGTCGCCCTCATTCCCTGCTTCCAAGAAGAGCGTCCACGCCTTCGCACAGCGCCCGATACTCAACGCTCCCCTCCCGGCATCCCCGGAAGCGTCCGATATATTTTCCCAGAATCGTGTCTTTGTTTTCCTCATATAGCCGGTCAAAATCATAGGCCGGGCTCGTCTCATCGACAATCTCTGTAATATTCTCCCCCTCCGTCAGGCGCGCCGCGTCAAAGACAATATCAGCGTCGCGCTTCCCTCTCAGAATGATCTTATAGATATTCTCTGAGCCGCGCTCACGGATCTGCTCCCTGATCCCCGCCCTGACGCTTCCATTCGTTTCCTTCTCATCCACATGAACTTCCAGGTGAATATAAGCTCTTTTTGCACAGGGAATCCATACGGTATGCACGCCGCGGGAAGTAATCTCGCCTTTTACATATCCGTGCGGCCCTGTATCATTTCTGTCGATCGGCTCTAACGCCCCGGCATAGACAATCTGATCCCTTATGACAGCCTGCGGTTTATGAATATGCCCCAGAGCAACGTAATCGAACCCAGAACGCTCAAGATCCCGGACATCCAGCGGGATATGTCTCTCATCGCCTCCGTGCGCCAGAAGGATTTCAATGGGCTTTGCACCACATGCCCTCACCCCGGCACAGACATTCTCCCGGATCTCTCTGCTGTGATAGCTCATCCCGTACACAGCAGTCTCAAATTCCGGAAAATCTACATATTCCATAGTCTTTTCCAACAGAGGATACACGTTCCCGTTCCACTTAAATGTACGGTAATTGGAATCTTTTCGTACATAGTCATGATTCCCTGCAATCAGCACTACTTTCGTGTGCGTCAGTTCCGCAAATATGGCGTCCGCCTCTTTAAGCTCCCTCATAAGGGGCTGCCGGTGGAACAGATCACCCGCGATCAGAAGAAGATCAATCTGCTCTTCCTCACAGGTCTTCACCACGGATTCCAGCGAGCTCCACAGCTCCTGCGGACGGATTTTGCTGTACAGCGGCCCGGCATCCGGTTCTGCTCCCAGATGAACGTCCGCAATATGGATAAACTTCATAAACGCCTCCTGATCTTTGTCCTCTAAAGACAAATCGCCGAAAGTGCCAAAAGGCATATTCCGGGATTGTAAGCAGTCGCCACAAAAAGGGCGCACATCCGATATGTGGCGCCCCCTTTCTGAGTGTCTTTTACATCTTTCACAAAAGACAGACTTCTCTTATAACTCGCAGTTGTTTACTGTACGCGGGAATGGAATGACATCACGGATGTTGGACATTCCCGTCAGATACATTACGCAGCGCTCGAATCCGAGTCCGAATCCCGCATGCCTTGTAGAACCGTATTTTCTCAGGTCAAGATAGAAACTGTAATCCTCCTCTTTGAGATCCAGCTCCTTCATCCGTTCCCTCAGCCTGTCGTAATCGTCCTCCCTCTGGCTGCCGCCGATAATCTCTCCGATTCCCGGAACAAGGCAGTCCACTGCCGCAACTGTCTTGCCGTCCTCGTTCTGTTTCATGTAGAACGCCTTAATATCCTTCGGATAATCCGTCACAAATACAGGACGCTTGTAGACCTGCTCGGTCAGATACCGCTCATGCTCCGTCTGAAGGTCGCATCCCCAGGAGACTTTATACTCAAAGTTGTCGTTATTCTTCTCCAGAATCGCAATCGCTTCTGTGTACGTCACACGCGCAAAGTCCGACCCCGCTACATTGTGAAGGCGGTCCAGAAGTCCCTTGTCCACAAAAGAATTGAAGAAGTTCATCTCCTCCGGAGCATTTTCAAGCACATAGCTGATCACATATTTGAGCATCGCTTCCGCCAGATCCATGTTATCTTCAAGATCCGCAAATGCGATCTCCGGCTCGATCATCCAGAACTCCGCAGCGTGGCGCGTCGTGTTGGAATTCTCCGCACGGAATGTAGGGCCGAACGTATAGATGCTTCGGAAGGCCTGGGCATATGTCTCTCCGTTGAGCTGCCCGCTCACTGTAAGACTTGTCTCCTTCCCGAAAAAATCTTTCGTGTAATCGACCGCGCCGTCCTCATTCTTCGGCACATCCTGCATGTCCAGAGTCGTCACGCGGAACATCTCGCCCGCGCCCTCGCAGTCGCTTCCGGTGATCAGCGGGGTATGCACATACACGAATCCTCTCTCCTGGAAAAATTTGTGGATGGCATACGCCGCCAGGGAACGCACGCGGAACACCGCCTGGAATGTGTTCGTCCTTGGACGCAGATGGGAGATCGTCCTGAGATATTCGAAGCTGTGACGTTTCTTCTGAAGCGGATAGTCCGGTGCCGAAGCTCCCTCTACCTCCACCTCGTCCGCCTGGATCTCAAACGGCTGCTTCGCCTGGGGCGTGGCCACAAGCGTACCTGTCACGATCACCGCAGCCCCTACATTGAGCTTTGAGATCTCGGCAAAGTTGTCCATCCTGTCGTGATACACTACCTGAAGCGGCTGAAAATAGGAGCCGTCATTCACCACGATAAATCCAAATGTCTTGGAATCGCGAAGACTTCTCACCCAGCCTCCGACCGTAACTTTTTTATCCAGATAGGCGTCCTTGTTTTTAAATAATTCCCGGATCGTTATCAGTTCCATAGTAAAAACTCCTTATCGCAATATTCACATATTAGTATAGCACCGGAAAACGACAACGTAAACAAAAGATTTCAGCGCCGGTCTCCCGGCGCTGAAATCTTTTCAACCCTATAATGTCTACCATCTCTCTTCTTCCCACTTCAGGATATTTCCTGTATTGGCGTCAATCTCAAATTCATACTCCATCCGGTTGTATAGAATATCTCCCTCATAGATATACCAGCCGTCATCCCAGTCCAGCTTCACGGAAATGTTCTGGGATGTCGCTCCCGGCACCCGCTCCAGCGCGATATTCTGAGCCTCTTCAAGGCTGATCGCCACGTTAACTTCGTTTCCTGTACTGCCGGAAGAATAAGGGGTGGCGCTGTTATTCGCCGCCTGATTATTATCCGGTGTCTGAGTACTGTCTGTCGCCTGGCTTCCATCTGAAGCGGACGCATCCTGCTGGTTCTGGGAGTTCTTCAGGTTATCGATCTCCTGCTGAAGGGCGTCGATCTCTGCCTGTAACTCTTCCTCTCTCTGCGTACTGCCGGAAGTGTTGCCCTGATTTACCGGCCCTGCGCCACATCCTGTAAACATCAGTAACACAAGCATCAGGCCTGCTGAAATACCTATATATCTTTTCCTCATTTTCGTTCCTCCTCTCTTCATGTAACTGCATTATAGATGAGAAAGATTAAAGGAACATTAAAGAAATTAAAAAAAATCATCCGTTAGCAAATCCCGGAATTATCATGCAAATAATCGCAATAGCACTGACAGTATAAATACTATTGAATAATTATTTCCTTTCAGATGCGCCATATCGGATGCAAGATAAGGCAAGTGCTAAAATCGTGATCCCGACTGCGACAGGCAGCCACGGGAGCCAGACAATTCGTGTTTCATAAACGCCCTCAGCGGCTCTGCCATACTCTACCATCAGCAAATAGAACGGATAGCTCATCGGATAGGCAAACCAGATTTTGGTATTTATTATAAGCACGGAAGGTATAATAGAAGCCAAACCGATACCAACCGAAAAAACAGGAGACCGAATCAAATTGGAAATCGCCCAATATACAGCAGCCATCGGGATTGCGGCGGCATATATGCTGAATACATTTTTACACACATATAGCGGTTCAAGGATAAAGTTATAATCCTGCATATTCGTAACGATTGCCGCACAGATATAGTACGCTGCGAGCGACATCATCATCTGAACTGTCGCCAGTATCAGCAAAACAGTAAATTTCGCAAAACACAGTTTTGTCGTACTAATCGGAAGGGACAACATTTTCAAAATCCCTCCTTACTTTCAGATAAATGACCTCCGCCATGCCAAATACAACCGTTTCGGTTCCGCAAACAGCTAAAAACAAGACGGCACGGCTATTTTTCATTGCTTCAGAAATCATTTGATACGGCGGAGCAAACGGAAAGGCTGCCGCAAGAAAGCGCCTGCCAAAGACACCGGAAAATGACCGGTGCAAAACTCAGAACTACACCTCACTATATGATGAGTGACAGTGGAGCCGCCGAACCACGGCACGGTTTAGGTCTTTTGATTGTAGGACAGATTGTTTCCGCACATAAGGGAACAGTGTTTTTTGACCACGGAAAGCAAGGGGGATTTGTTGTTACCATCACATTTCCGATTATCAACAATGAAGATAATATATAACAAAAATAAAAATCCCGGAGATTCAATGTCTCCGGGATTTTTAAGAGGCGCAGACCGGATTTGAACCGGTGAATCAGGGTGTTGCAGACCCACGCCTTACCACTTGGCTACTGCGCCTGAGTATGAGCACTTAGCACCTGTTCTTTAGGTGCTTACATGCGATCCATATGTGCATATTGTATTTCAGCACTTTGAGAATTATACCAAAGTTATCAATATTAGTCAAGAAATTTCACGCCGCCTGAAACCGTCCTGTGTAGGATTACAATACATGTGTTACAACTGAATAATTAAAAAGCGAGGACAGCCTCTTTTGTGTTATATTTGAATCG
>NZ_CALWFZ010000004.1 GCF_944377805.1 uncultured Mediterraneibacter sp. | reverse complement strand
TTCAAATATAACACAAAGTGAGCCGGTCCTCGCTTTTTAAATATTCAGTTGTAACACATGTATTGTAATCCTACAAATCCGACATTTGTCCTCATGCTGGGGATGTGTCCGACATTGGCGGTAACTACATCCGCAGTAAACGGAATCGGCATGGGACTGTCTACCACAGCCGTATTGATTATGTCTAATATGCTAATATCCATGCTTCGGAAAATCATCCCTGATTCCGTCAGAATGCCGGCATTTATTGTCGTTGTTGCCTCCTTCGTGACAATTGTGGACTTTCTGCTGGAAGGATTTGTACCAAGTCTGTATGACTCCCTCGGACTCTATATCCCTCTGATCGTGGTAAACTGCATTATTCTGGGCAGGGCAGAAAGCTACGCGTCAAAAAATCCGGTTCTTCCGTCCATATTCGACGGGATCGGTATGGGGCTTGGCTTTACGGTAGGTCTGACCTGTATCGGTATTGTAAGAGAACTAATCGGAGCAGGACAGCTCTTTGGTTTCCAGGTTATGCCGGACTCATATGAGCCGTTTACAATCTTTATTCTGGCTCCCGGCGCTTTCTTCGTTCTGGCCTGTCTTGTCGCGGTTCAGAATAAAATAAAGAAAAGTCTTACCAGACGGGGAAGAAAAGTTCCGGCTTCAGCCGGGTGCGGCGCGGGATGTGCCTCCTGCGCAAGCAAAGGAGTCTGTGGAGGTCATCTTTCAGGTCATCAGCCTGTTTCCGGCCCGTCAGACCAGAACGATCCGGGAAAGGAGGATGCGTAAATGCAGGAATTAATCTTAATCGCAGTAGGTACAGCATTTGTAAATAACGTTGTTCTCAGCCAGTTTCTTGGCATCTGTCCGTTCCTGGGAGTTTCCAAGAATGTAAAGACAGCAGCCGGTATGGGAGGAGCCGTGGTATTTGTTATTACAATCGCCTCTTTTGTGACAGGACTGATTTATAAGTTCATACTGGGGAATCCGAATATTATGGGCGGGGAACTGGAATACCTGAATACGATTGTGTTCATCCTTGTTATCGCCGCTCTGGTACAGTTTGTCGAAATGTTTCTCAGAAAATCGATGCAGTCGCTGTACAATGCACTTGGCGTTTATCTGCCCCTGATCACTACGAACTGCGCGGTTCTTGGTGTGGCGCTCACGAATGTACAGGAGGGATACGGACTTCTGACCGGTGTCGTAAATGGATTTGCGACCGCTTTCGGATTCCTTGTGTCTATCGTGCTCATGGCCGGAATACGCGAGAAGACGGAGTATAACGATGTGCCGGAATCCTTCAGGGGAACACCTATCGTACTTGTAACAGCTGGACTTATGGCAATTGCGTTTTTTGGATTCTCAGGCTTGATATAGGAGGGAAGATGATATGAGTATAACTGGAATTATTCTGGCCGTAATTGTTGTCGGCGGTACCGGCCTGTTCATCGGCGTCTTCCTGGGAGTCTCAGACAAGAAATTTGCCGTAGAAACAGACGAAAGAGAAGATGCCATCCTGGAAGTCCTTCCGGGCAATAACTGTGGAGGATGCGGTTACGCCGGGTGTTCCGGCCTCGCCGCGGCAATCGTGGCCGGTGAGGCGGAAGTAGGCGGATGTCCGGTGGGAGGCGCTCCTGTGGCTGAGAAAATCGGTGCAATCATGGGGGTTGACGCTGCCGCCCAGGAGAGAAAGACAGCATATGTAAAATGTGCCGGAACCTGCGAAAAAGCAAAGACAGAATATAATTATTACGGAATAAAAGACTGTATCATGGCCAGTCAGATGCAGGACGGCGGCGCGAAATCATGCGCATACGGATGTCTCGGTTACGGTTCCTGCGTGGCAGCCTGTCCTTTTGACGCGATTCATATTACGGACGGAATTGCGGTAGTGGACAGAGACGCCTGCAAAGCCTGCGGAAAATGCGTGGACGCATGTCCGAAGCATCTGATCGAGCTGATCCCATACACGCAGTACACTGTTGTACAGTGCAGTTCCAACGATAAAGGGAAATCGCTCATGGACGCATGTCAGGTCGGATGTATCGGCTGTCGTCTCTGCGAGAGAAGCTGTGAAGCCGGAGCGATCACCGTCAACAACTTTCTTGCTCGCGTAGATGCCGAAAAGTGTACAAACTGCGGGGTATGTGCGGAAAAATGTCCGAGAAAGATCATCAAAATAAGAAATATTAATTGTTAAGCACCGGAAAAATAAGTCTGCGGGGAATATTGTTTTCCCGCAGACTTATTTCACATTAGCAGACCGGAATCTGTCGCATATACCTCACCGTCATGTGTGACAAATACCGCCTCAACACCCTCTATGCTCCTGATCAGTTCCATCCCCTTTTCAAGCCCGAGAGCGTAGCAGGTAGTACTCAGAGCATCTCCATCCACAGATTGTTCAGATATAACCGTCACCTGATCAAGACCGTTCTGTATCGGATATCCTGTATTCGGGTTTAAAATATGGTGATAGATGACGCCGTCTTTTTCAAAATATCTTTCATAGTTTCCGGATGATACTACAGACCGGTCTGTGACAGAGAGGACTTCTATGACTGTTCCTGTTTTTTCAAAAGGCTTCTGAAGTCCGATCTGAAACGGACGTCCGTCGTATCGTTCTCCAAGCGCCAGCATGTTGCCTCCCAGATTGATCAGGGCATGTTTTACGCCTTCATTTTCAAGATATTCCTTGATCTGATCGGCGATATACCCTTTTGCGATTGCTCCCAGATCGATCTTTGCATCCGGATCTGTAAGCGTAACTGTATTTCCGCTCACATCTATACAGTGATAATCGATATGAGTTACTGCCTCTTCCAGTTCTGACGCGTCAGGCACTGTATGAGCTTCATTGCCCTCAAAGTTCCAAAGACTGCTCGCCGGGGCAATCGTTATGTCAAAAAGCCCCTCTGACAGTTCTCCGTATTCGATGCCTTTCTGAATGAGGTCTGCAGTCTCGTCAGACACAGTGACAGGACTTCCACCGGCCCCGTTGATCCGGGATACTTCGCTCGTCTCTATAGTAGGACTGAACAGCTGCTCATAGTACCCGCACATTTCTTCGCAGTGACTCATAATCTCTTCTGTGGCGCCCCATGCCTCAATCTGAACGATTGTATCGAAATACATGCCGCTTACTTTAAGCGCTTCAGATTCCGGCGGAGTTGTACACCCGGACAGGAGCGAGACGGCTGCTGTCGCTGCCATACATATTGCAAAGGCTGCAGATCTTCTGCTCATTTTCAACCCTCTTCATCCTCTCTTGTATATTATTCAGGCCTTTGTAATTATATAAGATTTTTCCAATTCACACAACTTTTAAAACCGAACGCCAATCGAACATGTGGTTGCACAATAAAAGTCCGTGTGATATGATATTTTGGTGAAGAATTAGCAAAAGGCACGCTGAGGTAGTACGATTATGAAGAAAACGGACATCCTTCTTGCAGCAGCCATACTGATAACAGCTGTCTGTCTGCTGGCGTTTCAGCTGCTGCGTCAGGATCAGGGCAGAAAAGAGGCCGTGATAACGGTTGCCGGCGAGACCTACGGAACCTATGATATGTCAGCAGATCAGGTTATAGAGATAAACGACACCAATACCCTTATCATCCGGGATGACCTTGTGCAGATGGAGTGGGCCGACTGTCCGGATCAGGTATGTGTCAATCACAGAGCGATCGAGCGAAATGGAGAGAGCATTATCTGTCTTCCCAATCAGATCGTTGTCTCTGTAGAGAGCACGGAGGAAAGTGAACTTGACGGAACGACACAATAATGCGGCTTACTTCGGGGTGTTTACAGCGCTGGCGCTGATCCTCAGTTATGTGGAGTCGCTGATCCCGATTCAGTTTGGCGTTCCCGGGATCAAGCTGGGACTTGCCAATCTGATCATTGTAATCGTACTCTACAAAAAGAGCTGGAGAGAAGCTCTGTTACTTTCGGTGGTCAGAATTGTACTTTCCGGTTTTCTGTTTGGAAACCTCTTCAGTATTATATACAGCCTTTCAGGTGGTATACTGAGTCTTCTGGTCATGTGTTTTATGATAAAGACAGGACGTTTTGGCACGGCAGGGGTCAGTATTGCCGGCGGCGTATGCCATAACATCGGGCAGCTGGCTGTGGCAATGGTTGTCGTGGAGACCTATCAGGTAGGATATTATCTTCCGGTGCTGCTGATTTCCGGACTGGTTACAGGCGCTCTGATCGGCATTACAGCCAATGAAGTGATGAAACGGACAAAAAGTATTTGGTAAAGGAATGGATAAATATGATTTCATACGTCAGAGGAGAACTTGCTGCAGTGGAAGCCCAGAAAGCGATTGTCGATGTGGGCGGCGTCGGATATGGAGTATATATGCCCGGTCAGGCATTGTCTCTGCTCCCGGCGCCCGGCAGTGAGGTAAAGCTCTATACATATCTCAACGTAAAAGAGGATGCAATGCAGTTATTCGGATTCCTTACAAAAGACGATCTTGAGATTTTTAAACTTGTAATCGGCGTCAGCGGGATCGGGCCGAAAGGCGGGCTTAATATTTTGTCCTGCATGTCTCCGGACGAACTCAGATTCGCAATTATGTCAGGCGACGCAAAAGCCATTTCCGCCGCCCCCGGCATCGGGAAAAAGACTGCCGAGAAGCTGATCCTTGAACTTCGCGACAAAGTCGACATTGAAGATGTTCTTAATCACGCCGCGCATGGCGATGAAGCAGATCGACTCCCGGATGCGCCGGCACAGGGCGGTATGCAGACAGAGGCTGTGCAGGCTCTTGTCGCTCTCGGATATGGAAATGCGGAGAGTATGCGGGCAGTGAAACAGGCATCGCCCGAGTGCGCGACAGTGGAGGATATATTAAAGGAGGCTTTAAAGTATCTCTTTTAGCGTTCTGAAAAGAGATACGGGGAAGTATCATGGGAAAACGAATCATTACAACGGAAAATCTGGAAGAAGATATTAAGATCGAGGGGGAATTAAGGCCTCAGCATCTGGAAGACTATATAGGGCAGGAGAAGGCAAAGCAGACGCTTTCCGTCTATATTGAAGCCGCGAAGGCAAGGGGGGAGGCCCTTGATCATGTTCTGTTCTATGGCCCTCCCGGCCTTGGAAAAACGACGCTGGCCGGAATTATCGCAAATGAAATGGGCGTACATATGAAGGTGACTTCAGGTCCGGCAATCGAAAAGCCCGGTGAAATGGCTGCCATTTTAAACAGTCTGCAGGAGCATGACGTTCTTTTTGTGGACGAGATCCACCGACTCAACCGTCAGGTTGAGGAGGTTCTATATCCGGCTATGGAAGACTATGCCATCGACATTATGATCGGAAAAGGAGCAGGGGCACGTTCGATCCGTCTGAATCTTCCCAGATTTACTCTGGTCGGAGCGACAACAAGAGCCGGCATGCTGACGGCGCCGTTAAGAGACCGCTTTGGCGTGGTTAACCGGCTGGAGTTCTATACAGATGAAGAACTTAAGACAATCATACTTCGCTCCGCCGATGTACTGAACGTTGAGATCGAGGAGGAGGGCGCTCTGGAACTTGCCAGACGCTCAAGAGGTACACCCAGGCTTGCCAACCGACTGCTGAAACGCGTCAGGGATTTTGCCCAGGTAAAATATGACGGTAAGATTACAAAAAAAGTTGCAAATTACGCTCTGGATCTTCTTGATGTAGACAAATTCGGACTGGATCACATTGACAGGAGCATTCTGCTTACAATGATCCAAAAGTTTCAGGGCGGACCTGTGGGACTGGACACTCTGGCGGCAGCCATCTCAGAAGATGCCGGTACACTTGAGGATGTCTACGAACCATATCTGCTGAAAAACGGCTTCATACAGCGCACTCCGAGAGGAAGGGTCGTAACAGAACTGGCTTACCGCCATCTTGGTATTCCGATGATACCGGCGGAGGAGTAAAAAACAGTTGGTTTTTGTCGTTAAATAGTTTATAATAGGCTTTAGGAAATGCGAGGAGGATGCTATGAGTTCAGCAAAACATTTTACAGAAGTACTAATCGGAGGAAAGGTATATACTCTAAGCGGATTTGAGGGCGAAGAATATCTGCAGAAAGTATCCTCCTATTTGAATCATAAGTTAACCGAATGTGCAAACAGCGAAGGATACAGAAAACAGAGCGCTGATACGCGAAATGTACTCCTTGCTCTCAATATCGCTGATGATTATTTTAAAGCAAAGAAGCAGGGGGATTCCCTGGAAAATGACATTGAATTGAAAGACAAGGAGATGTACGATCTGAAACATGAACTGATCTCAGCTCAGATCAAGCTTGAAAACGCCGAGAAAGAACTCGCTAAAATGAAAGAGGAGAACAATGATCTCCAGATGCAGATCGTAAAACTTGAAACTGAAATGAAAAACCGTAGAAGGTAATTTATAAAGGCTGTCTTAATTGACAGCCTGTTTCATTATTTGTGATAGCGACGGCCAAAATCCGGGCCTGCCCGGAACCTTGGCGGCCGTGAGCGGTCAGAATCTCCCTTGTCGCAGGAAAGGAACTTTCATTAGAATGACGGACAGAAAAATTGAAATTCTCTCGCCGGCCGGTTCTTACCGGGCATTTGTCGCGGCAATCCATGCCGGAGCCGACGCTGTATACGTCGGCGGATCAAGATTCGGCGCAAGAGCTTTTGCGGACAATTTTACAGAAGATGAACTAATACAGGCGATTCGGGAAGCGCATTTTTATAACCGCAGACTGTATCTTACTGTGAATACCCTTTTAAAAGATGCCGAGATCGATACGCTCGGCCAATATCTTACGCCTTTTTATAAAAGTGGGCTGGACGCAGTAATCGTACAGGACATGGGCGTTGTCGAATATATCAGGGGGCATTTCCCGGGATTGGATATTCATGCCAGCACGCAGATGACGATCACGGGCGCGCAGGGCGCTAAATTTATCCGGTCACAGGGAATCAGCCGGGTCGTGCCGGCCAGAGAACTGTCTCTGGGTGAGATCCGGGAAATCCGGAAACAAACAGATCTTGAGATCGAGTGTTTTGTGCACGGAGCTCTCTGTTACTGTTATTCAGGGCAGTGCCTCTTAAGCAGCATGATCGGAGGAAGAAGCGGAAACAGAGGGCAGTGCGCGCAGCCCTGCAGGCTTCCCTATACTGTGGACGGGGAAAAACATTTTTATCTCAGCCCGAAGGACATATGTACCCTTGACCTTATACCGGACATGGCTGATGCCGGAATCGATTCCTTTAAGATTGAGGGGAGGATGAAAAAACCGGAATATGTAGCCGCAGTCACCTCCATGTACCGAAAATATACCGATCTGTATTTCAACGGCGGGAGAGAGAATTTCCGAATTCTTCCCGAAGACCGCGAAATACTCATGGATCTCTACAACAGGGGAGGCTTCTCGGAAGGCTACTATAAGCAGCACAACGGCCGCTCTATGATTGCCCTGAACCGCCCCAATCATACCGGAGTTCCGGCAGTCCGGGTGGAAAATCAGAAAGGGCGGGAGGTTCGGGCTAAAACTCTTACGGACCTTAATGCCGGCGATGTTCTGGAGATTACCGGCGGAAAGGATAATTATACGCTGGGAAAAGCAGTGGGAAAAGGAAACAGTATTTCTTTCCTTGTCCGCAGACAGACACGCCTCTCCCGTGGAACGGTACTAAACCGAATCAGAAACGAATCTCTGATTCGTCATATCGACCAGAAGATCATAAACAGAAAGCTGCAGCTTCCGGTAAGCGGACACCTGAGTCTAAAAACAGGCGCTCCCGGGACACTGCGGGTTTCGGCAGGAGGCATAACCGGTGAAGCATGTACGGAAGAGGCAGTACAGCAGGCCCAGAACCGTCCGATGGAAAAAGAGCGGATATTAAGACAGATTCAGAAAACAGGCAGTTCGGATTTCTATTTTGAGAAACTGAACATTGAGATGGATGACGACATCTTTATCCCCATTCAACAACTCAACTCTCTTCGTAGGACAGCCTTTGAACAGATGAGAGAAAAACTGATGAGAAAATCCGAGCGGGAAACAATACCGGCCGTCATAAGCAGAGAAACAGTTGACTGTGCGGGTAAAAATCATGAAAATATTGTCCCATCCGGATGGCAGCCGGTTTTTTCTGTATCGATTCGCCGGAAAGAACAGTTACTGGCTTTGAGAAACTATATCACCGGAAAATCACATGCGATTCGGCGAATATATATTGATTCCGGATTGCTGATGGATCACGATGAGGCAGGCCGGAATGAAATCCCTCGTCTGCTCCGGCTCTTCTCTCGGGAAAATATTGAACTTATGCCGGCCCTTCCCCATATTCTGAGGCACACCGGCGGCCGGGAAATGGAAGAGAGGGCTCGTATAATAAAAGACAGTATGTTCTCTGGAGTACTGATCCGAAATTGCGAAGCGTATGGACTCTTACGGAGCGGAGAATTTGACAAAAAGATAATTCTGGACCATAATCTATATGTATTTAATCGTTTTGCCAGAACATTCTGGCAGAAAAATGGGGTGTCCGGCTTTACCGCTCCTCTTGAACTGAATCGCCAGGAGCTGAAACAATTGGGATTATATGACTGTGAACTGGTCGTTTACGGGTATACTCCTGTTATGGTATCGGCACAGTGCATACTGAAAACCTCAGATAAGTGCCGCAGAAATTCCCCCGGTATTCATCGGATAAAAGACCGATATGACAGTCAATATTTTGTGGAGAATCACTGTGATTTCTGTTACAATATAATCTATACGGATCGTCCGATCTATCTGGGAGATGAGCTCCGGCAACTTACGGAGTTAATGCCGGAATACCTCAGGCTTGAGTTTACGGTAGAAGATCAGCGGGAGACTGAAAAACTGCTTGATCTTTTCCATGCAGTTTTTTGCCGCGGAGAAGAGGAACATACGCTGGATATTCCGTATACTCAGGGACATTTTAAGAGAGGTGTCCTGTAGACAGGTGAGAAGAAAAATATGATTAATATAGTGATTCAATTATCAAAATATATTATGATCGCCTTAATGGCAGCATATACTTTTTCCTGTTTTTCCATTTTCACACGGAATTATGAGGATGAAGAAAAGCGGGTGCTGATCCGTCAGGATGTGCTTCTGTTTCTTATGCAGTTTGTCGCATTTGGGGTAATGTATCTCTCGACAGACGACATGCGTATTCTGTTTCTGTATGCAGCGCTCGCGATTGTGCTGCTTGCAGTGATACTTTTATATAATCTGGTTTATCCGAATGTATCCCGCCTGGTAGTCAACAATATGTGTATGCTGATCACTGTGGGCATGATTATGATTACACGTCTTTCCTCAGACAATAAATCGCCGTACGGCAGTGCGATACGCCAGTTGGTTTTTGTGGCTCTCGGAGTTACATTCGGCCTAATCGTACCGGTCCTGATCAGAAAACTTACATTTCTTGACAAATGGACTTATATCTACGCGGGCGTAGGAGGCACCGCGCTCCTTGCCGTCACGCTTTTTGCTCCAAGATCAGGAGGAGCACGTCTCGGATTTGAAGTTATGGGAATTAATATCCAGCCTTCTGAGTTTGTCAAGATTCTATTCGTATTTTTTGTTGCTGCCAGCCTGAATAAGTCAAGAGAATTTAAAAATATCGTCGTGACGACGGCCATCGCCGCGGCTCATGTCCTTATCCTGGTTTTATCTACGGATCTCGGCGCTGCGCTTATCTTTTTTGTTGTCTATCTGGCAATGCTGTACGTCGCGACACGACAGCCCCTTTATGCGGCAGCCGGTCTCGGCGCAGGAGTGCTTGCCGCTGTGGCAGGCTATCACCTGTTCGGACATATTCAAAACAGAGTAGTGGCATGGCAGGATCCGATCGGGTCTTATAGCGGCAGCGGCTATCAGGTAGCCCAGTCGCTGTTTGCCATTGGCACGGGAGGATGGTTCGGAACAGGCCTTTTCCAGGGACAGCCGGATACAATCCCGGTAGTAGAAACAGATTTTATCTTTTCAGCGATCACAGAAGAGATGGGAGTTATTTTCGGTCTTTGTATTATATTAATCTGTGTCAGCTGTTATGTCATGTTTCTTAATATCGCAATGGAACTGCACAACCGGTTTTACAAATATGTCGCGCTCGGACTCGGAACCTGTTATGTCTTTCAGGTTTTTCTCCAGGTCGGCGGCGTGACAAAATTCATCCCGTCCACGGGTATGACGCTTCCTTTCGTCAGCTATGGCGGAAGTTCCATGATGAGCACGATGATTATGTTCGGCATCATTCAGGGCTTATATATCCTGCGGGAGGACGAAGAAGAGAAGATAGAGAAAGAAAAAGAAAGGGAGTCGAGAAATGGCTTGGGAAGAGCAGCGGTCAGAAAGGCGTCAAAGAGCGCCCCGAAATTTGAAGAAGTCCCCAGACAGAGGACGCGCAAAAAACAAAGACCGCGTGCGAAATAAGGAATTCGCCCGGATCACATATTTCTTTGTAATTCTGTTTATCGCGCTTATGGGATACCTTGTATATTTCACTGTCGCCCGGGCACGCACTTTTATAAACAGCCCGTATAACCAGAGACAGGATGCTTTCGCGCGGGATGTAGTAAGAGGCGCAATAACAGACCGAAACGGCAATGTGCTGGCGCAGACCAACGTAGCGGAAGACGGAACAGAGACGAGATATTATCCGTACGGCTCTGTTTTTTCACATGTAATCGGCTACAGTGATCCCCAGCTTGGAAAGACCGGTCTTGAATCAGTGGAGAATTTTGAACTTCTGACCTCAAACGCCTTCTTTCTGGAAAAGATTCAAAATGAGTTTAACGACGCGAAGAATCAGGGCGACACGGTAGTCACAACACTTGACGCCGACCTTCAGCAGGCGGCAAGCGACGCGCTGGGGGACTACAAAGGCGCGGTGGTTATTATGGAAGCGGATACCGGAAAAATTCTCACTATGGTATCGAAACCGGATTTTGACCCCAATGAAATTTCATCTAATTGGGAGTCATTAAATGCAGACGACGAAAACAGCCCGTTGTTAAACCGTGCGACAAACGGTTCCTATGCTCCGGGATCTGTCTTTAAAATCGTAACAGCACTCGCATACATGCGCCAGAACAGTGACTATGGCAATTACACTTACGACTGTACGGGATCCATCACAGTAGGTGACACGACAATCTCCTGTGCCGGTGGAACCGCGCATGGGCATGAGGATTTCAGAAGTTCATTTGCCCACTCCTGTAACTCCTCCTTTATAAATATCGGATTACAACTTGATCTGTCCGGCTACAGAGAGACCGCAGAGGATCTTCTCTTTAATTCCTCACTGCCAAGCGTTCTCGGCTATTCAAAGGGTTCTTTTGTGCTCGATAAAGACTCTTCCGAATCAGAGATTATGATGACGGCTATGGGACAGGGGGAAACAATGGTCAGCCCTTATCATATGGCACTGATCACACAGGCTATTGCCAATGGCGGCACGCTTATGGAACCATATCTGGTTGACTCTGTGACAAATTATACGGGAACGGAAGTCCGCAGAAATGTTCCTCAGAGTTATACCCGCCTGATGACATCAGATGAGGCCGCTCAGCTCAAGGATTATATGGAAGCCGTAGTCAGCGAGGGAACTGGTTCTTTTTTGAGCGGACGCTCATACACCGTCGCCGGCAAGACCGGTACCGCTCAGTACAGTACAAGCGAGAGCGAGAGGAGCCACTCATGGTTTACAGGCTTTACAAATGTAGACAATCCGGAGCTTGTGATCACTGTGATTACGGAAGGCTCCGACGGCAGCGCCAGCGGCAGGGCAGTTTCGATAGCCGGAGAAATTCTTGATTCCTATTATAATTGATGTGAGAGTATACGCAAATGAAACTATATTGCGATCTGTATATCAGTGAATGCTGGAAGAATAAAAAGGCAAAGATAATAAAGAAGCTAAAAGCAGACAGAGTGACGCCCCAGACTTATGTGATCACACTTTCTCAGGGAGAGAGAAACCATCTGGAGTTTTATTCCGGCATGCTTTTAAAACAGCATTTTTATGATGATTCTGAGCTTTTTGTCGTAGGGATTGCGGACGGATACGATGAGTGCCTCTTAATTACGCAAAAACTGACGGAAGAGGTATTCCGCCACACCGGAGGAGCTGATTTACGAAGTTTTATTCTGGAGCGTCAGAAAGAATACGAAAAGGCAGGGCGGAGATTCTAATGTTACATATTATTTTACTTATTTTAAAAATAATCGGATTTCTGCTTCTGGGAATACTCGCCCTGATCCTTCTTTTACTCTTCATAGTTTTACTCTCCCCACTTGTATACAGAGCAAAGTTTTCCTTTGACGACGGCCTGGACAGTATGGAGGGAAGCGTCCGGTTCTCCTGGCTTATGCATCTGATATCCGGAGAATTGGTATACCATGAAGGAAATCTGACATGGCATATTCGGACTGCCTGGAAAAGATATGACAACTCAGATGATTCCAATATAAAAGAAGCTCATAAAAGTACTAAAGATAAAAAGGAAAATACCGTTAAAGAGCGTACCGTAATAGAAAAAAAACCAGAGCAAAAAACCGAAGAAAAGACAAAATACGAGAAAGTCACGGATGAGACGGCCGACAGATCTTCATTTTTTGAAAGATTATATGTAAGATGGAAGTCGTTTCTGGAAAAGATAGAATATACATTCAGCAAGTTCTATGATAAGATAAAGTCGTTAAAGAGAAAAAAGGAGCGTCTGAACGCCTTTCTTCAAAACAAATCCCATCAGAATGCGTTTCACCGCACAGTTAAGGAGACGAAACGCCTGCTCACTTTTCTGAAGCCTAAAAAAGCTTCCGTTGATCTGGAATTCGGATTTTCCGATCCGGCCCACACCGGATACGCTCTTGCCGGTATCAGCCTGATCTATCCGGTGATAGGAGAGTATACCGAGGTGCGGCCTGATTTTGATCAAAAAGTGCTGAAAATATACGCTGATGTAAAGGGCAGAATACGACTTGTGTACGGACTGGTTTTCGCATGGAACATGATATGGGATAAGAATGTCAGAACCACATACCGCCATATAAGAAAATTCAGGTGGTAATATAAAGTCATATGAGGAGGAAAATGCAATGGCTGAAGAGAAGAATAATTTTAAGACAACACTGGAGTCACTGTTCAGAGGAATGGATGGTGTTGTATCGTCCAAGACAGTAGTGGGCGACGCGATTCACATAGGCGGTACAATCATACTTCCTCTGGTGGACGTGTCTTTTGGCATTGGAGCCGGAGCATTTTCCGGCGACAAAAAAGAAAAAGGAATGGGCGGAATCGGCGGCAAGATGTCTCCGAGCGCTGTTATCGTAATTCAGGACGGAAAAACACGGCTTGTCAATATCAAAAATCAGGATACCGTCACAAAGATTCTCGATATGGTTCCCGACCTTGTAGATCGCTTCACTTCGACAAAGGAAGAAAAGATGACAGAAAAAGAAGTGATGGATATTCTGGATTCCGAAGAAGATAACTAAATACCGTATTTTCGCTGTCATATTTCCGCGGAAAAATGCATAAGATAAAAAAAGAGACTTTTCGGAAGTGAGAAGATGAAAAAAGTGTGCGGATTTGCACTGTTCTGGATAGCAATAGGTATGTTTATCATGATGCTGCTTCCGAATCTTGTCTGGGGCGTAATTTTGACCATCATCTGCCTTGTTCTTGGATACCGCCTGTTCTGTTGCTGACAGAAGAGAAGCGCTTTGATCTTTCAGCGTCATACAAAAACAAAAAACCCGAACCTGTGATTTTCAGATTCGGGTTTTTATTCCGTGTCATTCAGGTAAACTGCAGATCGCTTACGCACGCTCTACACGTCCGGATTTCAGACAAGATGTACAAACATACATTTTCTTAGATCCGCCCTCTGTCTTCACTCTGACAGATTTAACATTTGATTTCCACATTTTTGGTGTTTTTCTATGAGAGTGGCTTACGCTGTTTCCAAAGTGAGCACCCTTTTCACAAATAGCACATTTAGCCATGACTGCACCTCCTAACAATCTAAACTGGTCGTATAGACTCATAACAATGATATTCTAGCAGAAACAATTTCTCATTGCAAGTATTTTTTAAAAAAAACGAATGTATATTGTAAAATCAAGTAAGTGATAGTATAATAATCATATTATTTGTGGGAAAAATCCATTTAAGAATAAGAACTGGAGGTATACATGATGAAGGGAAGTATGAGCACTGATCTTGGTATCATTACAGTCAATCCTGAGGTAATCGCCAAATATGCCGGTTCCGTTGCAGTAGAGTGTTTTGGCATTGTCGGCATGGCAGCGGTAAATATGAAGGACGGGCTGGTACGCCTGTTAAAAAGAGAGAGCCTGACACATGGAATTCAGGTGGAGATCTCGGATGACAACGCCCTTACCCTGAATTTTCATGTCATCGTCGCTTATGGCGTGAATATCCTTTCTGTTTCGGATAACCTTATGAGCAACGTGAAATATAAGGTTGAAGAATTCACCGGTATGACGGTAGAAAAAATCAACATCTTCGTTGAAGGTGTGAGAGTGATAGATTAAGGAGGATATTGTCGTGGCTGTTAAAACGATAAATACGGAGATGCTCCGCAGGATGTTTCTTGCGGGGGCGGCTAACCTTGAGGCAAAAAAGGAATTCATCAATGAATTAAACGTCTTCCCGGTACCGGATGGAGATACGGGAACAAACATGACGCTGACGATCATGTCCGCCGCCAAAGAAGTTCAGGCTCTAGAAAATCCCGATATGAGTTCTATGGCGAAGGCAATCTCTTCCGGCTCTCTACGAGGCGCCCGGGGAAATTCCGGAGTTATCCTCTCCCAGCTTCTCCGTGGATTTACAAAGGAGATCAGAGAACATGAGGAGATTGACGCAATCACTCTTGCAAAGGCATGTGACCGTGCGACAGCTACTGCATATAAAGCTGTCATGAAGCCAAAGGAAGGAACCATTCTCACTGTAGCAAAGGGGATCTCCCAGAAAGCGGCTGAACTTGCCGAGACAACAGAGGATCTGGAAATTTTTCTCCCTGAGATCATCCGGCATGCCGAGGAAGTGCTCGAAGGAACTCCCGAGCTTCTGCCGGTACTTAAAGAGGCGGGAGTTGTGGACTCCGGCGGGCAGGGGCTGCTGGAAGTGATTCGCGGAGCGTATGACGCTTTCCTCGGGAAAGAAATCGATTATACGGCAATCGATGCCGGATCGGCCGCAAAGATTGTGAAACCCGGCCAGCAGGCCGCGGCTGACATTAAGTTCGGCTACTGTACGGAATTTATTATCATGACTGAAAAGGAATTTTCCGGGGAAGATGAGACAGCGTTTAAATCTTATCTCGAGTCAATCGGGGATTCCATTGTGTGCGTTGCCGATGATGACATTGTAAAGGTTCACGTTCACACGAATGACCCGGGACTTGCGATTCAGAAGGCCCTGACGTACGGACAGCTCTCACGAATGAAAATCGATAATATGCGCGAAGAGCATCAGGAGAAGCTGATTCGCGACGCTGAGAAAGTAGCGGCGCAGCAGGCGGCAGAAACGAAGGAAAAGAAGAAAAACCAGCCGAGAAAGCCGGTTGGGTTTATCGCGGTGTCCATCGGAGAGGGAATGAATGAGATTTTCCGCGAACTGGGAGTGGATTACATTATCGAAGGCGGACAGACAATGAATCCCAGTACTGACGACATGCTCACCGCTATCGACCAGGTAAACGCGGATCACATCTTTATTCTTCCGAATAATAAAAACATCATTCTTGCTGCCAACCAGGCGCAGGCGCTTACAAAAGACAAAGATATTATCGTAATTCCCACAAAAACCGTACCTCAGGGAATTACAGCCATAATCAGCTACATGCCGGAAGCCGACGTGGATACAAACATAGAATCGATGCGGGAGGGAATTGAGACCGTAAAAACCGGACAAGTTACCTATGCAGTCCGCGACACGAAAATCGATGATAAAGAAATTCATGAGGGCGACATTATGGGTATTGGCGATCAGGGAATTTTATCTGTCGGCCAGTCTGTGGAAGAGACGACAAAGGAAATGCTGGCCCGGCTTGTGGACGAAGACTCTGAATTGATCAGTCTCTATTACGGAGAAGATATTCAGCCGGAAGATGCCGAAAATTTTGCACATGCGGTGGAGGAACTCTATCCCGATGTAGATGTAGATGTGCACATGGGAGGACAGCCGATCTATTATTATGTGCTTTCCGTAGAGTAGCACACCTGCATGGAGAAAACAGATATTCAGCAAGAACCGGGGCGTTCTTCCGACAGGGAGAGCGCCCCCGTCTGATAGTTGGGAGCATTTGCTATGAGAAAAAGATCCGGGATCGGAATTTTAAAGGGAATCGGAGAAAAGACAGAAAACCTGTTTCATCAGATCGGAATATGGGAGATCAGAGACTTACTCAGATATTATCCGAGGGGCTTTGAAATCTTTGACGACCCGATACCGATCAGCGAAGTAGAAGAAGGCAGGACCTGTGCGATCTGCGGCAGCGTATTCGGACGCATCAGTGTGTCATCCGGAAAAAGGCTTCAGGTTACCTCTTTAAATTTCAAAGATCTGACCGGAACGATAAAAGTCATATGGTTCCGCATGCCTTTTTTGAGAAATACTCTTTCCAGAGGGGGCAGGATGATTTTAAGAGGAAGGATCATTCGCAGAAAAGAAGGACTTGTCATGGAGCATCCTGAAATCTATTGTCCTGCCGATAAATATAACGAGAAACAAAATACAATGCAGCCGGTATATTCGCTGACAGCAGGTCTGACAAACAACGCTGTCATCCGGGCTGTAAAGCAGGCGCTTGAATTCGCAGACTGTCGTGACGATATTCTCCCAGAAAAGCTGGCGAAATCTCACGGATTTCTCCCCTATACCGAAGCGCTGCATAAAATGCATTTTCCCGAAAGCCGGGAAGACTTTATTCTTGCCAGGACACGTTTTGCCTATGAGGAATTTCTCGTATTTATCCTGGCTCTTCGCCGAATGAAAGAGTCTGAAAACCGCGCTGAAAATCCCTTTCCCATGAAAGAAAAAGCAGAGATTTCCCGATTCTTGTCCTCCCTGCCATATGAACTGACTGGCGCCCAGGAAAAAGTCTGGAATGAAATACAGGAGGACATGAGAGGGCCGCATGTCATGTCACGGCTCATTCAGGGAGACGTCGGATCAGGAAAAACGATTATTGCGCTTCTAAGTCTGATGCTGTCAGGACTGAACGGCTGTCAGGGAGCGCTCATGGCTCCTACCGAAGTGCTTGCGAGACAGCACTATGACAACATTACACAGATGCTGGAAAAATATAAGATCGATCTGAAAACAGAGCTTCTGACCGGATCCATGACCCCGAAGCAGAAAAGAGAGGCATACGAAAGGATTGCCTCCGGCGAAGTTTCCATTGTAATCGGTACGCATGCTCTTATTCAGGATAACGTCATCTACCATAATCTTGCCCTCGTCGTAACCGATGAACAGCACCGATTCGGCGTAAAGCAAAGAGAAGCGCTGGCGGGAAAGGGACATATGCCTCATATTCTTGTTATGAGCGCCACGCCGATTCCCAGAACACTGGCCATTATTCTCTATGGAGATCTGGATATTTCCGTGATCGATGAACTTCCGAAGAACCGTCTCCCGATCAAAAACTGTGTGGTTGACACGGACTGGCGTGAGAAAGCCTATCATTTTATCGGCAGTCAGGTTAAAAGCGGACGGCAGTGCTATGTAATCTGCCCTATGGTGGAAGAGAGCGAAAGTCTTGAGGCTGAAAATGTTATGGATTATTCCCAGATGCTCTCAGGTGAGCTTGGCCCAGACGTCACAGTCGGATGTCTCCACGGTCGGATGAAGCAGAAGGAAAAGGACGAAATCATGGACGCGTTCGGGAAAAACGAGATACAGGTTCTCGTTTCTACGACCGTCATTGAGGTTGGAATCGACGTTCCAAATGCCACAGTCATTATGATCGAAAACGCAGAACGTTTCGGCCTGGCACAGCTCCATCAGCTCAGAGGCCGCGTGGGCAGGGGAAAATATCAGTCCTACTGTATCTTTATGTCCGCCTCAAAATCCAAAGAGACGAAAGAACGCCTTGAGATTCTCAATCGATCCAATGATGGATTTTTTATCGCCAGTGAGGATCTGAGACTCCGCGGTCCCGGCGATCTTTTTGGCATCCGGCAGAGCGGCATTCTGGATTTTAAGATTGCGGATGTATTTCAGGACGCCTCTCTGCTTCAAGAGGCCGCCAATGACGCCTCCTGTATTCTTTCGGAGGATCCGCAGCTTGTATCTGAAGATATGCAGAAGTTGAGACGGCACATCGACAGTAAGATGGAAGAGTATATGCTCGAAACAACTTTATAACTGATCAGGTACGCTGAAAAAAAGTAACTTCTACGAATTTCCAGTTTAAAAGCCGGATTCCTTCACATACTATGGATGTAACATAAACAACCGAAAAGCAGATGTGTGTAACCCGGCTGCATCACAAAGCGGCAGATTACATACAGATGCAGCCGGAATAATATGTTACAGAACACAAGAAAACAGCTTTAACCTATAAGCTGTCAAGATGCAGAAGGAGGAAATTGATCATGGCAAATCGTTCATCTAACAGAGCAGCAGTGCCTGAGGCTAAGGGCGCTCTGGACAAATTCAAGTACGAAGTGGCCAACGAGCTGGGAGTACCGTTATCTGATGGATACAACGGTGACCTTACTTCCAAACAGAACGGATCTGTAGGCGGATATATGGTCAAGAAAATGATCGAACAGCAGGAAAAACAGATGGCAGGCAAATAACATCTGGTTTCCAGAACGGGAAAAGCGTCCGGGATTGACCTGGGCGCTTTTTTCTGATAAAATTCAGCGTATGACGCGGTTTTACAATATTTTCCTGGACTTAACACAGCCGGAATTCACAGACAGGAGGTGCTGAGAATGAGAGTGATTGCCGGAAGCGCCAGAAGTCTTAAGTTAAAGACTCTGGACGGACTTGATACACGGCCGACAACAGATCGTATCAAAGAAACTTTATTTAATATTATCGGGCCTTCCGTCTATGACGCTCTCTTCCTCGATCTCTTTGCCGGAAGCGGGGGAATCGGCATCGAGGCTCTCAGCAGAGGTGCGAAAGAAGCTGTATTTGTTGAGAACAATCCCCAGGCCATGATCTGCATTAAGGACAATCTTAAATTCACCCGGCTGGACGCAAAGGCGGTCACGATGACAGGAGATGTTATGCACTCCCTCTATCAGCTGGAAGGGAAAAAGGTATTCGATATTATTTTTATAGATCCGCCCTATCATCGCGGATATGAGAAAAAGGTGCTCCAATATCTGGCGGGATCGGAGCTGATGCATGACAATACCCTTATCATTACAGAAGCCGCGAAAGAAACTGATTTTTCCTATGTTGATGGAATCGGCCTGTCTGTTGTGAGGGAGAAAATATATAAGACAAATAAACATATGTTTATAGCGAAATCCGGGGTGGAAGAAATATGTTAAGAGCAGTTTATCCGGGAAGTTTTGACCCTGTTACATACGGGCATATGGATATTATATTGAGATCCTGCAAGATCGTTGACGAACTGATTGTAGGAGTATTGTGTAATAAGGCGAAAATCCCGTTGTTTTCTGTAGAAGAACGTGTTAAAATGTTAGAGGAAGTGACAAAAGATCTCAATAATGTCAGAATCGTTCCTTTCGAGGGACTCCTGGTGGACTTCGCGTCAAATATGGATGCCAGTCTGGTTATCAGAGGCCTCAGGGCTATCACTGATTTTGAATATGAGTTACAGATGTCGCAGACCAATCATAAACTGGAACCAAATGTTGAAACTATGTTTCTGACTACAAGTATTGAATATTCTTATTTGAGTTCCACCACAGTGAAAGAGATCGCCGCATTTGGGGGAGATATATCACAATTTGTGCCGGATGTGGTAGCTGTGGAGCTTAGAAAAAAGATGAGTACAAAAGGAGAGTGTAGGAAATGAGCAGCCGTATTGAGCAGATTATCGAAGAGATCGAAGAGTATATCGACAGAGATTGTAAGTTTCAGCCGCTGTCTACTACGAAGATCATCGTCAACAAAGAACATCTTGATGAACTGTTGAAAGAACTACGGATGAAAACTCCGGATGAGATCAAACGTTATCAGAAAATCATTGCAAACCGCGATGCAATCCTTGCGGATGCAAAGGCAAAAGCAGACGCTATGATCGAGGAGGCGCAGGTACAGACAACGGAACTCGTAAGCGAGCATGAGATCATGCAGCAGGCGTATGCGCAGGCCAACGAGATCGTCACACAGGCGACTGCGCAGGCACAGGAAATCATAGACAATGCGACTTCCGACGCAAATGCCATCCGCATCGGAGCAATTCAGTATACCGACGATCTGCTTGCGAATGCCGAAAGCATCATCGGACACACACTCGACAGTTATACGACAAAGTATGACGGTCTGATCAATTCTCTTCAGGAGTGCTATGATACTGTCCGTTCCAACCGTTCCGAACTTGTGATTCCGGAGGACGAAGAACCACAGCAGTAATTTCATCTCTTCAGACTGTACAGGTAACGGTATAAATATACAGATAGCCAATCAGACTGGCTGCCAGAGCGGCAGCCAGTTTTTCTATGAGGTAGGGCAACATTTTAATCCCGGTTCCCTCAAGCATGCAGCTCGTCTGAGCAGCGGCACACAATCCTCCAAAGGTAGTGATGCCGAGTATAAGCGGATAAGAGACTGTTATATTTTGAATATTCTCCGCAATCATTCTGATCCCATTGGTGATCTCCAATATCGCGGGAAGCAGAAACACAGGACAATTCCGGCTCAGGATTCCGTTCAGAAGTGATATGAGAATAGAAAACAGAATAATATAACCGCCCACTTTGACAATTGATTCAAAACTGTTCATCATACATTCATCTACAAGGCCTAAATTAAACTTTCTTCCGGGCATTTCCTGTAAATCAACATTTTCAAAGAATTTCTTCCCTTTCAGATAATACCTGCGAAATACTAAGCTCAGCAGCATCGGAACTATAAAGAGAATGATCAGTGTGGGAGCAAGAAGCTCCTCTTTCCCGAGGCTTTTCCATACGATATAATTGATGATAAAAACAGGACTGGTATTATTGCAAAAAGAAAGAAGATACCCTGCCTCCTGCTCTGTGATTTTATTTGCCCGCAGCAGATCCGCCGATACTTTTGCTCCCATCGGATACCCGCAGAGAAAACCTGCCAGAACCGCGAAACTTCCATTTTCGGACGTTCCGAATATTGCGCGCGATATACCGCCTGAGAGTCTGGCGACAATAGAAAGGCCTCCGGACGCAAGCATCAGATTGGAAACGAGCATAAAAGGAAAGAGGGTGGGAATAATGATCTGAAACCAGAGTAGAAGGCCCTCAGACGCACCGTTAAATACTTCCTGCGGAGAGAAAAGCATTGCGAGAAACACAAATACAACTATAATTCCCGGTGAAATCCGTCTCATGTATACGGCCTCCTGCTCTGAACAACAATGATCATTTCAGATATATGACATCCGAATGATCTTTATGAGGAGAACATATAGTAAAAGAAAAAGGTGTTGCGCTTGAAACGTATCTTCCGCTCCTGTATTCTGTTATTTCTTCTCATATTTGCGACGACGCTCTGGCTTCCCAGGCTCCGGTATATAAGCGAATCCGGCAGACTGTATACCGGCATTACTGAATCTTCTGCCTTTCGCAGCCAGCCCGTAAATAGTGCGCTTGCCGAAACGATAAGCACAATAGAAAATCCCGGGGAATATCTGGCCGTATACTGGCTGGAAAACCGTTTCGGACATACGTCGGAGCCTTTATCGCCGGATCATATCGTAGAGTATAGAAAACGCTGGGAGAGGTCAGAAGGATGGGGAGAATATCTGTCCGCGTGCCAGGCAGTCTGGGATGACCTCACTTATTTTCCGGTCGCCGAACCCTCCGGGGAGAGCGGGATGAAGGTATCTTTTGAGGACTCCTGGATGTACGAACGCTCTTATCAGGGCGAGAGAGGACATGAGGGAACAGACATCATGCCCTCCCGCAATGAGAGAGGAGTTCTGCCGATAGTCAGCATGACAGACGGGGTAGTGCAAAATAAAGGATGGCTGGAACTGGGCGGTTATCGGATCGGCATCCGTGCGCCTCACGGCGCATATTTTTATTACGCTCACCTGGATTCCTATGCGGATCTCGAAATCGGAGATGAAGTAAAAGCCGGAGATCTGCTTGGTTTTATGGGAGATACCGGGTACAGTAAAACCGAAGGGACAACGGGGAAGTTCCCTGTACATCTGCATCTGGGCATCTATATTTTCCACGGAGATGGGGAAATCAGCGTCAATCCGTATCCCGCCTTGAAATATGTGGAAGACCGGCGGCTGAAATACAAGTCACAGTAGAAGATCAGACACAGGGACTTTCATGCTTTTTAAAAACATGTTATACTATCCACTATGGAGGAAAAAAGATGAATCTGCCTGAAGCATTTGAGATAAAGATGAAGGGCCTGCTTGGCGCCGAATATGAGAATTACCTGAACTGTTTTGAAGAACCGCGTCATTACGGACTGCGGGTTAATACAGCCAAGATTTCCACAGAAGATTTTCTTAAGATCGCGCCGTGGCCTCTGGAACCGATTCCCTGGATCAGCAACGGCTTTTATTATGACGGGGAGCGGGTTCATCCCGCCCGGCACCCTTACTATTTTGCCGGCCTGTATTATCTTCAGGAACCAAGCGCGATGACCCCGGCTGACCGTCTCCTGATTGAACCCGGAGACCGGGTTCTGGATGTATGCGCCGCCCCGGGCGGAAAAGCTACTGAACTGGGGGCCAGACTGAAAGGAGTAGGCGTGCTTGCAGCCAATGACCTGAGTAGTTCCAGAGCAAAGGGACTTCTTAAAAACCTGGAACTTCTTGGTATCGGAAATATTCTTGTTCTCAGCGAGGAACCCGGGAAACTGATTCCCTGTTTCCGGGAATATTTTGACAAAATTCTGATCGACGCGCCCTGTTCGGGCGAGGGTATGTTCCGAAAAGACAGAAAGATGATCCGGGCATGGGAGGAGCACGGGCCGGACTATTTTTCAAAGATTCAGAAAAGCATTATTACACAGGCAGCCCAGATGTTAAAACCCGGAGGACTGCTCCTTTACTCCACATGCACATTTTCGCCGGAAGAAAACGAGCAGACCGTAGAATACCTTCTAAACAAATATCCGGAGTTTGACGTATGCCGTATGGAAGAATATGAAGGGTTTTCGGAAGGCATTCCAGAGGTCACGGAATCAAAAGATGAGAGGCTTAAAAATACTGTGCGTATCTTCCCTCATCGCATGAAAGGAGAAGGGCATTTTCTGGCTCTTCTCCGTAAAGGAAATGGCTCTAAGAACACGACTCAGAATCTGACAGACGGTTCAGGAAACAGAAAACGCGCGGCAGGAAAACTCCCGGAGGAGCTGACCGGATTTTTGAAACAGATACACCGGGAATTTGACGATTCCCGAATCCTGATACGAAAGGAAAAAGTGTATTATATGCCGGAAAGTCTCCCGGCGTTAGACGGCGTCCGTTTTCTGAGAACCGGTCTTTTTCTCGGAGAACTTAAAAAGAAACGGTTTGAGCCAAGCCAGGCGCTGGCCATGAATCTGAAAAAAGAGGAATATTCATATATCATTGATCTTAGCGTATCCGATGAAAGGGTCATCAAATATCTGAAAGGAGAGACCCTTAATCTGGAGGATCTCGTATCCTGCGGGGAAAAAGGCTGGTATCTTGTCTGTGTTGACGGATACCCGCTTGGATTTGGGAAACTCTCTGGTCAGACTCTGAAAAACAAGTATCTTCCGGGATGGCGGTGGATGTCTGTATGAGAGTTCGTTTAGATAAATACCTTGCGGATATGGGCGTGGGCACGAGAAGCCAGGTAAAAAAGGAGATCCGAAACGGGAATGTCACCGTCAATGACTGTATAGCCGGCTCTCCGGAGATGAAGGTCAATACCGCATCTGACCGCGTTATCTGTCAGGGAAAGCCTGTCGCTTACAAGCGATACGAATATTATATGATGAATAAACCTGCGGGCGTTGTGTCCGCCACGCGTGACAGCAGGGAAAAGACTGTCCTCGATCTGATTCGGGAAGAGAGACGCTCTGATCTTTTTCCGGCAGGAAGGCTTGACAAAGATACCGAAGGTCTTCTGCTGATCACAAACGACGGTGAGACGGCTCACCGCCTTCTCTCACCAAAGCGCCATGTAGATAAAGTCTATTTTGTCAGGGTCAGAGGCTGTGTGACAGAGGCAGACGCAGCATATTTTAGAGAGGGAGCAGACATCGGAGATAAAAATCCCACACTTCCCGCTGATCTTCAGATTAAGACCTCCGGTGAAATATCAGAGGTGATACTGACGATTCGTGAGGGAAGATTTCATCAGGTCAAACGGATGTTTCAGTCCGTGGGGAAAGATGTGATCTATCTGAAGAGACTTCAGATGGGCACCCTTATACTTGACGAGAGTTTGAAACCCGGCGAGTACCGGAATCTTACGGAAGAAGAGGTAAACAGATTATGCTCACAGGAAAAAAAGCAGTAATATTTGATATGGATGGTTCTCTGGTAGATTCGATGTGGATCTGGCCGGAAGTGGACCGGATCTATATGGAGAAGTACCATCTGGTACAGCCGGATACCTTTCACAAGGATATTGAGGGCAGCAGCTATACAGAGACGGCCCAGTATTTTGTCGATACATTTCCATCACTGAACAGGACAGTGGAACAGGTGATGAGAGAATGGCGGGATATGACAATACAGCTCTACAGGGAGAAAGTATTTCCAAAGCCCGGAGCTCTTGATTTTTTAAAAACTATGAACCAAAGGGGAATTCTTCTGGGAATCGCCACAAGCAATGACCGCGAGATCGCCGAAGCAGCCTTAAATGCCCGTGGCCTTGCCGGGTACTTTCAGTCTGTACGCACTTCCTGCGAAGTCTCGGCCGGAAAGCCGGCTCCTGACGTGTATCTGAAAGTGGCAGAAGATCTGCATGTCGCTCCTGAGAAGTGTCTTGTATTTGAGGATGTGCCAAACGGAATCCGCGCCGGAAAAAACGCGGGAATGGAAGTGTGCGCAGTAGATGATGAGTTCTCCAGACCAGACGAGCAGGAGAAAATGAGTCTGGCAGACTACTATATTCATGACTATTACGATATTAAAAACCGTACTTATCTCAAATGTGGGAGTAAACGTAAATGAACGGAAATTTTTTGCCAATCAGCCGACAGGACATGGAAAACAGAGGCTGGACTGAGGTAGATTTCGTCTATGTAACCGGCGACGCTTACGTCGATCATCCATCTTTCGGACACGCGATCATCAGCCGCCTTCTGGAAGCCCACGGATACCGGGTGGGAATCATCCCTCAGCCAGACTGGAAAGATAAAAACAGTATCTGCGTATTTGGAGAACCCCGACTGGGATTTCTCGTCACTGCCGGCAATATGGATTCGATGGTCAACCACTACAGCGTATCCCGAAAGAGACGAAAAACCGACGCCTATACTCCCGGGGGCGTAATGGGCTTAAGGCCGGATTACGCCTGTATTGTCTATGGCAATCTGATTCGCCAGACTTATAAAAAGACCCCCGTCATCCTCGGCGGCATCGAGGCGAGTCTGCGCAGACTTGCTCATTATGACTACTGGTCGGACCGACTGAAACGATCCATCCTGCTTGACTCCGGAGCTGACATGATCTCCTATGGAATGGGAGAGCGGTCGATTATTGAGATTGCCGACGGACTTGCCTCAGGTATTCCCATAGAGGAACTGACATATATCGACGGTACTGTCGTTAAAGTAAAAGACAGAAAGCGGATCTATGACGCGGATTTTCTTCCTTCATACGAAGAGCTTCTCTCTGATAAGAGAAATTATGCGGAAAGCTTTTATACACAATATCTGAACACTGACGCATTTAATGGCAGACGGCTGGCAGAACCATACTCGGATCATCTCTTTGTCGTACAGAATCCTCCGTCAAAGCCATTGAGCACACAGGAGATGAACGATATTTATGATCTTCCATACCAGAGGACTTATCATCCATCATATGAGGCAAAAGGAGGAATCCCCGCTGTTTCGGAGATCCGATTCAGCCTGATCAGCAACAGAGGGTGTTTCGGCGGATGCAGTTTCTGTGCCCTGACCTTTCACCAGGGACGCATTGTGCAGGTGAGAAGCCATGATTCTCTCTTAAGAGAAGCTCAGGCAATGACAAACGAAAAAGATTTCAAAGGATACATCCATGACGTAGGAGGCCCCACCGCAAATTTCAGGCATGCTTCCTGCGAAAAGCAGCTGAAAACCGGTGTATGCCAAAAGCGTCAGTGTCTTTTTCCCAAACCCTGCCCCAATCTGGACGCAGACCACAGCGATTATGTGTCTCTTTTAAAAAAGCTGCGGGAAATACCCGGAGTCAAGAAAGTGTTTATCCGGTCAGGAATCCGGTTTGACTATCTTCTGGCTGACACAAGGAAAGATTTCCTAAGAGAATTATGCGAATATCATGTCAGCGGCCAGCTGAAGGTAGCGCCTGAACATGTGGCGTCACCTGTCCTGAAACTGATGGGAAAGCCGGAACACAGAGTTTATGGGCAATTTGCGGAACAGTTTAAAAAAATGAACGAAGCGCTTGGGAAAAAACAGTACCTTATTCCTTATCTTATGTCCTCCCATCCTGGATCCACACTCAGGGAGGCGGTAGAACTTGCCCTGTTCTGCCGGGATCTGGGATATATGCCGGAACAGGTACAGGATTTCTATCCTACACCGTCTACTTTGTCTACATGCATGTATTATACAGGACTTGATCCCCGCAATATGCGGCCCGTATATGTGCCGAAGAGTCCTCACGAAAAAGCAATGCAGAGAGCGCTGATTCAGTACCGCAATCCCAAACTCTATGATCTTGTTTATGAAGCGCTGAGACGGACCGGACGTATGGATCTTGTAGGGTATGGCCCTAACTGCCTGATTCGCCCGAAAGGAGAATCGCATCATAGTAAAATGCGCAATCGCGCACACGGTACCAGAGCTGACGGGAAGAGGCAGGCTGATAGAAGAAAACCGCAAAAGCGTAAAACAATTCGTAATATTCACAAAAAGAAGTGAGGTTCCACAATGAAAATTGCTGTTGTAACGGGCGCTTCCTCCGGAATCGGAAGAGAGTTTGTCCGCCAGATAGAACATTTTTATAAAGACCTGGACGAGATCTGGGTGATAGCCAGAAGGAAAGACCGATTAGAAAAACTTGATCAAGAGACAATGCTTTCTCTTCGGATCTTCTCCGGTGATCTGCTGAAAAAGCAGATCTACCGTGATTATGACGATGCGCTGAAAAAGTTCTCGCCCGACGTCCGGATGCTCGTCAATGCCGCCGGGTTCGGAAAATCCGGCACATTTCTTGATATTGCCGCGTCCGGGAAACGGATTCAGACTGATATGGCGGATCTGAACTGCCGTTCTCTTACCCGAATGCTCCAGCTTACGATTCCATATATGAGCAGGGGCGGACGAATACTCAATATTGCCTCGGCAGCTGCTTTCTGCCCGCAGCCGTTCTTTGCCGTGTATGCCGCCACAAAAGCCTATGTATTGAGCCTCTCAAGATCCCTTCGCGCAGAACTGAAGCCTCTTGGCATTATTGTGACCGCAGTATGCCCCGGGCCTGTGGACACAGAGTTCTTCGAGATAAGCGGATCTCTCAGAGGCCCTTTGAAAAAACTGACTCTCGCAAAACCATCCCGGGTTGTGAAAAGGGCACTGACTGACAGCCGTCGCCGGAGAGGACTGTCCGTTTACGGCGCAGCCATGAAGACGGCATATCTCGGAACAAAGCTTCTTCCTCACCGTCTCATTATCAGAGTGGAGGAACTGTTCAAGGGATGACCATGTAAAAGAAGAGGAGTAACATGATGAAGGAACTGAATATCCGCTCCAATGAAGCAGGACAGCGCCTGGATAAATTTCTCGGGAAATATCTGAACCTGGCTCCCAGAAGTTTTCTCTATAAGATGATGCGGAAAAAAAATATCACTTTGAACGGCAGAAAAGCCTCCGGTGGTGAAAAGCTGTCAGAAGGAGATATTGTACGCTTTTTTCTCTCCGACGATACGATTGAAAAGTTCTCCGGCCTTCAAGCGGCGCCCTCTCCGAACCGAACCAAGAACGTCCGGCTTGACATAATATACGAGGATGAGCATACAATTTTTATAAACAAGCCTGTCGGTATGCTGTCGCAGAAGGCCGCAAAAGATGATATGTCAGCAGTGGAATATCTGACAGACTATCTGCTCAATACCGGACAGATCACACAGGAGGAGCTTAAAACTTTTCGTCCGTCTGTATGCAACCGATTGGACCGGAATACAAGCGGCATCCTCTCAGCAGGCAAAACACTTGCCGCCCTTCAGCAGCTCAGCGAGATGTTTCAGGTGCGCTCACTTCAGAAATATTATCTGTGTCTCGTGGCGGGCAGGATAGAAGAACGGTCCAGAATCAGTGGGTACCTCACAAAAGATGCCCGCGCAAACAAAGTATCCCTTCACTGTGAAGCATCTAAAAGAACTTCCCGGATCGAAACAGAGTACAGGCCTTTGAGTTCCAACGGAAATGTAACTTTAGTGGAAGTGCATCTGATCACCGGGAAAACCCACCAGATCCGGGCACACATGGCATCTCTTGGACATCCGATCATCGGAGACTATAAGTACGGGAATCGCCGGATAAATGAGCAGTATAGAAGAGATTATGGGCTTTCCTCGCAGTTTCTTCATGCGTACAGGCTCTGCTTTCCTGAATGTACCGGCGCGCTCTCTGAGTTGTCCGGGAAGACTCTGACGGCAGATATGCCTGAGCTTTTTGAGAAGATATGCCAGGATACAAAGATCACATATTGAAGGAGAATGGAAAGAGAAATGGCCACATGGAATTCAAGAGGTCTCAGAGGTTCTACTTTAGAGGAGTTTATCAATCATACAAACGAGCGGTACACGGATATGGGACTCGCCCTGATTCAGAAGATCCCAACTCCGATCACTCCGGTCAGAATCGATCAGGAAAAACGGCACATCACGCTGGCCTATTTTGATAAGATCAGCACAGTGGATTACATCGGGGCAGTTCAGGGTATTCCGGTCTGCTTTGATGCCAAAGAATGCAGCGTTGACACCTTCCCTCTGCAGAATGTCCATGAGCATCAGATAGACTTTATGGAAAAGTTTGAGAAGCAGGGAGGAATCGCTTTTCTTCTGATCTACTACAGCACAAGAGATGAGCTGTACTATATGAGATACCGTCAGATCAGAAAATTCTGGGACCGGGCGCAGACAGGCGGAAGAAAAAGTTTCCGCTATGATGAAATCGAGCCCGGATGGTTTATGAAATTAAAACAGGGATATTTCGTTCCTTATCTCGATTATATACAGAAAGATCTGGATCTGAGGGATTGACAGGAACGGGGAAAGTCCGTATAATTACATGGAAATTTAGTGTTTTAGCACGGTAAAGTGAAAGAGGAGAAGCATATGGAACAAAAACTTCATACCCCGGAAGGTGTCCGGGACATTTACAACAAGGAATGCGAAACCAAACTTGCACTTCAGAAAAAGCTGAATACTGTACTTCATCTGTACGGTTATCAGGATATACAGACTCCCACGTTTGAGTATTATGATGTATTTCGGGAGGAGATCGGCTCTACCTCCACTCAGGAGTTATATAAGTTTTTTGACAGAGAAGGGAATATTCTGGCGCTCAGACCGGATATTACTCCGTCTGTTGCCAGAGCGGCGGCCACGCTCTTTGAGACAGAAGACTGCCCCGTGCGTCTCTGTTATGCGGGCAATACGTTTATCAATCATACCAGCTATCAGGGCCGTCTAAAAGAGAATACGCAGCTTGGGGCGGAGCTGATCGGACTCGACTCCATCGAGGCAGATGTCGAGATGATTGCAATGGTCGTGGACGGACTGAAAAAAGTCGGTCTGAGTGAATTCCAGATCAGTATAGGGCACATTGACTTTATCCGCGGCCTGATGGAAGCCGCTGCGCTGGATGAAGCGCAAAACCGGGAAATACGCGCTCTTATTACAAACCGCAACTATTTTGGGATAGAGGAGATACTTGACAGCAATAAAGTAAAAGAGAGTGTCAGAAAGGCGTTTCACATACTTCCTGAACTGACAGGCGGCCCGGAAATTCTTGAGGAAGCTCTGAGAATCGCACCGGATCTGAACGCCCGCCTGGGTATAACAAGGCTTCAGCATATATATCGTCTTCTCAAGCTGTACGGAGCAGAAGAGCATGTTGCATTTGATCTGAGTATGATTGGAAGTTACGGATACTATACGGGCATTATCTTCCGTGCTTATACATATGGTACCGGAGACGCCATCGTTCGGGGAGGCCGGTACGACCATCTGCTTGGCAAATTCGGAAAAGATACCCCGTCTATCGGATTCGCAATCATTCTTGATGAGCTGATGAATGCTCTGAACCGCCAGAAGATTGCCGTGGAACCGATTCACCGGAATCTGATCATCTACACGGAGCAGACCGAGGAGCACGCCATTTCTCTTGCGTGCAGTTTTAGGGGAAAGGGACGCAATATTGAGCTGATCAAGCGCGACGCTTCTGATGAGCGCGCAGGCTATGAAGATTATGCCCGCCGTGCGGGGGCATCTGCCATGCTCTATCTGAGAGACGACGGAAAGATAGAAATGCTCAACCTTCTGACCGGTGAAGAAAAACTTGTAGATCTGAAAATGCAGAATTAAAGGAGCCGTACTTATGAGATATTTAACCTTTGCCCTGACAAAAGGGCGTCTTGCCAGCAAGACACTTGAGATGTTGGAGAGCCTCGGAATCACCTGCGAGGAAATGAAAGAGAAAGACTCCAGAAAACTGATCTTTACTAACGAGGAACTGAAGCTGAAATTTTTTCTCGCGAAAGGGCCGGATGTCCCCACCTATGTCGAATACGGTGCTGCCGACATCGGGGTCGTCGGGAGAGATACGATCGTTGAGGAAGGCAGGAAGGTTCATGAAGTGCTGGATCTCGGATTCGGAAAGTGCCGGATGTGCGTCTGCGGTTATGAAAGCGCGGCAGAGCTTTTAAAGCATCATGAACTGATCCGTGTCGCCACAAAATATCCGGAGATTGCCAAAGACTACTTTTACAATAAAAAGCATCAGACTGTAGAGATCATAAAAATGAACGGTTCCATCGAGCTTGCACCGATTGTCGGACTGTCGGAAGTAATCGTTGACATCGTAGAGACCGGATCAACACTGAAGGAAAATGGCCTTTCAGTTCTTGAGGAGGTCTGCCCGCTGTCAGCGCGTATGATTGTCAATCCGGTAAGTATGCGCATGGAAAATGAACGGATTAAAAAGATTATCACAGATCTGAGAACACTGCTTCGTGAAGGAGGAAGAAATGCGGATTGAGAGACTAGACCAAACGACAAAAAATCATCTGCTGGAGGCGCTTCTTAAAAGAAGCCCCAGCAGCTACGGAAAATACGAGGCCAGCGTACAGGAAATCGTCGACAATGTCAGGAAAAGAAAAGATCAGGCGCTCTTTGAATATACTGAGAAATTTGACGGAGCCAGAATCACATCTGATACAGTTCTTGTCACAAAGGAGGAAATCCAGAACGCATATTCCCGCGTGGACGAGCAGCTCATCGCGGTCATTCGTAAAGCGCTGAAAAATATCAGATCCTATCATGAAAAACAGATGCAGTACAGCTGGTTTGACAGCCGGCCTGACGGCACTATCCTGGGACAGAAAGTTACCCCTCTGAAAAGCGCAGGCGTCTATGTTCCCGGAGGAAAAGCAGCTTATCCGTCATCTGTATTGATGAACATTATACCTGCCAAGGTGGCCGGAGTCGACGAGATCATTATGGTGACCCCACCCGGAAAAGACGGCAGCGTCACCCCCACAACACTGGTCGCAGCAAAAGAGGCAGGCGCCGACAAAATCTATAAGGCAGGCGGAGCCCAGGCAATTGCCGCGCTTGCATACGGAACAGAAAGTATCCCGAAAGTGGACAAGATCGTCGGCCCTGGAAATATCTATGTCGCATTGGCTAAGAAGGCGGTTTACGGTCATGTGAGCATTGATTCCATTGCCGGTCCCAGCGAGATCCTCGTCCTTGCAGATGAGACCGCAAATCCGAAATATGTAGCGGCCGACCTGCTCTCCCAGGCGGAGCATGACGAAATGGCAAGCGCGATTCTCGTAACCACAAGCGAAAAATTGGCATATGAAGTATCTGACTGGACGGACCGGTTTACAGAAGAGCTGTCCCGCGGCGATATTATCCGGAAATCACTGGACAACTATGGTCATATTCTCATCGCCGAAACGCTGGAAGATGCCATTGACGCAGCCAATGAAATCGCCTCCGAACATCTGGAGATTGTTACTTCCAATCCATTTGAAGTGATGACGAAGATCCGAAATGCCGGAGCAATCTTTATCGGGGAATATTCAAGCGAGCCGTTGGGAGACTATTTTGCCGGCCCGAATCATGTACTGCCTACAAACGGAACAGCAAAATTCTTCTCCCCTCTCTCTGTGGACGATTTCATTAAAAAGTCCAGCATAATTTCCTATTCACGAGAAGCGCTGAAAGAAATACACACGGATATTGAAACATTTGCCGAAGCAGAACATCTTACCGCCCATGCCAACTCCGTCAGAGTCCGCTTTGAGAAGGAAGAGTAAGGCGAAGAGCGATTGAAGCAAGGAGGAACACAAATGGAAGCACGTATCGCTACAGTCACAAGAAAGACAAAAGAAACCGATATTACTCTGACAATCAACCTTGACGGCCGCGGACAGAACCGAATACAGACCGGCATCCCTTTCTTTGATCATATGCTGGACGGATTTGCGCGTCACGGACTTTTTGATCTGGATGTAACAGTAAACGGTGATCTTGAGGTTGACAGCCATCACACGATCGAAGATACCGGAATCGTGCTAGGGCAGGCAATCAGTAAGGCGCTCGGCTTAAAAACGGGTATACGCAGATACGGCTATTTCATCCTGCCTATGGATGAGACTCTTGCGCTGTCTGCTATTGATCTCTCAGGGCGCCCTTATCTGAAATACGATGCATGTTTTACAGTCCACATGCTCGGAACAATGGACACCGAGATGATTCGGGAGTTTTTCCAGGCAGTGTCCGGCAGCGCTTCCATGAATCTCCATATGAAGATTCTGGAACCCGGTAACAATCATCATATGGCCGAGGCGCTCTTTAAGTCCTTCGGGAAAGCGCTTGACATGGCAGTATCAAAAGAACCGAGAATAAATGAAGTGTGGTCCACAAAGGGAACACTATAGAGATAAAAGGAGAACTGATATACATGAGTTATAAAAGACTGACCCCCTGCATTTTCATTGACGGGGGAAAAGCCGTACAGTGGTTTGACGACAGGAGTGTTCTCGCCCCTGATGTCGTCGCGCTCGCCAAACAATACTGTGAAAAGGGCGCGGATGAACTGATTGTGTTTGATCTGTCCACATCGGACGAAGAACATGATGAAGCCATTGATCTGATCAAAAAAATCAATCGGGTTATCAGCATACCGATGATCGCCGGAGGCAATATCCGGCGCGCGGAAGATGTAAAAAAGATTCTGTATGCCGGGGCCAAGCGGGCAATCCTGAATTTTTCAAAGTCTCTGTCTATGGATCTGATCGAAGAAGTTTCCAAACGCTTTGGAAAAGAACGGATTGCGGTTTCTCTGAATGATTTTGATGCGCTCTTTAAACAGCAGCATCTGATCGAGGAATATAGTACCGAAATAGTGTTTATGCACAGACTGGACCTGAATTCCGTTATGAATATTACCAAACTTCCCTGTGTCGTACTGACAGATACGATGGAGCAGACTGAGATTTTAAGAATCTTAAAATGTGACGGGATCAAAGGGGTATCCGGGCTCTTTATCAGCAGTCTGAACATGGATTTCAATGAGTTCAAGGAGATCTGTTCGGATGCCGGGATCAGAATGACATCCTTTGAGAGTATTCTTGATTTTTCCGAATTCAAATTAAACTCAGACGGACTGATTCCGGTAGTCGTACAGGATTATAAAACGAACGAAGTCCTGATGCTCGCCTATATGGATGAGGAGGCTTTTGACAATACTGTAAAAACAGGACGCATGACATATTTTAGCAGAAGCAGAAAAAGCCAGTGGGTAAAGGGTGAGACTTCCGGACATTACCAGTATGTGAAGTCACTTTCCATAGACTGTGATAAAGATACTCTCCTGGCAAAAGTGGAACAGATCGGGGCAGCCTGCCACACCGGGAACCGTTCCTGTTTCTATACCACTATTGTCGGCGCCGACTATGACGCGAAAAATCCGCTTCAGATTTTTGAAGCTGTATATAACACGATTCTTGATCGGAAGGAACACCCAAAAGAAGGCTCCTATACAAACTATCTGTTTGAAAAAGGAATCGATAAAATCTTAAAAAAAGTAGGAGAAGAGGCTACGGAGATTGTAATTGCGGCAAAAAATCCAAATCCGGAGGAGATTAAATACGAGATTTCCGATTTTCTGTATCATGTGATGGTTCTCATGGCGGAACGTGGCGTCACATGGGAGGATATCACACAGGAACTCGCAGACCGGTAAGTGAAAAATACGATAAGAACCAGTCCAAAGTATATCGGTTCTATCAAAACAGACAGGGGCATAAATTATGGTAAACAATATTTATTCCCCTGTTTTTTGGTGCTCTCATTTACGTCTCTCAGATCACAGGTGGCATATGGCAGGGGAGAAAGGCAGTATACATGAACGATTCCGAGATGCGGCGCAGAGAGCTGCTGCGCCAGACGAGAAAGCTCTATGATGACCGAAAAGAGATTCCGGCAGTTCATCCTCGATACGGAAGGATCTGTCAGGATCTCTACGGATCAAAGGACAGTGAACGCGAATCATCAGGCGGCACATTTTACCTGCGCCTTGTAGTCAGTATTCTCTGTTTTGTCTGCTTTGTGTATATGGAGCAAAGTGACGCAGAAGTCGCCAGAGTAGACAGCACCGCCATTGTAAATCAGATTGAAAGGGAGATCGACATAGACGCAGAGGATATTATAGAGGCGTGGAAAAGTTTATAGAGCCTTTGACAGATCAAAAAGCATATAGTACAATTGATAGGAATTATCGGCTTTTTCATAAAGCCAAGTAGTGAAAAGGACTTTTTTGATGAGAAAACTTGCTCTAAGCGACGATATTTTATTAAAAGTAGAAAAACCGGCCCGCTATATCGGAGGCGAAGTAAATTCCGTAATGAAGGACAAAGATAAAGTTGATATTCGCTTTGCCATGTGCTTTCCCGACGTTTACGAAATCGGCATGTCACATTTGGGGATCCAGATCCTATATGACATGTTCAACCGCCGAGAGGATGTGTGGTGCGAACGCGTCTATTCACCGTGGCTCGATCTGGATAAAATACTGAGGGACAGAGACATTCCTCTTTTTGCTCTGGAATCACAGGATCCCGTCCGTGACTTTGATTTTCTCGGCATCACCATTCAGTTCGAGATGTGTTATACCAACATCCTGCAGATCCTGGACTTAAGCCGGATTCCTCTTCATGCGGCTGACAGGACAGAGGATGATCCTTTCGTCATCGGAGGCGGTCCATGTGCTTATAATCCTGAGCCTCTGGCCGAATTCTTCGACCTTTTCTATATCGGAGAGGGTGAGACGGTATACGACGAACTTTTGGATGCCTACAGAATCTGGAAACACTCGGGAAAGCCACGAGCGGAATTTCTGGAGAGAGCAGCGCAGATTGAAGGAATCTATGTTCCTATGTTTTACACTGCCTCCTACAATGAGGATGGAACACTCAAGTCTTTTCTTCCTGTAAATTCTCACGCACCTGCCAGAGTCAGAAAACAGGTGGTTATGGATGTCTCAGACGCCTCATATCCTATGAATCCTGTGGTTCCTTTCATAAAGGCGACACAGGACAGAGTCGTTCTGGAGATCCAGAGGGGCTGTATCCGGGGTTGCCGGTTCTGCCAGGCGGGAATGATCTACCGGCCGACGCGTGAGCGCGATGTGGACAGGCTCAAAAATTACGCCCGTACAATGTTGAAAAATACAGGACACGAAGAGATTTCCCTTAGTTCCTTAAGTTCAAGCGACTACTCGAAGCTGGAAGAACTCGTAACTTTTCTGATAGAGGAATTTAAGGAGAAGGGAATCAACATCTCGCTTCCGTCTCTGCGCATCGACGCGTTTTCCCTCGATGTGATGAGTAAAGTACAGGATATTCGCAAGAGCAGCCTTACATTCGCCCCGGAGGCGGGCTCCCAGAGAATGCGCGATGTCATCAACAAAGGACTGACAGAAGAAGATGTCATCAATGGAGCGGGACAGGCATTTGACGGGGGCTGGAGCAAGGTGAAGCTGTATTTTATGCTGGGACTTCCCACAGAGACAGAGGAAGATATGAAGGAAATTGCCCGTCTGTCAGACAGAGTTGCCCGCAGATACTACGAAATCCCCAAGGAACAGCGCCACGGAAAATGTCAGATCACTGCCAGTTCCTCCTTCTTTGTTCCCAAACCGTTCACTCCGTTCCAGTGGGCTTCTATGTGTACGGCTGAAGAATATGAAAGGAGAGCCCATATCGTAAGAGACGAATTTGGGGATCAGTTGAACCGCAAAAGTCTGAAGTATAACTGGCATGACGCGCAGGTCACGGTGCTGGAAGGGGTAATGGCCAGAGGCGACAGAAAAGTCGGCCTGGTGATCGAAAGGGCCTACCGTCTGGGCTGTCTCTATGATTCATGGACAGAGACATTCCGCAATGATCTGTGGATGCAGGCCTTTGAAGATACCAGTGTGGATCTCTCATTTTATAATCTGAGGGAGCGGGGAGAAAATGAACTTTTCCCGTGGGATTTTATAGACATTGGTGTAAGCCGCGCTTTTCTTCGCAAGGAGTGGGAGCGGGCCGTAGAAGGAACGGTGACGCCAAACTGCCGGGAAAGATGCTCCGGATGCGGAGCTGCCAGATTCGGAGGAGGTGTCTGTTATGAAGGCAAGAATTAAATTCCGAAAGTATGGAGTTCTCCGCTTTATCGGACATCTTGATGTTATGCGGTTTTTTCAGAAAGTGATGCGAAGAGCGGATATTCCAATCGCATTTACCGGGGGATACAGCCCGCATATGATTATGTCTTTTGCCAGTCCCCTTGGAATCGGTCTTGAAAGCGACGGCGAATATCTGGATATTGAGCTGACGTCCCCCATTGAAAGCCGGGAGGCAGTCCGCAGAATGAACGAAGTATCTGTGGAAGGAATCGAAATATTAAGTTTTAGACAGATAGCAGAAGAGAAGAAAATGACCGGTATGACGATTCTCGCCGGAGCGGACTATCTGATCAGGCCAAACGGGTTTGTGTGGAGCGAACCGATGCGTCAATATTTTTCTGAATTCATGGCTCAGGATATGATCTCTGTGATCAAACAGACAAAGAGAAGTGAACGCATGATAGACATCAGGCCTCTGATCTACCGGTGGGAGTTCTGTGAGGAAGGACTGCGTGTTCAGACGGCTGCCGGAAGTTCTGAGAATCTGAAACCGGATCTGATTATGGACACTTTTGTCAAATATATGAAGCAGCAGACCGGTGAACCCCGGACAGAGCCGTCATTTTCCTATAAACGTCTGGAGATGTACGCAGATGTCGGGGATGGTCAGACTCTCCAGCTGATTCCACTGGCGGATCTGGGGCATGACATTATAAAGGAGAACCTATCTTGAAACGAAAGATCCTGATTGAAAAGAGAGACGGAAGAATCCGGACATTTTTCATGGAGGACGGCGAGATCGCGGAAATCCACAGTACCCCGGAGGACGGCGGCAGCTCGGGCAGGTACCGTCTGGGAGACATATATATCGGAAAAGTACAGAACATTGTTCCAAATATAGGAGCCGCCTTTATTGAAATTGAAAAGGGAATCAGCTGCTATTTTGATATGAAAGACGCAAGCCACGCCATCTTTACCCGAAAATCCGGGAAAAAGCTTCTCTGTATTGGGGATGAGCTAGTTGTGCAGATCAGTAAAGAGGCGGCAAAAACAAAAGTTCCTACAGTCACCTCAAATGTAAGCTTTACCGGACGATACGCCGTTCTGACTCACGGCAACACCCGAATCGGCGTTTCATCCAAACTGCCCAGGGCAGTGCGTGACGAATTTAAAGAAAAGCTGAATTCATACCGCAATGAAGATTTCGGCCTGATTGTCCGGACAAACGCAAAGAACGCTCCGTTTTCAGAAGTATTAAAGGAGATTCTCTCCCTCAGGGACGAGTATGAACGCCTCAGAAAAAATGCTCAGACAAGAGTATGTTTTACCTGTCTGAAATCTGCACCGCCGCCCTATATCTCTGACCTGAAAAATGTATACATGGATGGAATGGAGTCGATCGTCATTGGCGATCGTGAATTGTATACTCGTATACATCTGTTTTTTCAATCCGAACTGCCTGAAAAGACGGATCTGCTCGAACTGTATGACAATCACGAATTTCCGCTTGACAAGCTTTACAGCACCCAGACAGCTCTCGATAAAGCGTTAAGGGAACGGGCCTGGCTGAAAACCGGAGGATACCTGATCATCCAGCCCACTGAAGCACTGACTGTCATCGATGTCAATTCTGGGAAAGCTTCCTCAAAAGCGGGAAGCGAGGAGGGAGCCCTTAAAGTCAATCTGGAGGCAGCAAGAGAAGCAGCAAGGCAAATCCGGCTCCGCAATCTCTCTGGAATTATCATTGTTGATTTCATCAATATGGAACAGGAAGAAAATACGGAGCTCTTGCTTCGCGAGTTCAGATGTCATCTTGCTAAAGATCCGATTCAGTCCACTCTTGTGGATATGACTGCCCTGGGATTGGTAGAAGTGACCCGCAGGAAAACAAGACGGCCGCTTTATGAGGAAGAGGGCGTTATATAATGAGTCATAAAAATCATTTTACCGTTTACAAGTCTGCCGGCAGAAGCTATAATATTGTACCGTAAATGCCCGAAAGCGGGATGCGACAGAATGTGCCCATACAAAATTAAGAGAAGATTTCATACTTTGGAGGAAAAAAGAAATGAAAAAAGTAGTTAAGTTCGGAGGAAGCTCTCTGGCTAACGCAGATCAGTTTAAAAAGGTCGGAACTATTATCAGATCAGATGAAGCAAGACGTTATGTTGTGCCGTCGGCTCCCGGCAAGCGCTTCAGCAGCGACACTAAAGTTACCGATATGCTGTATTCCTGCTATGAGGCCGCTGTGAACGGCGAGGATTTTTCCGGCCAGCTGGAAGCGATTCAAGAACGTTATCAGGAGATTATCGACGGTCTTGAATTAGATTTTTCTTTAGCTGATGATTTCGAGACAATCCGCGGCGACTTCAGCTCTCATGCGGGAGAAGATTACGCTGCTTCCCGCGGCGAGTTCTTAAACGGTAAGATCATGGCCGCCTATCTTGGATTCAAATTTATAGATGCCGCGGATGTTGTTCGCTTTCGTGAGGACGGCAGTTTTGACGACGGGAAGACTAACGAACTTCTCGCCGGAGCACTGGAAGAGACAGATAAGGCTGTTATTCCCGGATTCTACGGCGCGAAAGAAAACGGGGAAGTAGTTACGTTCTCACGAGGAGGTTCTGATATTACAGGTTCGCTTGTCGCTCTTGCGGCAAAGGCGGATCTCTATGAAAACTGGACGGATGTATCCGGATTCCTGATCGCCGACCCGCGGATCGTAAAGCATCCAAAGTCTATCGAGACAATCACCTACAAAGAACTCCGGGAGCTCTCCTACATGGGGGCAAGCGTACTCCATGAAGACGCGATCTTTCCTGTAAGAAAAGCGGGTATTCCGATTAACATCAGAAACACAAACATTCCCTCCGACCAGGGCACTCTGATCGTAGAAAGCACATGCAGACAGCCGAAATATACGATTACCGGCATCGCCGGCACAGATGGATTTGCCGCTATTACAGTAGAAAAGGCAATGATGAATTCCGAGATCGGTTTCTGCCGGAAGGTACTCCAGGTTTTTGAGGATAACGGGGTGTCGATCGAGCATATGCCTTCCGGTATCGATACTATGTCTATCTTTGTAAATAAAGACAGCTTCGAGGAAAAGGAGCAGAAGATCCTTTCCGATATAAATAAGACAGTTCATCCGGACCATATTGAACTGGAATCAGACCTTGCGCTGATCGCTATTGTAGGCCGGGGCATGAAATCCACAAGAGGAACCGCCGGGCGAATCTTTTCCGCTCTTGCCCACGCACATATTAACGTGAAGATGATCGATCAGGGATCCAGTGAGCTTAACATCATTGTCGGCGTAAAACATGAGGATTTCAAAAATGCGATCCGCGCGCTGTATGAGATCTTTGTACTCACACAACTCTAAGCCGGAGAGGAGAGTTACAAATGAATATCCTGTTTTTTTTAAGACCCAAAAGTGAAGTGGCTTTTGTCTATGACCACAGTACTTTAAGACAAGTATTAGAGACAATGGAGTATCACAAATATGCGTGTATCCCCATGCTTAACAAAGCGGGAGAATATGTCGGGACAATCACAGAGGGAGATCTGCTCTGGGGAATTAAGAAGTACACAGACTTGAATCTTAAAAAAGCGGAAAATATATTTATACAGGATTTTCCCCGCAAGGTGGATTACGCGCCGGTTTCTGTCGGCTCTGATATGGAAGATCTCATAAGAAAATCTATGGATCAGAATTTCGTGCCGGTTATTGACGATCAGAGGAAATTTATCGGAATTGTCACGCGAAAGAGTATTATTGAATACTGCTATGAAAAGCTGAAGAATTTACCGGAAAGCTATTGACTTCATAAAATTGGATATGATATACTACGATAGTATGCCGCACAATGAGGTTTTGAAGTTCTGACGTTTTGACAGACACCGTAATTGGCGAGTAATGATAATAGGAGGTGCTATATGTACGCGATTATAGCAACAGGTGGTAAACAGTACAAAGTAGCCGAAGGCGATATCATTAAAGTGGAAAAACTTGGTGTTGAAGCTGGAGAAACTTATACATTCGACCAGGTGCTTGCAGTAAACAATGATAAGCTGGTCGTTGGCAACCCCACTGTTGAAGGTGCAACAGTTACAGCTTCTGTAATCGGCGATGGAAAAGCAAAGAAAGTTGTCGTTTACAAGTATAAGAGAAAAACTGGTTACCATAAGAAAAATGGACACAGACAGCAGTACACAGCTGTGAAGATCGACAAGATCAACGCCTGAGCGTCCATATGATTCAGGTAACTATTTATAAGACCGGCAGGCACGAATATGTCGGCTTTGATCTGTCAGGACATGCTGGCTACGATGATCCGGGAAAGGATATTGTATGCGCGGCCGTATCTTCAATCGTAATTAATACCGTGAATTCGATTGAGCGTTTTACAGATGACAGGACGAGCTGTATTTCAGATGAAGGAGATGGAAGGATTGAATTCCGCTTCAGCCAGACACCTTCACACGATGCCTCGCTTTTGCTGGATTCCATGATTCTTGGTCTGGAACAGATAGAAGACAGCAGCGAATACGAATCATACATTGACATTATTTTCAAGGAGGTGTAAGAACCATGATGAAAATGAATCTTCAGTTTTTTGCTCATAAAAAGGGAGTTGGTTCTACAAAGAACGGACGTGATTCCGAGTCCAAGAGACTGGGCGCTAAGAGAGCAGACGGACAGTTTGTAAAAGCCGGAAACATCCTCTACAGACAGCGCGGTACAAAAATTCACCCGGGCGTGAATGTGGGACGCGGCGGAGATGATACTCTGTTCGCCCTGGTAGACGGTGTCGTAAGATATGAAAGAAAAGGAAGAGATAAGAAGCAGGTTTCTATCTATCCGGTAGCTGAGTAAGCAGTTTAAGCCCCAGGCAGTGTCGTCTGGGGCTTTTGCAGCATTATGTGGTAATTGGTAAAGGAGTATTTATGTTTGCAGACAGAGCGAAAATCTATATCAGATCCGGTAAAGGCGGCGACGGACACTGCAGCTTCAGGAGAGAACTGTATGTTCCAAACGGAGGCCCGGACGGCGGCGACGGAGGACGCGGAGGCGATCTGATTTTTGAGATTGACGAAGGCCTCAACACGCTTTCCGACTATCGCCACCGACGGAAATACGCTGCCGGAGACGGGGAACCTGGAGGAAAGCGCAGATGTCACGGGAAGGACGGAAAAGACCTTATTCTTTATGTTCCGGAGGGAACTGTCATAAAAGAAGCGACATCGGGCAAGGTAATTGCTGATATGTCAGGCGATAACCGAAGACAGATCGTATTAAAAGGCGGAAAAGGAGGACTTGGAAATCAGCACTTCGCAACTTCCACCATGCAGGTTCCCAAATATGCCCAACCCGGACAGCCCGCCAGAGAACTTGAGGTAAATCTGGAGCTCAAAGTCATCGCGGATGTGGGGCTGATTGGATTTCCAAATGTAGGAAAATCAACCCTCCTTTCACGGGTGACCAACGCGGCTCCCAAGATCGCCAACTATCATTTTACTACCCTGACACCAAATCTCGGAGTAGTCGATCTTGACGGTGCAAAAGGCTTTGTCATGGCAGATATTCCCGGGCTCATTGAGGGGGCCTCTGAGGGCGTCGGTCTGGGACATGAATTTCTCCGCCACATCGAACGCACAAAGCTGATGATCCATGTGGTGGACGCTGCCGGCACAGAGGGCAGAGATCCTATCGATGACATCTATAAGATAAACAGCGAACTGGAGGCATACAATGCTGATATTGCCAGACGTCCTCAGGTGATCGCCGCCAATAAGACAGATCTGATTTACGGAGAGGACTCAGATCCGGTAGAACGACTGAAATCCGAGTTTGAGCCGAAGGGAATTCGGGTTTTTCCGATCTCCGGCGCCACAGGCAAAGGAGTCTCTGAGCTGCTCTACTATGTGAGTTCACAGCTTGAGACAATGGATCAGGCCCCCGTAGTATTTGAACAGGAGTATTTCCCGGAAGATGAGCTGATCTACGAGGAGCTTCCATATACGGTTGAACTGAGCGAGGGAATGTATGTAGTAGAAGGTCCGAAGATCGAGAAAATGCTCGGATATACGAATCTGGACTCGGAAAAAGGATTTGCGTTTTTCCAGAAGTTCCTGAAGGAGACCGGAATTCTCGACGAACTTGAAGCAAAAGGCATCCAGGAAGGCGACACTGTAAAAATGTACGGCCTGCAGTTCGATTATTATAAATAGGAGAGAACAGATGACAACAAAACAAAGAGCATATTTAAAAAGCCTTGCCATGAAAACAGAACCTGTTTTTCAGATCGGGAAGTCCAGCATGACTCCCGGGCTTACCCAGGCAATCTCTGAAGCGCTGGACGCGCGCGAACTGATAAAAATCAGCGTGCTCAATAACTGCGCGGATGATCCCAGAGAATTGGCTGAGATTATTGCGGAACGCACACATTCACAGATTGTACAGGTAATCGGCAAAAAGATCGTATTATACAAAGAGGGAAAGGATGATAAGAAGAAAATCTTTCTTCCTCTGTAAATCATACATTTGCAGGTGAACACTATGAAAATAGGAATTATGGGCGGTACGTTCGATCCAATCCATATCGGACACCTCCTGCTCGGACAATTTGCCTTTGAGAATTACTCTCTCGATGAGATATGGTTTCTCCCTAACGGCAACCCGCCTCACAAGATCACCGATGAGAGCGGCATCTCTCTGGCGGACCGTATCGAGATGGTAAAACTGGCAACGTCCGACATCTCTTATTTTAAAGTCAGCCTTCACGAGGCCACTACCCGAACCCATTCTTACACTTACAGCACTCTGGCCGACTTTAAGGAGCGCTATCCCGAGCACCAGTTTTATTTTATCCTGGGAGCAGATTCTCTGTTCTCTATTGAGGGATGGAAGAATTATGAATCAATCTTTCCATGCTGTACCATTCTGGCGGCGATGAGAGATGATAAAGACGCCAAAAGCATGAGAGAACAAATCCGGTATCTGATCGGAAAGTACAATGCGGATATCAGGCTTCTTCGGGCGCCGCTCGTAGAAATATCCTCCACTACCATAAGGCGCAGGGCAGAACAGGGCCTCAGCATCCGTTATATGGTACCTGACGCTGTATCGGAATACATCGAAGAACATCGTCTTTACCGAAAAGGAGTATCTGAAGAGCAATGACAGAAGAGTTATTAAAAATCCGAAAAAGGCTGTCGGAAAAACTGAAAAAAGAACGGTTTGAGCATACGGTCGGAGTCATGTACACAGCGGGCGCCCTTGCCATGTGCTATGGAGAAGACATGGAGCTCGCCCTTACAGCCGGGCTTCTTCATGACTGTGGGAAATACTGTTCCGCAAAAGATCAGATCACCCTCTGTCAGAATTACGGAATCGAACTTACGGCCTCAGAGCTTATGATGCCCGCGCTGGTTCACGCTAAACTCGGCGCTTATCTTGCAAGGCATGAATATAAAATTAAGAATCAGGCCATTCTTGATTCTATCACCTATCACACGACCGGACGCCCCGGTATGACTATGCTGGAAAAGATCATTTACATTGCCGACTATATCGAGCCCAACCGAAGACCAATTCCCGGACTTGATGAAATCCGGGGCATTGTCTTCAGAAACATAGACAGGGCGGTATATCTGTCGGCAGAGAGAACCGTACAATACCTGAAAGATGGTGGGAAATCAATAGATCCGATGACAATAAGCACCTGTGAATATTATAAAAAATCAATAGCAGAATAATTAGATAATAAAGGAGGAGCAGTAAAATGAATCAGTCAAAAGAAATGGCGCGCATCGCCTGGCAGGCTCTGAGTGACAAAAAGGGAGAAGATATTCAAATCATCGATATTACCGGGATCTCTGTACTTGCCGACTATTTTATCATTGCAAACGGGAATAATGACAGTCAGGTAAGCGCCCTGGTCGATAACGTCGAAGATGAACTGCATAAATCCGGATATGAACTAAAGCAGCGTGAGGGCAGAGGCGGATCAAGCTGGGTTCTCTTAGACTTCGGAGATATTATCGTCCATGTGTTTGATAAAGAAAACCGTCTGTTTTATGACCTGGAACGGATCTGGAAAGACGGAAAAAATATCACCATCGAAGAGCTGGAAGAAAAATAGGGAGACGCGGCTGGCGTCTCCCTTTTACAGCATTTATTATACCGGGATTTAATTATTTGAACAGGCGGATCACACCAATTACTTTACCGAGTATTGAAACCTCCCGGACAATAATCGGATCCATAAAATCATTTTCCGGCTGGAGCCTGAATACACCTTCTTCTTTATAAAAAGTCTTCACAGTTGCCCCCTCATCAATCATAGCTACGACCATATCACCGTTTGAGGCCGTGTTCCCTTCTTCAACAAGCACCATATCACCGTCAAGAATTCCGGCGTTTATCATGCTTTCCCCTTTTACTTTCAACATAAATGTCTCTTTGTTCGGCATATGTTCCACAGGAATAGGGAAGTAGTCCTCTATATTCTCCTGTGCTAAAATAGGCTGTCCGGCAGCTACATGACCTATAATAGGAACATTGACCATCTCACGTCTGGTCAGATTGAAATTGTCATCCAGAATCTCTATGGCCCTCGGTTTTGTGGGATCTCTTCTAATAAAACCGTTCTTCTCGAGTGTCTCAAGATGAGAGTGGACGGACGAAGTGGATTTCAGATCCACAGCTTCACAAATCTCACGAACCGACGGGGGGAACCCTCTCTGCAATATCTGCATCTTGATATATTCAAGTATTTCCTGTTGCTTTTTACTGATTTTTCCTTTAGACATAATTCCCTCCGAAACTCATTATATTTATTATACTAACATAGCAAAAGGAAAAAAGCAAACACTTGTTGCGAAAATATGTTCGATTTTTTATTGACAAACAAATGTTCGTGGTATATAATGCTAAATATAGAACAAAAGTTCGTGTGAATAGATGTTCGATATTAAGTATACTTGTATACAATTTGATGCTTTTGAAAAAACTGACCATTTTATAATTGAGAGGGGTATTTCATCATGAAAAAGAAAAGAAACAGAAGATCCACAGGAAAAAGATTACGCAATTTGTTTTTCGGAATGATTTCAGCAATATTGATATGCAGTCTGTCTTTTGGGGTATTTTTAGTTTCAGCCCATGAGAATACTCCGGATCCAGACGCGTCATATACATATTATACGAGTATTGAGATCCGTCCCGGCGATACGCTCTGGGCGATCGCTGAAGAGAATCTGACAGATGATTATGATTCAGTTTCAGAATATGTCCGGGTCCTCAAAGAAATAAATCAGCTTGATTCTGACGAAATACATTCCGGTCAGAATCTGATTATTGCTTACAGTGATACAGCTTTTAAATAAACTTTATTCAAAAAAAGTTTCTGAAGTTTCTATGGTATCAATATACATCCCTATGTATTGATATATATACACTCCACATAGCCGAAACAGTGTTTATACATGATTTCATCTGAAATGAGAGACTGTTTCGGCTTTTTTAAACACATTTCAATCTATACGACAAATACTGATTTTTCCAAAAGATATAGACAAAAAACGTTATATGCGTTATACTATATTTATGTATACGGCTTTTTCCAAGCTATATTCGGGGATATTTCAAAAATAAAAAGGGGTTAATCATTATGGTAAAGTCTTACTATGAACAGAAATCTATCGACAATACTTTGCGTCTCAGAGATATTCTTAAGACGCTGCCTCCATTTGCAAAGGACTATTTTCGCGCGGTTGAACCGACCACATCGGCAAGGACGCGTATTTCCTACGCATATGACATTCGTGTTTTCTTTCATTTTTTAATGGAGAACAATCCGCTGTATAAAAATTATACAATGGATCAGTTCACACTGAAGGATCTGGAGCGCCTGGAGCCGGTTGACATTGAAGAATACCAGGAATACTTAAAAGTCTATATGAACGAGGATAAACGGATTACAAATACAGAAAAAGGGCTTGCCCGCAAGATGTCTGCGCTCCGGAGTTTCTATGGCTATTTTTATAAAAGACAGGCAATCGCAAAGAATCCCACTTTGCTCGTCGATATGCCAAAGCTTCACGAAAAGGCAATTATACGGCTGGATACCGATGAAGTTGCGAAACTGCTCGATTATGTGGATCATGGCGGCGATTCCCTTACCGGTCAGCGCCGGGCTTACTATGAAAAGACAAAAAACCGGGATCTGGCAATCCTGACTCTGCTGCTTGGCACAGGTATCCGTGTCTCTGAGTGTGTCGGACTGGACATTCAGGACGTCGACTTTAAAAACAACGGAATTAAAGTTACACGAAAAGGAGGCAATGAGATGGTTGTTTATTTCGGCGAGGAAGTGGAGAACGCCCTGAAAAACTACCTCTATACAACCCGTAAGACCACTCTTCCGCTTCCCGGACATGAAAACGCTCTCTTTCTCTCTACCCAGAGAAAACGGATGGGAGTACAGGCTGTGGAGAATATGGTGAAGAAATATGCCCGTGAAGTCACGCCGAATAAAAAGATCACACCGCATAAGCTCAGAAGTACTTACGGAACAGCCCTTTACCGGGAAACAGGTGATATATATCTTGTGGCAGATGTACTCGGACACAAAGATGTCAATACAACAAAAAAGCACTATGCCGCTATTGACGAAAACCGGCGCAGAAAGGCTGCCGGCGCAGTGAAGCTCCGCGATATATAAAGCGGAGCTTTTATGTTGTTTTGAATCGCCTTAACACGAGAATATACAGTCTGGAGAGGTTTCTGGCGTACTGCACCATCAGTGAGGATAATTCCGGCTCACCGGTAATGTATCTCTGGTATTTCATTCCTTCTATATCGGTGAGTTTTTTCTCCTTTTTCAGATGAAGCATCTCCTGAATCTGATTTAGCACATAATCAGTGTAATAAATATAGTGCTCCATAATTTCGCGTGCCTTTGTATCCCGTCTCCTGTTTTTCACCTGAAAGAACATCTGCTGGATCTCAGACGCCATACACCATGTGATCTCGAGAATTTTTTGAAAATACGCTCTCTCCTGTTCGCTTTTCTCAGCTTCCGGAAGTTCTTTCCTGATCTGGGCATGCACCATATGATACTGTATCTGAGCGTCGCAGATTCGCCAGTAATCCAGAGAGTTTGTCAGGCAGTCTTTCAGAATTCCCAGATACATATGATGCATATGAAAAAGCATCTGGAAATTGTAGCGAAACTGGCTGCCCATACTGGTAGGAAAGAAAAAGCGGTTTACGACGAGAACGAAGAGAACGGCCGCGATCACATATATCATGCGCAGCAATACTACAGAGGTATCTCCCATTGCCAGCGTTGTCATCATAAGGGCAAAACATGTGACAAAGAACGCATGAATTACAGTTCCCGGCGTTGCCGTGTACATACATACGACAAGAATACCCGCAAGGATCAGATGGGAAGCAGCTGACTGGCAAAATGGCAGAATCATAATAAGAATTACACAGCCGGCGGCAGTTCCGAAGAACCGTGTTCTCATCCGGTAGTTGCTGTCTTCATACATCGGGCGCAACAAAAGAAACGCATTCATCACAAACCAGTAGGAATGACTCTCGTCAAACAGCATATTAAATGCCATTCCCGTCATCATCACAACACTCATACGGAGGGCAAAACGCATTTCAAATGTATCCGGATGCATCCTGGAAAATACCCTCTCCCATATCCTGTCTTTTACGGGAACTTCCCAGTGCTCATCCAGTATCCCTTCCTCCTGTCGAGCCGACTGATTGAGAATAAATAAAAACATCCGGAAAAAGTTGGCGACATGCCGGTGAAAAATATCTCTCTTTTTCTCTGCCCGGTAAAGCATTCTCTTCCCCTCTTTTTTCAGGTTCCCGGTCTGAGCACTGTCTCCAGACAGAAAATCGATATTTCCCGCATTTTTCATGTATTGAGCCATGCAAAGTGCCAGTTGTCTGCTCTCTTCGTCCGCAGGTGTCAGAATGTGGCTCTGTGTTGATATAAGGTACGTCGTTCTCTGGATCATAAGAGCAAACATGTACTGGAGTTTACCTTTTGATGTAACGACATGCCTTCTGGCCCGTTTCTGATCCGCTTCCTGGTAAAGCTGCCGCTGCAGACAGAAAAGTTGCTTTAAATCTGCCTCAACCTCCTCTCCGTTTAAAGATTTTTCAAAAATATTTCCCAGCAGCCGCATTACCTGCCGCTCGGTACAGATTCCCTTCTTCTTTCGGCACAGCCTCGGATACAGAAGAACGGCTATCAATACGGAGATACAGCACAAACTCATCGCCTCAAACTGGACTATAAAGCCCTTCCAGTCCAGAGGTATAAATTGCAGAAAGCTAAATGTCATAAGTGTAGAAAAATATCCGAGCTGATTGAAGGCCGAGGACTTTGAGAAAATCAGCCAGAAAGGAACCGTCAGATTCAGAAGCAGACACAGAACAATATTCCATGTAGCAACATAAGCCAACACCGTCAGAAACAACTGCTGCAAAAGAAGAAGCGTCAGCGACAAGGGAGTGTGCTTTTTCTTATAATTGACCTGAAAAACCAGAGTTCCAAGAGAAACAACAAGTGTATACTGCATTCCGAACAAAAGAATAACAGAATAGAACATAATCAAAAAATACACAATAACCGGAAGCGCCTGAATAAACTGTCCTCTTATACTGTCGGCGCGGTCATGAAATTGTGGAAGCCTGACCTGATTCATATTCAAAATCTCCTGTTAAAATACTTGTAATCGGATCTCAAAATAAGTATAATATAAACTCAGCATATTAGAAAGGAATAAAAAAACATGCAGTTACAGCGTTTATTAAGTTATACCCGAAAAGCTGTGGATGAATATGAGATGATACAGGAAGGCGATCACATCGCTGTCGGTATTTCCGGCGGAAAGGACAGCCTTACCCTGTTACATGCGCTCCACGGCCTTAAACGGTTCTATCCAAAGCGCTTTCAGCTCAGCGCAATCACAGTGGATCTGGGATTTGAAAACTTTGATCTTACTAATGTCATCAGTCTCTGCGCTGAGATGGACGTTCCATATCAGATTGTAAAATCTGACATCTACAATATCCTTTTCAACATAAGACAGGAGAGCAATCCCTGTTCTCTTTGCGCCAAAATGCGTAAAGGCGCTCTCAATCAGGCAATAAAGGAAATGGGGTGCAACAAAGTAGCTTATGCCCATCATAAGGATGACATTATTGAAACAATGCTTCTGTCACTGATCTTTGAAGGACGTTTCCACTCCTTTTCCCCGAAAACATATCTGGACAGGATGGATCTGACCGTGATAAGACCTCTTATGTTTGTTGATGAAGCAGATGTTATAGGATTTAAAAATAAATATGCTCTTCCTGTTGTCAAGAGCACATGTCCTGTCGACGGCTATACAAAACGCCAGTATGCCAAAGAGCTGGTCAAAAAGCTTAACGCAGAGCATCCGGGGGTCCGTGAGCGGATGTTCCACGCGATCGTAACCGGAGACATCACCGGCTGGCCCCAGCGGACACTCAGATCTCCAAAATCCCCTGGACAAGATTAAATATCTCCCGGAAGTGTTTCCTTACAAAGGACTTCCGGGAGATTAATTATTTATTACGTCTTGGCAGTATTGCTCTATATGCTGCGCTTCTCACGCGCAATACTCTCTTTTAACTGAACATAATCGATAATCGCTTTTGCCGTACCTTCAATCCCCAGTTCAGAACTGGTCAGGCAAAGTTCATAGCTTTCCGCGTCAGACCATTTCTTATTCGTATAGTAATTATAGTAGCTGGCACGGCTCTTGTCGGTTTTTATAATCATATCTTTTGCCTTAGCATCCGTCAGATCATAGATTCTGGCAATTCTTCTGATTCTTGCATTCATATCGGCGTGAATAAACACACTGACAACATTTTTGTATGATTCCAGAGCATAATCCGCGCAGCGCCCTACCAGAATACACGGACCTTCGTCCGCAATCTTTTTGATGGCGTCAAACTGAGCCAGAAAAACTTTGTGATTGATCGGCATATCTGTATATGTATTTCCCGAATATCCCATAGAATAAGTATCCATCACCAGAGAATAGAGAAAACTGTTCGTCGGTCTCTCGTCATGTGATTCAAAGATCTCCTCACATATGCTGCTTTCTTTCGCCGCACGCGCGAGCATCTCTTTATCGTATAATCTGATGCCAAAAGCCTCGGCGACTTTATAGCCGATCTCCCTTCCTGCACTTCCAAATTCGCGTCCGATTGTAATGATCGTATTTGTTTTCATCGTAAGCCACTCTCCTTTGCATCATATAACATATAAACTGTGATTTTGCATAAAAAACAACTGCTTAATCACATCTTATATGACTATTATAACGATATTTTCATGTCATTACAATGAGAAATTAATTTTTTCTTCTCAGATTTGAGAGCAGATCTTCAAAGTAAGCGGGAAGAGGTGCGTCAAACTCCATATATTCTCCTGTTGTCGGATGGCATATGCCAAGTATTTTCGCATGGAGCGTCTGACCCTGTAGTCTGAACGGACATTTTGAAGGACCGTATACGGTATCCCCAAGTATCGGATGTCCGATAGATGACATATGCACGCGTATCTGATGTGTTCTTCCGGTCTCCAGTTCACACTCGATATATGTGTAGTCTCCAAATCTCTCCAGTACGCGAAAATGCGTAACCGCGCTGCGCCCATGAGCCGCTCTCGTACTCATCTTCTTCCGGTCCGCAGGGTGACGGCCTATCGGAGCGTTTACAGTGCCTGTATCTTCTTTTATATTCCCGTGAACAACTGCGTGATAGCGGCGTGTTATAGTGTGATCTTTGAGCTGCTCCGCCAGAATCTGATGAGCCCGGTCATTTTTGCATATCATCAGAGACCCTGTCGTATCCATATCAATACGGTGGACAATCCCAGGTCTCATCACACCGTTGATACCGGAAAGCTGATCACCGCAGTGATACAAAATCGCGTTGACCAGTGTATGCCCGCTGTGTCCGGGAGCAGGATGTACGACCATTCCCTTTGGTTTATTTACAACAAGAATATCCTCATCCTCATAAATAATATCCAACGGAATGTCCTCCGGCAAAATGTCGAGAACTTCCGGATCCGGTATCCGGATCAGAAGCTCATCTCCCTCATTGATTTTGTAGTTCGCTTTTACTGCCCTGTCATTCACTCGGATATTTCCGTCCTTCAAAAGCTTCTGGATATAAGAGCGGGAACGGTTCTCCAGATTACCGCTCAAATATCTGTCGATCCTCTCCCCGCCAAACTCTGTTCTCAGTTTTATAATATCCATCTCGATAATCATCCTCTCTTGCCATGAAGAAACCGAAAATCGTCGTCCCCTTTGTAATAAAACAGTATAAGAAGCGCGAACATGATACATGCGACAACGACATAGCAATCCGCCACATTAAAAACAGGAAAGTCAATCAAAGAAAAATAAAAGAAATCCACCACATAGTTCAGCCGGATCCTGTCGATCATATTGCCGACTGCTCCCGCCCCGAGAAGGACCGCGCATACTCTAAGGGGTATATATTTACGGGTAAAAGGCATCCGTCCATACAGAAAGATCAGTAAAAGAAAAATTACAGCCGCGCCCGCGACAAAAAAATGCTGCATGTTCTGCATCATTCCAAACGCTGCCCCCCGGTTCTCCAGATAAGAAAGTTCAAACACTCCATCTATCAGAACCTTAGCGCTCTCTCCTTTCAGATAAACTACCGCCAGATGCTTTGTCAACTGATCGATAACAAGAGCGGCAGTCAAAGATAAAATGGAGATCAGCCAGCATAATGTCTTAGTCTTTTTGCTGTGATTTTGGTTTGTATAATTTTCAGTCGTCATTCTGTTTACCATTTCCTGTTTTCAGATTGTGCTGTAATTAAACATACTTATTAATAATAACTGTAAGCCTGTTCTTACGCGTCCGGGAACCGCAGGCCTCATATCTGAACTTTCCCATACCACGCACAGAAATAATGTCGCCCTCTTCCGGTTGATACCCGTTGCTTGTAATAAGGCGTCCGTTCACATAGACTTTTGCCCCTTCGATCAACCCGGTAAGCTTTGTCCTGGATTGGGAAAAAGCCAGCGATAGAAGGCTGTCAAGCCGGACGGAAGCTACAGTTCCCCTGATCTCTTCGTATGCCGGAGTATAATCGATCTCATCCAGACAGACCGGTTCCGTCTTTACAGAAGTGTGTTTTACCCTGGTCAGCTCGTGGAGAATGAGCTCTGACATATCACGATGCACAAACAGGAGCGCCTCTTTTCTCCCGGTTATGATGTCACCCGTTTTTGAACGGTCAATTCCCAGATTCAAAATCGAGCCAAGATAGTCTCTGTGAGTTAACTCCTCGGAGAACTTCTCATTTAAGGGAGCAATTCTCACCGCGGAGAACGGATAATTCACATCTGTCAGAGACAGTTCCTTCTTCCCGTAACGCAAATAAAGAGCATCAGGGATAAATGCCGCCATCTGACGCTCTGCCGGTTCATAGCCGCCAAAAGATACAACACGGGTATACAGCCTATCTTTTGGCAGCGTATGTAAAATATTCTGTTCATTTAAGTTGAGGAAATCCGAATATGTCACAATATCCCGCTGGTATGCGATCCTTGACAGTTCCAGAAAGCGTTTCTCAAGATTCTGAATTTCCTTCTCCTGATTTTGCTTTTGCATATCAGATTAATATCTGCCTCTTACGCTTGGCGTCTCCATAGAACCGCCCAGAAGATCCTGAAGATCACCGGATATGTCTACATTTGTAGGTGTCACAAGGAAGATGTAGTTGGAGATCTTCTGAAGATTGCCGTTTATCGCAAATGTAGCGCCGGATATAAAATCAATAATCCGCTGTGCGATCTCGAGATCCATGCCCTCCAGATTCAAAATCACAGTTCTGCCGGAAAGCAGAGTCTCTGTAATCTCTCTGGAATCATCCACTGAAGTCGGTTTCACAACACAGACTTCCATATTTCCGCTTTTCTTTGCAGCAGGATGTCTCATCGGCGTTACTTTATTGCCCGCTGAAGGCTGATACTTTCTCTCCTCTTCTAAGTCGAAATCCTCGTAGCTGTCTTCTTTTGTATTTTTCTTTCCGAACAGGGAACGGCGATGAGGTTTCTCCTCGTACTCATCATCATAGAATTCGTCATCATCATAAAATTCATCATCATAATCATCGTCGTTTAATTTCATGATGTCCAGAAATTTATCAAATACACCCATTCTTACACTCCTATCTTGTACAGTCTGCATACTGTACGATTTTATTCTTCCACACTTTCATTACCAGAGACATTACTGTGTCGAGTAATCTCTGGCACCAAAGATCCCGGTGCCGATCCGGACCATAGTAGCCCCCTCTTCAATCGCCACTTCATAATCATTGGTCATCCCCATTGAAAGTATGCTCACAGTACCATTATCAATGTTTTTTTCTTTAATGTCAACATATAATTTATGTAAATCTGCAAAAATTGCGCGATTATTTTCAGGATTTTCTACAAACGGGGCAATTGTCATCAATCCGCGTACTCTTAAATGGGGAAGTTTTCCGATTTTATTAAAAAGAGGAATAACTTCTTCCATTGCCAGACCAAACTTGCTGGCCTCCCGGGCGACATTGACTTCCAGTAAAATGTCTATGACACGGTTGTGCTTAACTGCCTCCTTTTCGATTGTCTCCGCCAGTTTCAGGGAATCCACCGAATGAATCAGCTCTACTTTATCTGCAATATATTTCACCTTATTCGTCTGCAGATGGCCGATCATATGCCACTGAATATCTTTGGGAAGAGCCTCATATTTATCCCTGATCTCCTGTACTTTATTCTCCCCGAAGATACGCACCCCGAGATCGTAGGCCTCCCGGAGCATTTCCACAGGCTTTGTCTTGCTCACCGCGATAAGAGTCACCTCATCCCTGTCTCTGCCCGCTCTTTTACAGGCTGCCTGAATCTTTTCTTCCACTGCCTCGAGATTCTCTTTTAGCATTCTTTTTCAATCTCCTTTCCGACGCGGCATCGCGCTCTACTGGAATACCACTTCATCTGAACTGACGCTTGAACCATTCTGCACAATGTGATCATAGTTGGAGAGACTGTAGTTTACCCCCTCCTGGATAACATAGTATTCATCGTTTTCACATAAAATCGCAACCTTTTTAAATACCGCGTATCCCCTGTTGATATTGTAGACTCCCTGAAGCGATTTTGTTTTTCCTATCGTATATGTCTCATTGGAATCCGGTTTCACGATCGTGGAGCCTTCGGTCAGATCATCTCTGCTGATACAGATCTCTCCATCATCTGAGTTGTCATAAATCGTAACAGGAGTAAACTCCACGCTTCCGTCGTCGTCTCTGACCATAACTCCATCAGAAGAACTATTTCCCCCTGTGGTGAGATACTCTCCCGGAACCACGAAAAACTTTTCTTCTACAACAGATGATTTCGGGATTTTCAGGCCGCTTTCATCTTCAAGGATCAATTCAACATTTAAGAATCTGTCCTCAGCATACCGTATCATAGAATTATCAAAATCAAGACAGCCGTAGTAATTTCCGTCTCTTTCGATTATTGAAAAGTCCGCCCACATCGTCTCGCTGTCTTTGTCCACGCGTACCCTTATACTTGACACTTCATCCGCAATAAGACTTTCCGCCGTTTCCTTTTCAAGAGGCACGATCACAGACCACTCTTCATTTGTAATCAGCCGGTAAACCGGATCGCCCTGGCTGATCTGCATCTGATCTGAAAGTACAGTGCTCTCATATTCCGTCGTGGCAAAATTTTCTTCCGTAAATGTATCTTTCGTAAGACCCTCATATCCATCCACAGTGAATGCCACGATCCCGTCGCGGGGTGCCGTGTAGGATGTGGCCTCGGTTCCGCTCGCCGCGATCACAGCGTCAAGCTGCTGGGTTCTGGTTACACTGTAGGTGTCCTGAAGAGAAGTATTAATCTCATTTTTCAGCGAATACACAGCAGAAAAATCATCCGAATCATAATTTTCATTAAAACTTTGAAGCTGCAATGTAATTGCCGACTGCACTTCAGGAGATACTGCCGCTGCTTTTGTATCTTCCGGCAGTGCCGACTCTGTATTGAGCATCTCCCCTGAGAGCGCGTAAATATTCATACCGGCCTTTACTTTACTGTTTTCATTTTGATAGTAACTGACATAACCTGCCGCATCGGCATTGACCGCTGTCTCTTCTCTGATAATAAGCCCTGTGTAGGAGTTGTCTCTGACAATACTTCCTTCCCTGACTTCATATACGGATATATTATCTCTTCCGAAATAGCTGATCACAGTGACAAGCAGATAGATAAAAACAATTGCAAACAGAAAAATGCCAAGATTCAATTCCCGTTTTCTTTTATATTTCTTTATGTTTACTGATTTATTTTTCTTAGATGACAAGTCAGATCCCGCCTTTTAATATCAACTTAAAATCTTTAACCTAGTTAGTATATCACTTTACCGTGTATATTTCCAGTTTTTAAGGAAATACTAAAAATATTGAGACGATAAAGGAGGAAATAAAATGAAATGGTTTGATTACACAGCTCTGACACTTGTGATCATTGGAGCAGTCAACTGGCTTTTAGTCGGTGTTTTCCGATTTGATCTGGTATCTTTTCTTTTTGGCAATCTGAGCTGGCTGTCTAGAATCATTTACACCCTTGTCGGCCTGTGCGGACTGTATCTTCTCAGCCTGTACGGCAGAATCAGGGGCATGTCAGAATAGAAATCAAAATAGAAAACCATAAAAAGCCTTCCGCTCCTGATATACTTCAGGAAAGGAAGGCTTTCTTATTCACATATTTCTTAAAGCTGTCAGGCAGCATCTGTATCCGCTGACTGTCCGGAAGTAATTCCCTGTATCATCATCTGATCCATCTGCTCATAGAGTTTGTCCCTTCCCGGCGCTCCCATAATTACAGAAATGTACGGATGATTTTCCAGATCCTCTTCATAAATAACAAGACAGTTGCCTGCCAGCTTTGTCGTACCTGTCTTGCCTCCAAGTACCCTGATCCCTTCAGGCATAGCTCTGGTTCCGCTGCTGTAAAGATTCGTAGGAGTCCAGACCTCGTTACGGACGGCACCGTCCGCGCCGGTCAGAGTACCGGTATAGGAATCCATAGATATAATATCCACAAACCGCTCATCCTGTATACATGCATTGAAGATCAGATACAGGTCATAGGCTGTCATATAGTGGTTGTCATCATGGAGCCCGTGGGGATTCATAAAATGAGACCCGGTTGCTCCAAGAGCCGCGGCCTCCTGATTCATCAGCTCCGCAAACGCTTCCTCGCTTCCCGAAATATGCTCCGCAATCGCCGTGCCGCAGTCATTTCCCGAATGGAGAATCAGTCCGCACAGCAAGTCATACATTGTAACTTTATCACCGGCGCGCAGGCCGCTTGTCACTTCATCCCAGTTGAAATCACATGCGTTCTCGCTAACAGTAACTACATCGTCCAGATTACCGTACTTAAGCGCGACATACGCAGTCATAACTTTCGTTGTGCTTGCCGGATACACTTTATTAAAGACATTGTATCCACAGAGCACCTCTCTCTTCTCCAGATCAAACAGACCTGCGGAATACATCTGGGGATCAGGAGAGAACCCTTCTAAAGATACTTCTCCGGCAGTCACGCAGAGATCAGTTGAGAACATGTTCCCCTGATAAAGGCTGCTGTTATAGTTAGCCGCTTCATAGTCGGCAGTATAATTTTGAAACTGATCAAATATAAAGACTCCCACGGCAGAACCTGCCCCCGCGAGAACAACAAGGCAGATCAGCAGAGCCGCAATAAGCCGCTGTCTTTTTCTTCTTTTTCTCTGTATTCTGGATCGGCGCCTGGCCCTTTGATCCATTTGACTATTTGTACATTTCACGCCAGTCTAAATCTCCTCTGTCAAGTGCAAGAATCAACGCTTCCGCTGTCGCAATATTAGTAGCGATAGGTATATTGTACATATCGCACAGTTTTACAATATCATTGACATCCGGCTCATGCGAACGGGGTGAGAGCGGATCACGAAAGAAAATGAGCAGATCGATATTGTTATGCTCGATCTGGGAGCCAAGCTGCTGCTTACCGCCCAGATGACCCGCCAGAAATTTGTGAATACTTAAATTAGTTACACTTTCAACAAGAATCCCTGTCGTTTCCGTAGCGTACAGCTCATGCTTGCTGAGTATTCCGCGGTATGCAATACAGAAATTCTGCATCAGCTTCTTTTTCGCATCATGCGCAATCAGGCCGATATTCATAATCGTCACTCCTTACTGATATTTATTAGGCTGTAAACCGACATTCAGTACGAAACCGATCCCCATAAAAAAGCACACAACGGAAGTCAGTCCATAACTTACAAAGGGCAGCGACAATCCCGTGTTTGGAAGGATCAAAGTAGCCACACTGATATTGATAAAGCTCTGTATCCCTATCAGCGCGGCGACGCCGCCGCAGATGATTCGTCCCCCTGTATCTTTCGCTTTCAAGCCAATCATAATACATCCTATTACAATCAATAATATCAAAAATATAACCACACAACAACCCACAAATCCCAATTCTTCACCAATTATTGCAAAAATAAAGTCTGTCTGAGGTTCTGAGACAAAATTTCCGTTTTTAACAGATGTGGTATCGTCATTGTTATAGCCTTTTCCGGAAAGCTGGCCGGATCCAATGGCCATAACTGAGTTAAGCTGCTGGTAAGATTCATCATCCGCATATTTTTCCGGTTCCAGCCATGCCAGAATACGCTCCTGCTGATAATCCCGGAGAAACGGCTGGTTTGGCTGTACCGCGACAGCCAGAAAAATCACGACTGTCGGAATCGTAATGGCAAGCACGGTTCCAACGAACTTATAACTCAGTCCTCCCAGAAACATCAGGGCACAAAACAGAGCCGCCACACAGATGGTAGTGGACAGGTTCGGCTGAGCATAAATCATTACAAGTGACGGCAAAATCAGAGCTATGGCCTGAAGGATCACTTTCGGCCTGTTGATCTCACGCTCCCGGTCAGAAAGAAAGCGGGCAAAAAACAGGATCATCAGGATTTTTGTAAGATCCGACGGCTGGAACTGGAATCCCAGGTTCAGCCATCTCCTCGCCCCGTTTGCCGAAACTCCCAGTCCGGGGATCCATATCGCGGCCAGAAAAACAAGATTCAGAAAATACATCGGCCAGTACAGATTGAGAATCCACTTATAATCAATCAGCGATATGACGATCATCGCGATAATTCCCAGAACTACTCCCAGAATCTGGCGGTCCATATAATCCGGGCGAGCGCTTCCCACCATCAGGATTCCGATCACGGAAAGAACAATGACGGGGATTACAAGCCCCAGCTTATAGTCTTTAATATTATAATGTAAATTAAGCTTTTTCAGAAAAAATTTCAATTGTTTTCTCCCATGTATTTTATATGTATATCATTGCGGGTAATTTCTATCGAGATTTTATCCTGTTCGATCTCCATATACTTTGAGACTGTCTGATACAGATCTTTTGTCAGTCTTTCCACTGCATCGGGTGTACACTGCATTCTGTCGGAAACCAACAGATTCTTCAGTCTTTCTTTTGCAATACAAACAGACTGTACACTCATCTACTGTTCCCTCCTAACTTCTGCGGAAGAAACTGGAAATCTTCTCTATAATTCCATCGGGTTTCATATAATCTTCCATCGGTATCTCTTCACCCATAAGTCTGTGGCATATATTCATGTAGGAGCGTCCGGCCAGAGAGTCTTCCCCGACTACCGGCTCCCCCTGGTTCGTCGCGATAACAACCTGTTCGTCATCCGGAATCACCCCCAGAAGATCAATGGCCAGTATCTCTGTGACATCCTCCACTGACATCATATCGCCTCTTTTTACCATATCAATCCGTATGCGATTTATCAGAAGCTCGTTTTTTCTGATACCGGAAGCCTCAAGCAGTCCGATGATTCTGTCAGCGTCCCGGATGGCTGACACTTCCGGGGTAGTCACTACAATCGAGCGGTCCGCGCCCGCAATTGCGTTTTGGAATCCCTGCTCGATCCCGGCGGGGCAGTCAAGAAGAATAAAGTCATAGTCTTCCCGGATCTCGTCAATGAGTTTTTTCATCTGTTCCGGGGATACGCTTGTTTTATCCCTGGTCTGTGCCGAGGGGAGCAGATAAAGGTCTGGGTACCGTTTATCCTTTATCAGCGCCTGTTTGAGCCGGCAGTTTCCCTCTATTACATCCACCATATTATATACAATTCTGTTTTCAAGTCCCATTACCACATCCAGATTGCGAAGGCCCAGATCCGTATCGATCACCATTACCTTATTGCCGAGTTCCGACAATCCGATCCCGATATTAGCTGTCGTAGTCGTTTTCCCGACGCCTCCTTTTCCTGATGTTATGACTATAACCTCTCCCATGATGCTTTCCTCCTACATATAGATCTAACGATAATCCACAAGAGGGTCCAGATAAATGCGCCGTCCGTCCACAACAGCAATCTTAGGGCCTTTTATGCTCAGGCTTTCCTGGCAAATAATGTGCCGCTTTGCTTCAATATCCGCAATGCCAAGTTGCTTTGGCTGTAAAAAGAGCGCGGATACAAATGCATCTCTGTTGCCGTCAGCGCCCGCATGCGCCGATCCGTAGAGGCCTCCCATGATCACGATGCTGCCTCTGGCAGTCACAAAAGCTCCGGGTTCAACATCCCCGAGAATTACAATATCTGAATCCATCTCCAGTATCTGTCCCCTCTCAAGGGTTCCTCTGTAAAACAGGCCTTCCCTCTTTTCCGCCTCGGAAAGAGTCTGTTCTACAATGCTTTTGTATACCGCCCCATACTGTTCATCATTTTCAATGATGCAGACTACTTCAATCTGTGTATTCCGATGAATAATATCCAGTATGCGCTCTTCTTCTGTACGGCTCAGTGTACGTCCGCTGAAGCTGACCGCCATCTTCGCGTTTTTGAAAAATCTTGACGAATTCTCCAGTTTTCCATTGAGCTGATCCAGGATCTGCTCAAAATTAACCTCAGATTTCAGCTCAATATCCAACCCGTAACGGCTGCTTCTGATCGTTACCAGCCTGTCCATATGCATCCCTCACTATTAATCTCCTGCCATCTCGCCGCCAAGGTTCGCAGCCTGTCCGGTAATCAGTTCATCGGCAAGCTCCGGGTTAAAGTAGATGCGTGCCACGTCTCTTCCGACCTCAGAAGCATATCCTGAGTTATATCCGTAAGTAATACGGGTCGCAATTGATATTTCCGGTGAGTCAGCAGGCGCGTATCCCACAAAGAGGGCGTGATCCGCATGAAGTTCGTTTTGCTGCGCCGTACCGGTTTTCCCGGCCATAGAAAAGCCCAGCCCGGAAAATGTGGAAGAGTGACTGCTTACCATGCGTTCCATACCTTCCTGAAGCATGTCCCATGTCGAGGTACTGATCTCGTCCATTGTCCTTACCACTTCAGCTTCGTTGTCACGCAGAAGGTCTCCGTTCGCATCTGTCGTCTTGTCGACCAGTGTCAGATCATAGACTGTGCCTCGGTTTGCCACTGCTGTGACATACCGGTTCAACTGGCTGACCGTGTAATTGTTTGTTCCCTGTCCGATCGCAGACTGTACGGAGTATTCATCCGATATATCCGGTGACGCCTCATCGATCTCGACTCCTGATTTTTCTCCGAGTCCGAACATTTCCGCATATTTTGCAAGACGGTCTGTTCCAAGATCACTGTCGTACTTCCCTTCGGAATTAATACTGAGGTCGTACCCCACCGTGTAGAAAAAGACGTTGCATGAATTTTCAATGGCGCCGACAACGTCGAGCGAGCCATGACCATTCGGGTGAATCCAGCACTTCGGGCTTGGAGTTACTGTTGTGAATTCTCCGTTACAGTATACTCTTGTTCCGCCGTCAATTACGCCCTCCTCAAGACCGGCCGTAGCCGATACCATCTTGAAAGTGGAACCTGGAGCAGTCTTTTCCTGAGTCGCACGGTTATAGAAGGTACGGGCCGTTCCGGTAGCCAGCTGATTATAATACGCGGAATCCATCGTATTTGCCAGCCTGTTATTGTCGTATCCCGGATAGGAGACGCACGCAAGGACGTCTCCGGTATTGGGGTCTGTTACAACAAGCCCTCCCGAATACGGCTCAAGAGCCAGCTGTCCCGGCGTAATCTCGAGATTCTGGATCTTATTGTACAGCCATCCGTAAGCGTCAACCGTTCCGTTTAAAAGTCCGTTATAAGTATCTTCTTCCATAGGAAGAACTCCCTGTTCATACACAATCGCACAGATCTGTCTGCCAGTGATACTCCCTGATTTTATAAGATATTCATAGAGAAGTTTGTCGAAATCACTGGCATTGCTCAAATAATCCTCAAGATACGTCACGATTTCCTGATAGATCTCTTCTGAACTTGAGTATGTGCTGTCTCCCAGAGTGGATGTGTCGATCCAGTTCTGTGAGATTGCGTAGTTCAGAAATGTATACAGGCTGATCGTCTCTTCCTGAGTCCACGCCAGCAGCGTTTCATCCGATGCGTCCACTGCATCTGAGATGATGATTCCGGTCTGATCTACCAGTACGTCGCGGTAAATATAAGACATATATGCCTGCATCTCATCTGAGAGTTCCCGGTATGCAGGCGCATCAGGATTCTGAAGCTGGGATATAATCTCCGCAAGAACCGACTCTCTTCTGGACTCAAATACAGAGCTTACTGCCTGCTCTGCTGTTCCGGCATCTTCGCTTCCAAAGTGATCCATGTCAATTATGCCATTGGCAATAAACGCGTGATAGGCATCGCTTACCGGAATTATAATCTCGCTCGCGTCACTGGCAACCGATGGGTCATAATTTAGGATATTCGTCAGTTTGCTGAGCAGTATTCCGGCAATCTTTTCTTCCAGCAGTTTATAGGCGCTGATCTGAAGATCTTTGTCAATTGTCAGATAGACGTCATTCCCTGCTTTCGGATCTGTCGTACTGACAGTGTCCGTCACCCTTCCGAGATTATCGACATAATAAGTCGCTTTCCCTTTTTCTCCCTGAAGCGTACTATCATATACCTGTTCGATCCCCCATTTTCCCACAATATCCGAGAGCGTATATTTCTCCTTTTCACTCTCATCAAGCGCGTCGTATTCATCCTGAGACATTGGCCCTGTATATCCGATGATGGATGCAAAGTATTCGCCGTCCGGATAGCGTCGAAGGGAAGTTTCTTCTACGTCTACACCGGTCAGAGAATCCTGGTTTTCCATAATCGCGGCCACAGTCTCGTCACTTACATCAGATGCCAGAGGGGTGGAGATATACTGCTGATAACCGTTTAGAGCCATAGCATAGCGCATATTAACCATCTTCAGAATATAGGCCGGGTCACTGCCCTCCTCCTCAAGACCGTACCGCTTTGAACAGAGATAATGCATTATCTCCGCGGCTGACTGGGTTCGCTGATCATCTGACAGATCATCCGTGTATGCCTTCCCGTATACATCAGCCACAAAACGCAGCCGCCGGGTCTCATTTGTCTCCGCAAACTGATATTCACCGGAAGAATCTAAAATGATACCGAAACTGTCGATCACGGAATCTCCGTTTTGCTCGACGATCGTGAGTACTTTATCCAATATGCCATTTAGAATTTCATTCCTCTCATCCGCTTTTGTATTGGTGGGAATCGTATCTCTGATCGTCACGGCATATGCAAGTTCATTATAGGCCAGGAGATTTCCGTTCCTGTCAAAGATGTTTCCCCGGGTAGCTGCAATCTGAGTAGTCCTTCTGATCTGAAGTTCATAGTTTTCCAGGTAGTCTTCTCCCCTCACGATCTGAAGGTAGAAAAGACGGCTGATCAGTATCAGTGATGTCATGCAGAATACGAGAATCAGGACTACCAGCCTGGATTTCATAATATATTCAAGTGCTTCTTTTACTCTGTCAATAATTTCTCTAAACAAATTTGCTTGCACTCCTTTTCTCTGTCTCTTCCAATCTGTGGTTAATATACAGTAAGAGCGGATATACAACGATAGTTATCACAATTGTATAAATCATTTCCGGAATTATAATCCGGTTCAGATAATAAAGAAAATTAAAATCACTTCTGAGCAGAAACGTCAGAAAATAGACTGCTCCGCCATACAGGAGATCACTTCCTGCAATCAGAAAAAGAGGCAGTTTTATGTCCTCATCAAAATAAATCTGCTCAAAAATTCCGTTTACATAGCCTGTGATCAAATAGATAAGCGCATAAAAGCCAATCATGTTGCCGAACTGAATATCAACTAAAAGTCCGGCAGCAAACCCTACGAGCATTCCCTCCCTGGAGCCGCGCATAAAACCGAAAGCTGCCGTCACGATAAGCAGCAGATTCGGTTTCACTCCGGCAATTTCAAGCGCTGGGAACACCGATGTCTGCAGCAGATATGCAGCAAGAAGAATCACAGCGGTTACAACAAACCGTCTGACCTTAATTAATTTCATATATTATACTCCTTATCCCCGTCCGACCTGAGTTTTACTGTTCTTCAGTCTCATTTTCACCGGTAAGTTCCGCCTTTGTCGTCGTGATTACAAGTACCTCCTGAATGTTTCTAAAATCAACTGCCGGTGTAATATAACCGGATCTTGTCAGATTGTTGGAATCCACATTGATCTCACTGATTGAACCGATCAGAATTCCCTGGAGGTATTTGTCACTTATATATGAGGTGACAATCTGATCGCCGACGGCCACTGTATTTTCATTGTTCTCCATCTGGTCAAACGCAATCTGTCCGCTGCTCATAAGGGAGAGATCACCTTTCACAATACATGTATCCGAGGTAGAGAGAACCATACCGCTTACATTTGTGGAATCATCGATAATAGACCGGACCTTTGACCATGTGGGCCCCACTTCTGTGACAATACCTACAAGACCGCTCCCCGCAAGTACGTTCATGTCCACGGCAATTCCATCCCTGCTTCCCTTATCAATCGTAAATGTATTGAACCAGTTGCCCGAGTCCCTGCCAATTACATGGGCAGCCGTTTTCTCATATTCCGCATAATTCTGATCCAGCTCATAGAGTTCCTGAAGCCGCTCATACTCAAAGCTCTCTTCCAAAAGATAGTTATTCTCCGTCGTCAGAGCGTCAACCTGCTCCTGCAGACGGTCATTCTCGTCCTGAAGCTGCTGCAGGGTAGCAAAATTATCCTTCATGTCGCCCATCCAGCCGCCAATATGGTTGATCCCCTGCTGCAGAGGAATAACTGTGATATTTGCAAGCGCTTTAAACGGGCCGGCAGCTCTGTCCGAAAACGATGAGAGCACCATCATCAGCGCACAGAAAACAGACAGGCCGATCAAAATATATCTGTTTGTATGAGAAGTCTGATTCTTTTTTTTCATTATCTTAACCACCTATAATCTTCGTCCAGCATCGAATATGTCAGCCGTTTGTAACAGTTCCTGTCAGAAATAATTGTCCGCAGGCCTTTTACCGCGCTAAGTTCCGGCTCCTGAACCGTAATAACCGGGAGGCCAACGCTCTCACGCAGGTATGTAGAAAGCCCTCGCAGATTCGCCACTCCGCCTGTCAGACAGATTCCCTTGTCCATTATCGCCCTGCGGACATCAGGGGGCGTCCGCTCAATCATAGACCGGATCGCGCGGACACATTCTTCCAGAGGCTCTTTCATCGCCGCTCTCACAAGACTGATCGGCACATCGGTCTGAGAGGGCACTCCGGAGATAAGATTCCGCCCCGCCACTTTGATCGAGCTGTCTGTGCTCTGGTCAAACACGCCGAATTCTTTTCTCAAACACTCAGCAGTCGTAGTTCCGATCAGAAAATCCATATTATGACGGACGAGGGACGAGATTGCGGCGTCAAAGTCTTCTCCGCCCGTCTTCAGAAGACGGTTCATAACCATTCCCCCCTGGGAAAGCACGGAGAGTTCTGTTGTGCTACTGCCAAAGTTTGCTACAAAGAGGCCTTTTTCCCCTGTCACATCGAGCCCCGATCCCAGCGCGTCCGCAAGCCCTCTCTCCACTATACGCACGGATTTCGCTCTTGCCTCCGAATGAAATACGAGATCGTAAAAAGCTTTCTTCTCCACTTCTGTTACATCTGTCGGAACGGCAATGACATACTGAGCGCCGCGGACAAGTTTTCTCTCCGTGTCCAGAAGGGCTCCAAGAAGATACTGCATATCGTCAAAATGCGCGATAACACCATCCTTCATGGGGAAAACCACTTCAATATCCTCCGGGGCTTTCTCAAACATCTCATAAGCCTTGTTTCCCGTCGCGAAGATATATCTCTTCCCCTTCATGGCAATAGTGTTCTTCTCCCGCCAGATTCTATCCTTTTTCGTATCATAGACCTTGATCTCATATGTTCCAAGATCAAGTCCATAAACATTTCCCGCCATAATCAAGCCCACCCCTTATCAATTAAAAAGAACATTCTGTCAATCAGCTCCCCACTTACCCCAAGATCCCTCTGTCTCTCAGGCTGACAAAACAATGATTTCCTATAATAATATGATCCAGCAGTTCAATCCCTATCAGCATTCCCGCTTCATATATTCTTTTTGTAATCCGAATATCTTCTCCACTGGGATCCGGGTCTCCGCTCGGATGATTGTGAAGAAGTATCATAGAAGAAGCGCCCTTCCGGAACGCCTCGATAAACAGCTCTCTAGGAGAGACAACCGCCATGTCAACCGTTCCCACAGAGATATTGTTCTCAGAGATCAGTCTGGATTTTGTATTTAAAAGAAGAAGCTTTAAAACTTCACGCTTCCTGTGCCTCATGTCTTCCATGTAATATCGGGCGACTTTCTCAGGCGATGAAAAATCAAGCCCGGACGCAGCCCTCTCTCTGGACATACGTTTTGCCAGTTCCGCAAGACAGAGAATTTGAATTGCCTTTACATTTCCAATCCCGCGAACCTTTAAAAGTCTTTCCCGTGTCCATTGATGGAGCGAAAGAAGTCCCGAATCTCCAAAATCCGGATGTAAGATCCGCCGGGAAAGCTCCAGAGAATTCTCTCCTTTGGTTCCTGTCCTTAGTATCACCGCAAGAAGTTCCGAATCGGTAAGATGCTCAGCTCCAAAACGCTGACACTTCTCATAGGGACGTTCGTCCTGATACATTTCCTTAATCGTACTGCCTTTCATAAATTGTGACCCATAATCGCCGCAATGATACAATACAACGATTTATTTTAGCACAATTTAAAATCTATGTATAGGCATTACAGATTAAAATTCTGTGAACAGCACCCTGCCCATGCGCCGGAACAGGAAGCCTGTTATATAAGCGTGCTTACATATAACAGGCTTCCTGTTCCGGCATATGGCTGTGCCATACAGCGAGAAGAAGCTGCTTTGCTGCGGATTCGAGCTGTGGGCATGGGCAGGAAGATTTACTGTCATACAAGCTTGCTCTTGCTTACATATAACAGGGGCTCAAATCGCTTTATAACAGCCTCCGCCACTTTCAGTCCATCCATCGCCGCAGAAGTGATGCCTCCCGCATACCCCGCGCCCTCGCCGCAGGGATAGATCCATGACTCTGACGATACAAACGACTCGTTCCTCATGATCCGTACCGGGGAGGATGTCCTGCTCTCCACACCGGATAAAAGAGTATCGTCATCCGAAAACCCATGAATCTTTCTTCCCATTCTTTGTATCCCATCCTGAATGGAAGCTGCCAGCTCCTCCGGAAATATCCTCCTCACATTGGCAAATTCGTATGTTCCTTTCATATTTGGCCTGACACTGCCCAGGGCTTCTGTCCTCCTGTCATGACAGTAATCCGCAAATCGCTGAACAGGAATACTGCCGCGCCCTTCCTCCCAGGCACGTCTCTCAAGTGTTCTTTGAAACTCTACCCCCGCAAGCGGGTGGGCAGAATCGTAATCTTCCGGCGTCACTGTCACAATAACAGCGCTGTTGGCATTCTCTCCCGCCCTTCCGTGATAGCTCATTCCATTTACCGCAAGATGCTCCGGTTCTGATGAAGCATTTACTACATAGCCGCCCGGACACATACAGAAAGTATACACTCCTCTGCCATTTTTCAGTTTTTCAGTCAGTTTATAGGAGGCTGCCGGCAATATACCGCGCTCTTTCCTGCCATACATATTTTCATCGATCACATCCTGGCAATGCTCTACGCGCACTCCGACTGCAAAGGATTTTGCCTCCATTTTCATCCCTCTTTTATAAAGCATTGAAAACGTATCTCTGGCGCTGTGCCCCACAGCCAGCACAGCTGCATCTGTTCTGAGGCGTTCTTTTCCGTTAAGGATCAGGCATTTCTCATCCGGAATAATATCTGTCACCTGGGTATGAAAAAGGAACTCACCGCCCAGTTTAACAATCTCGTTACGCATGTTTTCCACTACAGTTATAAGAATGTCCGTACCAATATGCGGTTTCTGCTCCCAGAGAATGTTTTCCGGGGCTCCAAAGCGCACAAAAGTCTCCAGAACAAAACGGTTTCGACCTTTACTGTCTTTTACAAGTGTATTAAGTTTTCCGTCTGAAAAAGTTCCGGCGCCGCCCTCTCCAAACTGCACATTGGAATCCGGATTCAGAATCCCCGTCTCCCAGAAGTGTTCTACATCCGCTTTACGCTCTCTCACCGAAGCTCCACGTTCTATGATAAGCGGTCTGTACCCTTCCACTGCCAGCAGATAAGCGCAGAATAATCCGGCAGGCCCGCTCCCTATCACCACAGGCCTGAAATCTGTTTTTTCTTCGCCGTGATGCGGCATATGATATGTCTGTTCCGTCACTTTCTGCACTTTTCCTTTTAACTGCCTGAGGATACGGTTTTCATCTGTCACCTCAAAATCAATCGAATAGACATAGTAGAGTTCCGGTTTCTTCCTGGCATCGACAGATCGTTTCTTTATTGTATATTTTTTTAATTCATTTTCTCTTATATGCGCGGCACGCAGCAGCTTTTTCCGCAATTGTTCCTGCGTGTGTTCCACAGGAAGTTTCAGTTGATTAATACGAATCATGTCTTCCTCCACAGTCTTTCACGTTATTTTGACTATTTAAGGCTGTCTGCCAGCAGCAGCCTTTCCCGCCACATATCCGCTGGCCCAGGCAAACGAAAGATTATACCCTCCGCACATGCCGTCTACGTCGAGAATCTCCCCGGCGAAAAATAATCCCGGTACATAGAGTGACTCCAGGGTATCAGGATCGATTTCCAACGTGTCCACACCTCCCCGGCATACCTGAGCCTGCTCAAAAGAATTTGTTCCTGTAACAGAGACACCAAACTCTTTAACAAGGAGAGTCAGGCGCTTCACCTCCTCATCCGAGAGATTCCCAGCCTCTTTCTCTCTTGATATGCCGGCCAGCTTCAGCCACAAGTCTGACAGTTTTTTATGAAAGAGCCCGATCAGAAACATATCTGCTCTCTTCTGCGGTCTTGTCTTTGCCCGTGCGCTTAAAAAGGAGACTGTCTGCTCTTTCGTAAAATCAGGCATAAAGTCAAGAACTGCCCTCACCTCCTGTTTATCATACAGAAGTTTCGCCGCATACCGGCTCACCTGGAAGACAGGAATCCCTGAGATTCCATAGTTTGTAAGCTGTATCTCACCGGTCTCCTTTGCGATACACCGTCCGTCCGCCCAGATCGACACGCTGCCATCCGCCCGCACTCCGGCAATACTTTTAAAGAAATCTTCCCTGCACCTGAGCTGAACAAGAGCCGGCAGCACCGGGATGATTCGATGTCCCATTTCTTTGGCAATACGGTACCCTGATCCATCCGATCCGGTAGAGGGCGCTGCCTTTGACCCTGCTGATAGAATTACTCTGTCGGCATGGACTGTACCCTGATTTGTCAGAATGGAGAATCCCTTTTTCCCGGGGCGTATCTCCCGGCATTCCGTGCTGGTTCTCACATCTATCCCAAGTCGCTCGATCTCTATTCGAAGAGCATCCAGCACCGCGGATGCCTGATCGGAATTCGGATAGATGTAACCGTTTCTGTTTTTGGAGTAGACGCCCAGCTGAAGAAAAAATGATATAATAGAGCGGACATCAAACTTTTCTATAATGCGCCAGGGAAACTTCTCGTTTTCTGAGTGGTAACAGACAGGCTCCTGATGGATATTGGTAAAGTTGCACCTTCCGTTCCCGGTGGAAAGGATCTTTTTTCCGATTCTGTCTTTATGTTCCAGAAGAATAACCCTCGCTCCATTTTGTGCGGCTGTAATCGCCGCCATCATACCGGAAGCCCCGCCTCCCGCCACAACAACAGTTCTCATATACTCCTCCTTACAGACCGCGCAGTCTTTCGATCGGCAGCACATCGTCGTCAATCAGGCTCTGCAGGGACTTTAAGATGCCGAACTTTGCATGATTCCATGTGAGTCCGCCCTGGAAATAGACCGCATATGGATGTTTAATCGGACCATCCGCCGACAGTTCGATAGACGATCCTTGTACAAACGCTCCCGCAGCCATGATCACATCGCTGTCATACCCTGGCATCGCCCACGGTTCCGGCGTCACATAGCTGTCAACAGGAGCCGCAGCCTGAATGCCTTTACAGAATGCCACAACCCCTTCCGGGCTTCCCAAAGTTACTGCCTGAATGATGTCGTGGCGGGATTCCCTGCCGTCCGGAACGACAGAAAATCCCAGATTCTCATAGATATTCGCGGCAAATACCGCACCCTTTAAGGCTCCGCAGACTACCGACGGGGCCAGAAAAAAACCCTGATAAAATGACTGCATCACGCCAAGGGAAGCTCCAACCTCTTTTCCAAGACCGGGAGACGTCAGCCGGCTGGCGCAGTTTTCTATCAGTTCTTCTTTTCCCGCGATATATCCTCCTATGGGGGCAAGTCCGCCTCCCGGATTTTTAATCAGGGAGCCAACGATCATATCCGCCCCGGCATCACTTGGCTCAATTCGTTCTACAAACTCGCCGTAACAGTTGTCCACCATGCAGATCACATCCGGCCTTCTCTCCTTGATAAACGCAATCAGTTCACCGATTTTTTTCACGGAAAAGCTGGGACGCGTCTGGTAGCCTTTGGACCGCTGAATGGTTACAAGTTTCGTCCTTTCATTAAGCGCTTTTTCGATAGAAGGATAGTCAAACTCTCCATCCTTCAGAAGATCCACCTGACGGTAAGTTACCCCATACTCCGAGAGCGATCCTTTTGACGGGCGGATACCGATTACCTCTTCTAATGTATCGTAAGGCTTTCCCGCAGGAGAGAGCAGTTCGTCACCGGGCCGCAGATTCGCCGAGAGCGCAACGCAAAGCGCATGTGTGCCACATGTTATCTGAGGGCGGACCAGAGCGGCTTCCGTGTGAAAAGCAGAAGCATAGACGGACTCCAGCGTATCCCGTCCCATATCGTTGTAGCCATAACCGCTGGCATAGTGAAAACACGCTTCACTTACCCGGTTTTCCTGCATGGCGTTAAGCACTTTGAGCTGGTTATACTCAGCAGTTTCATCGAACTCCCGAAAGCGCTCTCTGAGCATATCTTCTATTTTTTGTCCATATATCCGGACTTCTTCTGAAATCCCCAGCATATGATACATATAGCTAGATTCTGTGTGATTCATATTTTCCTGTTCCTCAAATCCCTTTATTTCCATATTTTTTTCTTACGGAGATGTTCTTTCACTGTTTCGCAGAGCATCTCATCCTCTCCGATTACAGATCTGTCAAGCCAGATTACATCCCGTTCCCGTTTAAACCAGGTGAGCTGACGTTTGGCAAAATGGCGGGTATCCCGTTTTATGATACGCACTGCCTCCTCCAGGGAGTATGCCCCGTCTAAATAAGCATAGAGTTCTTTATATCCAAGTCCCTGCATCGAAGTGGCATCACCCGGGAGCCCGCTCTCTTTCAAAGCCTTCACCTCGTCAAGAAGCCCCAGATCCATCATCCGGTCCACTCTTTGATCGATCCTCTCATAAATTCTGCTTCGATCATCTGTCAGAACAAAATAGGCGGAAACATAGGGAGCTTCCTTCCGGCGCTCCCTCTCGTTGTGTTCCGAGATTTTCTGCCCGGTCTGATGGTAGTATTCCAGAGCGCGTATAATCCGTTTCAGGTTATGCGGATGAATCCGCTCTGCGGAGGCTGGGTCACATTCTCTGAGCATCCGGTGCAGGGCCTCTCCCTCTCCCGCAGCCGCCTTTGACTCCAGCATGTTCCGATAGGAGCGGTCACCGTCATCTTCCGTAAAATCGATGTCGTAGAGCAGTGCCTGAATGTAAAAACCAGTGCCGCCTACTATGAGAGGTATTTTTCCTTTTGCGTAGATTTTTTTCAGGGCCTCTCCGGCCATTTGCTGAAATCGGACAACATTAAACTCATCTTCCGGTTCCAGGACGTCTACCAGATAGTGAGGCACCCCTTCCATCTCTTCGGCTGTAATCTTTGCCGACCCAATATCCATACGGCGGTATACCTGCATAGAATCCGCAGATATAATCTCTGCGTCAAACAGTTTCGCGAGCTGTATCGACAGCTTCGTCTTTCCCACGGCAGTTGGGCCTGCCAGTACAATAAGTGGTTTTTTTTCCATCAGACAATCCTCTTGAATTTCTTTTCCAGTTCTCGCTTCGTCATAGCGATAATGGTTGGTCTGCCGTGCGGGCAGTGATAGGGGTTGTCGAGCGTAAGCAGCTCTCCGATCAGTACGTCCACTTCCGCGGCTGACAGTCTGTTATTCCCTTTCACCGCCGCTTTACAGGACATAGATGCCACCTTCTCATCAATCAGTTCCGGAGTCATAGAAGTGTTGATACCATCCGCAAGGTCGTCGATCATTTCCATCAGCAGCTCCTTTTTCGCAATGCCGAATAAATTGTCCGGCACTGCCCTTACAGCATACTCCTCACCGCCAAAAGGCTCGATCTCAAAGCCGATACGGGTAAATCTGTCCATATTTTCTCTCAGAAGTTCCGCCTCCTGCATCGAGAGCGACAGAACAATGGGCGGACTCAAATACTGAGAAGTAAACTCCCTTGTTTTCATTCCTTTCAGGGTCCGTTCATAGAGCACACGTTCATGTGCCGCGTGCTGATCAATAATATAAAGACTGTCCTGATACTGCACCAGCCAGTATGTGTCGAACACCTGTCCGATGAGTTTGTATTCTGCTCGTACTTCTCTCTTTAAAAAATTCTCTTCAAACAAATCGAGCTGCTCTGTCTTCTGAGCGCTCTCTGCTTTCTGTATCTGTGGGGTTTTCTCCCGGCCGCCTGTGTCTGAGGGGAGCGGATCCGAAGCATATTTCGCCGTTTCCCTGATCCGTTCCTCCTGTTTTTCCGGCCGGTAGATCCCTTTCCTGTCGCTTACTTCCGCTGAAGATGAACGCTCATGATACGCTCGTACCCGCTCCTGCATCTTACGAATAAAATAATCCTCATCACGCACCGCTTCACCGGCTGATAAAGACACTGTCCCCTTCGGAACAGCTTTGGGACGAAGCAGAAAAGGACTATCCTCTGAGGCGCTGCCGGCCGTCTTCTCCGGCAACGGGTCGGGCGCATCGGCTTTCGGAATCAGCTCCGGTTCCAGAAGTCTTCTGTGAACGCACTCGAACACCGTATTGTATACTTCCTGCTGTCGCTGAAACCGGAGTTCCATTTTCGTAGGATGTACGTTCACATCAATCTGCTCTCCGTCCACATGGAAATGAAGTACAGCAAAAGGAAACTTGTGCTGCATTGTAAAATCGCGGTAAGCATCCTCCAGGGATTTGGAAATCATCGGGCTTTTCACATACCGACCATTCACAAAGAAATTCTCAAAATTGCGGTTGCCTCTTGTAATTACCGGTTTTCCCAGATATCCGGTAATCCGAAGCCCTCCTTTCTCATAATCGATGTCCAGAAGGTTCGCTGCAATCTCTCGTCCATATACACTGTAAATTACATCTTTTAGCCTGCCGTTTCCGGATGTGCGAAGTTTCTCCTGCCCGTTGTTGATAAAGACAAACGCAACCTCCGGATGAGACAAAGAGAGGTGAATCAGCAGATCCTGAATATGTCCTGCCTCAGTCGTCGGAGTCTTTAAAAATTTTCGTCTTGCCGGCACATTGTAAAATAACTGCCGCACAAGAAACGTCGTTCCCTCAGGCGCCCCCGTCTCTTCAATAGAAACCTCTCTGCCGCCCTCTATAACATAACGGGTTCCCATCTCCTCCTCAGGCGTTTTAGTAATCAGCTCTGTCTGTGTCACCGCGGCAATGCTTGAGAGCGCTTCGCCGCGGAATCCAAGAGAGCTGATGCGGGCAATGTCTTCCACCGTCTGAATCTTGCTTGTGGAATGCCTTAAAAATGCGTTCCTCACTTCGTCATGAGCAATCCCGCACCCGTTATCCATAATGCGTATCAGAGAGATCCCCCCGTCTTTAATTTCGATTGTCACTGAAGAAGCTCCGGCGTCAATTGCGTTTTCTACAAGTTCCTTCACAATCGAAGCCGGACGTTCGATGACTTCTCCGGCTGCGATTTTATCGATCGTTACCTGATCCAGTACATGTATATGCGGCATGGCCGTCTCCTTTCTGTTTCTGCCTTACCATCTGTTTTTCAGCTTATTCTGAAGCCGATAAATCGTATTGAGCGCGTCTATGGGCGTCAGATTTCCCACATCAAGGTTTTTCAGCTCCTCCAGCACATCGTCATCTTTGACCGTATCAAACAGTGACATCTGAGCAATATCGACTTCATCATATTTTTTAACCTTTGGTTTCGCTTTGGACACTTTATCTTTTCCGGCAATCTCGCTGACTCTGTTTGTAATGTCCTCCTCACTGAGTTCTTCCACAATCTCTTTTGCCCGGTTGATCACAAGATCAGGCACTCCGGCCAGTTTCGCTACCTGAATTCCATAACTCTTATCCGCTCCGCCTTTCACTATCTTTCTGAGGAATACAATATCGTCCCCTTTCTCTTTCACGGCAATGCAGTAATTGTTTACATTTTCTATCTTTCCTTCCAGTTCAGTCAGTTCGTGATAATGAGTGGCAAAAAGGGTCTTCGCGCCGAGCAGACGGCTGTCACTGATATATTCCACCACAGCCCAGGCGATGGATAATCCGTCAAACGTACTTGTTCCTCTTCCGATCTCATCGAGGATCAAAAGACTTTTTGAGGTCGCGTTTCTTAAAATATTCGCCACCTCTGTCATCTCCACCATAAAGGTACTCTGGCCCGAAGCAAGGTCGTCGGACGCTCCTACTCTGGTGAAAATCCTGTCCGACAGACCGATGTTCGCACTTTTGGCAGGTACAAAAGAGCCGATCTGCGCCATCAGGGCGATCAGAGCCGTCTGCCGCATATAGGTTGATTTTCCGGCCATATTCGGCCCGGTTATAATGGAGATCCGGTGTTTTCTGTCATCCAGATATGTATCGTTGGAGATAAACATGTCGTTCGGTATCATCTGCTCCACGACCGGATGCCTGCCCTCCTTAATGTCGATAATTCCCTTCTCGTTGATCTCTGGCCTGGAATAGTTGTTTCTCTCCGCTGTGAGCGCCAGAGACGCAAAAACATCGAGAGCTGCTACGGCTTTTGCTGTCATCTGGATCCGTTCCACCTGGGACGCTATTGTTTCCCGAACCTCGGTATAAATTTCGTATTCCAGAGCGTAAAGTTTATCTTCAGCTCCCAGGATCATATCTTCCAGTTCTTTTAACTCAGGGGTGATATAACGCTCCGCATTGGCCAGTGTCTGTTTGCGCGTATAATACTCGGGCACCAGATTTTTATAGGAGTTCGTCACTTCCAGATAATAGCCGAATACTTTGTTGTATTTAATGCGGAGGTTCTTAATCCCCGTCTTCTCCCTCTCGTCATTTTCCAGTTTTGCCAGCCAGTCCTTTCCATCCGACTTTGCGCGTCGCAGTTTGTCTACCTCTTCATTATATCCGTCGCGAATAATATTTCCTTCCTTCATCGCAATAGGCGGGTCTTCGCGAATCGAATCCTGTATCAGAGAGCACAGATCCTCTAAAGGATCGAGATCAGAGCAAATCTGCTTTAGAAGATCGCACTGCATATCCTGAAGGATATAACGAATCGGAGGAAGCATTTCAAGGGAAGTCCTAAAAGCAGTCAGATCTCGGGGATTCGCGGAACCATAAGAAATTTTCGTAATCAGACGCTCCAGATCATAGACCGGGGCAAGGTATTCTCGTAGTTCTTCTCTTGAGATCGCCTGTTCTTTCAGCTCATGGACCGCGTCCAGCCGTTTCAGAATTTCCTCTTTATCGATCAGGGGCTGTTCCACATATTTGCGCAGAGTCCTGGCGCCCATAGCGGTCTTTGTCTTATCAAGAACCCACAAAAGAGAGCCTCTCTTCTGCTTCTCTCTGAGCGTTTCACACAGTTCCAGGTTTCTCCTTGTAGAACTGTCCAGCATCATATATTTTCCGGTAGTATATGGGGTTAAGTGCGTTAGGTTGGACAGTGAATTTTTCTGTGTCTCCAGAAGATACTGAAGCAAAGCTCCGGCGCTGATGATGCCGCAGTCATAGTCAGTCAGTCCGAGTCCGGCAAAAGAGGACACTTTGAAATGCTCCAGGAGTTTCTGACGGCACACTGCGTCGTCAAAATACCACGCGTCCAGAGAATATATCGTGATTCCCAGCCGCTCTCTCATCCCATCCATATCCATACCGCTCATATAGAACGCCTCGTTGCAGATAATCTCGGAAGGAGAAAAACGATAGATCTCATCCATCAGTTTCGAGCTGTCAGAAAATTCGGTCACAAAGTAATCCCCTGTCGTAATATCCGCCACGGAGACGCCATAGCGGTCCGCAATATAGACAATACACATGATATAATTATTCTTCGACTCGTCAAGCGCCTGGGTATCCAGATTGGTTCCGGGGGTTACAATACGCACAACCTCCCGCTTTACAAGGCCTTTAACAGTCTTCGGGTCTTCCACCTGTTCGCAGATAGCCACCTTATAGCCTTTCGATACCAGCTTATTCAGATAACTCTCCACTGCGTGATAAGGAACGCCGCACATGGGCGCCCTCTCTTCCTGCCCGCAGTTTTTCCCTGTCAGAGTAATTTCCAGTTCCCTGGAGGCTGTCAGGGCATCATCAAAGAACATTTCATAAAAATCGCCTAATCTATAGAACAGAATGCAGTCCGGATACTGGGATTTTGTCTCTACATATTGTTTCATCATTGGTGTTAACTCAGCCACATTCCTACTCCTTTTCCAATACAATAACGGTTTTTCCGCGGATGTATTATAGCATTTTTGAGAATTGACTTCAACTGCAGAAAGTCAAAGTACATGGAACTCAGGCCTCTTCTCTCCGTATACATAATGAAGAATATATCCGCTCATGAGTATTCCGATTGCACACAGACCAGAGAAGATAATCGTAAACGGCAGACAGATCTGTCCCATGATCTGGAAAGGCTGATCTGTGTAATCCCATACGTCCCAGTGCATAATCTTATTGACGAGAATTCCCGTGATAAATTCGCAGGCTGTTACAAAAATCACGCACCAGCCTACCTGTTTCCACAAAGGGGCCTTCCATCCCGTCCAGATTCCCTGCTGGGCAAAGAAGACAAAACAGATTCCTCCCAGCAAAAACATGGACCAGTGAGAAAAACCCCTGAACAGCATTTCAAAACTATAATACAGCGCTCCGCCCAGCGCTCCCAAAAACAAGTACTCGCTCAGTCGTTTCACATTCACTAACCTCTCAAAAATACATTCAAAGATAGTCTGAGCTTTTTTGGGACAATTTATAAGTACGTTTTTGTTTTATTGTATTATCACATCCAAATACAGCGCAGCAGTTAATAACCGCTGCGCTGTATATATCACTGTTTATTCTGCCACGTCTCTTATGCTGAAGCTGAATCTTCCCATTTTATCTTTTCCGAGGCATACCGCCTTGACCACATCTCCAAGAGCCAGAATATCCTCAACTTTATTCACTCTCTGTTTTGCAATCTTGGAAATATGAACCAGACCTTCTTTGCCCGGCGCGAACTCGAGGAATGCTCCAAACTCCTTGATACTTACGACTTTTCCTTCAAATACCTGACCGGCCTCAAAGTCTGTTACAATCGTATGGATCAGCTTGGCGGCCCTGTCCATGCCTTCTTTCTCTGTTCCGCAGATGGATACCGCGCCGTCATCATCGATGTCAATCTTCACCCCGGTCTGCTCGATAATTGAATTGATCGTCTTGCCTCTCTGGCCCACAACATCTCCAATCTTCTGCGGATCGATCTGCATCTGAATAATCTTCGGCGCATACGGTCCGACTTCCGGCCGGGGCTCTGCAATCGCTTTGTTCATTACTTCGTCGATAATATAAGTTCTCGCTTTTTTGGTCGCCGCAATCGCCTGCTCAATGATCGGCCTTGTCAGCCCGTGAATCTTAATATCCATCTGGATTGCCGTAATACCGTTATGTGTTCCGGCAACTTTAAAGTCCATATCGCCGAAGAAATCTTCCAGACCCTGAATATCTGTCAGCACCAGATAGTCGTCATCGCTCTCTCCTGTCACAAGACCGGCTGAAATTCCGGCAACCGCGGCCTTAATCGGCACGCCGGCTGTCATAAGCGACATACTGGATGCGCAGACACTTGCCTGGGAAGTAGATCCGTTGGATTCAAATGTCTCAGATACAGTGCGGATCGCGTAAGGGAAGTCCGCCTCGTCCGGCAGTACCGGAAGAAGAGCTCTCTCGGCAAGCGCGCCGTGTCCGATCTCGCGGCGTCCCGGTCCTCTGGACGGTCTTGTTTCCCCGACAGAGTAAGACGGGAAGTTATAATGGTGCATATATCTTTTTGACGTCTCCTGCTCATCCAAGCCGTCCAGACGCTGCGCCTCAGAAAGCGGTGCTAAAGTTGTCACGGTGCAGATCTGGGTCTGACCTCTTGTAAACATAGCCGAACCATGTACTCTCGGAATCAGATCCACCTCAGCTACAAGAGGGCGAATCTCATCGATGGCACGTCCGTCCGGGCGCTTGTGATCCTTGAGTATCATCTTTCTGACCGTCTTCTTTTGATACTGATATACTGCCTCGCCGAGAATAGCAAGCCACTCTTCATTTTCCGCAAAGGCGTCCTCAAGCCGGTCTGTGATCACGCGGATATTTTCTTCTCTTGTCTGCTTGTCGTCCGTAAATACTGCCTGCTCCATCTCCTGAGGCGGAACGATTTCCCTGATCGCGCCAAAGAGTTCCTGGGGAACTTCAAAGCTTTCATACTCGTGTTTTTGTTTTCCGCACTCTGCCACAATTTTATCAAAGAACGCGATCACTTCCTGGTTCAGATCATGAGCTGCAAAGATCGCTTCAATCATCTTATCTTCCGGAACTTCATTAGCTCCGGCCTCGATCATAATCACTTTCTCCTTTGTGGAAGCGACTGTAAGAGCCAGCTCCGAGATTTCCCTCTGGTCAGCGGTTGGGTTGAAGACAAACGCTCCGTCGACAAGCCCCACCTGTGTTGTTGAGATCGGACCGTCAAAGGGAATGTCAGAGATGCTTGTCGCAAGGGAAGCTCCGAGCATCGCTGTCAGTTCCGGACTGCAGTCCTGATCTACGGACATGACCAGATTTTCAAGAGTTACATCGTTCCGATAATCCTTGGGAAAGAGCGGACGCATCGGACGGTCAATCACACGGTCTGTCAGGATCGCATTCTCAGATGCCTTCCCTTCTCTTTTGTTGAATCCTCCCGGTATCTTTCCCACAGAATACATTCTCTCGTTGTATTCTACGCTCAAAGGAAAAAAGTCAATCCCGTCTCTTGGTTTCTCTGAAGCGGTTGCCGTGCAGAGCACCGTTGTGTCACCGTAGTGCATCAGCACTGCGCCATTGGCCTGTTTGGCAACTCTGTCCACATCCACTCGCAGCGTCCTCCCCGCGAGTTCCATTTCATACTTTTTGTACATCGTATTCTCCTTTTGTTTTCTGATTTTTTCTGTGGACAGTTGTCTCCGAAACTACTGAAAAATGCATTAGCAGACCGGGTAATGCGCTTTTCAGTGGTCTCGGGTACTTAAAGCTGTCCGCAATCTTAAATATTATACCACAGCATGTACTATTAAGCAATAAAAACGGGGCAGAATACTCTGCCCCGTCTGTGTCTTTTCTGAATCTCTGACTATTTTCTCAGTCCAAGTCTCTCGATCAGTGAACGGTATCTCTCGATATCGATCTTCTTCAAATATGCAAGAAGTCCTCTTCTCTGTCCAACCATCTTAAGAAGGCCTCTTCTTGAATGATGATCTTTCGGATTTGCCTTGAAGTGGTCTGTCAGCTCATTAATTCTGGCTGTCAGGATTGCAACCTGCACCTCCGGAGATCCTGTGTCTCCCTCGCTTCTTCCATACTCTTTAATAATTGCCTGTTTCTTTTCCTTTGCGATCATATTCGCTTCCTCCTTCATACTTTGAATCTACCGCCTGACATTAAGTAATGGTCGGAGTGATCCGATTACCGAACATCGGCTGAATCTTTAACCTCGCATAGTATAGCATACCACAATAAGGATGTAAAGATATTTTTACTGAAATGACCCGTGCTCTTTAAAGAACTTTTCCCCGTATGCCATATCTTTGCTGACATGCTCTTTTAGTTCCTCCAGAGAGCCGAACTTCATCTCAGGGCGCTCAAAATCACAGAACTGAGCCGTGATCTCTTTTCCGTATGCATTCCCTTCATATCCGTAGACATACACTTCAAGCAGGCGGCGTCTCTCATCTGTCACCGTCGGTTTGATACCGGCATTTCCCACCGCGCCGTACCATCTGCCATCGATCTTTACCCGGCAGGCATAAACCCCAAACCGGGGAAGAATCTTGCACTCATCCGGTTCAATATTCATTGTCGGAAATCCCAGTGTGCGTCCCAGCTGTTTGCCGTGCTGTACGATCCCCGTCATCTCATACGGATACCCAAGCAGCTTTTCGGCCAGCTTCACATCTCCCTGTGCCAGCGCGTCTTTAATATAAGTACTGCTGATCACGGTTCCCCGGTAACGCTCCTTCTCAATCACGTCAACAGTATATCCGTATTGATCAGCATAATCCCGGAGCGTCTGAACGTTCCCCCGCCTGCCCCGGCCAAAAGTAAAGTCCGCACCCACTACAATGTGCGACGCGTGAAAGACGTCCCGTAAAATATCCCTGATGAAGTCTTCGGCCTCCATTTCCCGCAGGTTATCTGTAAACGGACATTCAATGAGCCAGTCCACTTTCCCCTCAAGACGCTCTCTTCTCTCTCGATTTGTCATCAGAGATTCCCTGTGCATATCGAAAGCACACACAATCGTCTCACAACCAGCAGACGCATAAGAGCAAATCTTATCGATCAGTTTCTGGTGTCCCCTGTGCAGACCATCGAACTTCCCAAGGGTGACAGAAGTATTCTTTTGTCCGTCGTAGTCTTCTATTCCTGTAATATATCTCATATTTGTCTTCCACATCCTCTAACTTCACGACATCAGGTCCGGATCAAAAAACATTTTCTCAAGACAAAATTTTCTTCCGTCACAGCGGTATATTCCGATAAAATGCTCTTCTCTGTCATATACCCGGTACCGGACATTCTTCCCGCAACCGGCGGGAATCTTTTCAATCTGCCTTAATTCCAGTGGATTCCCGTTATAGCCAAGCGCTTTGTACGCGTCCTTTATCGTGATCTGATCCAGATGCCCGAACACTCTGTCAAGAGGAATCAGAATTTCATCAAGCTTTCCCTCTCGCGCCGCTTTTTCCACTTCGTCAAGCTTCAGGCTTTCTGTCAGGGCAAAGGAGCCGGCCTTTGTGCGCAGGAGCCGCTCCATACAGCCTCCCACTCCAAGTTTCTCCCCGATGTCGTGGCACAGCGTGCGGATATAGGTACCCTTTGAGCAGGATACTTCCATTTCCACGCGGGGAAGGGAGACCGAAATGATCTGAATATCATGAATCATCACTTTTCTGCTTTTCCGCTCTACAGTCTTTCCCTCGCGGGCAAGTTCGTAAAGTTTTTTCCCTCCCACTTTCAGAGCCGAGTACATGGGCGGCACCTGATCATACTCACCGATAAATTCTTTCACGCAAGCAGTCGTCTTCTCCGGTGTGAGGGCACCTGTATCGGACACGGAGAGTACCTCCCCCGTCGCGTCCTGCGTATCTGTCCTTTTACCCAGAAGCAGAACCGTCCGATAAGTTTTATCTCTGTCCGTCAGCATATCACACACTTTTGTGGCGCGCCCGAGACAGACAGGAAGCACCCCTTCCGCTTCCGGATCAAGGGTGCCCGTGTGGCCAATTTTTCTCTGGCCCACAATGCCGCGCAGACGGGCCACTACATCATGGGAAGTATATCCCTTTTCTTTATAAATATTCAAGATCCCATTTATCATGATGGTACATCCTGTTCTGATTCCGGTTTCATCTGAAGCGCAATACGGGCAGTAATATTGTTGATCACATCATGGCTTGATCCTTCCATGATGACGCCTGCGGCGCGCACATGGCCGCCGCCCCCATAGTACTGAGCGATCTCGCTTACATCGATTTGTTCTTTGGAGCGCAGGCTCACCTTGAACTTCTGCGGCGCGATCTCATGAAGGAAAATCGCGACCTCCACTCCTTTCGTCTGGCGAAGCTGGCTGACAATCCCTTCCAGATCCGAGGGTTTCGCCTGGAAAAACTCCATGGAATGTTTGCGGATCACTGACACAATACACTTCTTATCCATAATGAGCATGCTCTCGAGAAGCGCGCGCCCAAGGATCTGATTCTGTATGTAGGTTTTCTCATAATACGTCTTCTCTATGATCCGGTTACTGTCGATTCCTTTTCGCATCAGCTCCGCCGCAATTTCCATTGTCTCCGGAGAAGTGCAGGAATACTGGAATACTCCCGTATCATGGGCAATTCCCATGTACAGCGCCTCGGCTGCTGACCTGCTGATCTTTCCCGCGTCGAGAAGTGTAAACACAAGTTCTGAAGTAGAACTGGCGTCCGGCACGATATAATTGTGATCGGCAAACGCATCGTTACTGATATGATGGTCAATACAAAACGTCTCCCCGGCACGCTCAAACAGAGGCCGCGAAAAGCCCAGACGCTGCGCGTCCCCGCAGTCAAGGCAGATAAAAAGATCATACACGTCACTCTCATTGATCTGTGTTTTCACCTCATCTGTAGCCTCTATAATGTCAAAGGCCTCCGGCACTTCCTCCAGATAGAGATCTGTCTCCACCTCGGGATACTGCTCTTTCAGATAGAGATACAGACCCATGCATGATCCGACACAGTCGCCGTCCGGGCGGACATGCCCGCCCAGAGCAACTTTGTGTTTCTCTCTCATGATGTCATCTAATACAATCTTCATGTTAGTCCTCAGCTCCATTGTGCAGATTTCTGGTTACTTCGTCTATCTTCTTACTGATATTCACTCCATATTCGATGGACTGATCCACAATAAATCTGATCTCCGGAGTGTTTCGCATATTGATCGTACGGGCGAGTTCTCTGCGGATGTACCCTTCCGCGCTCTGCAGCCCTCTGACCGTATCCTGCCGGGTCTTCTCGTCACCGAGTACACTGATATACGCCTTACATGTTTTTAAATCCGGAGCAACTTCTACAGCTACCACAGAAGTCATCGGCGCAACTCTCGGATCTTTGATGCCGCTTCGCAGAATATTGCTCAATTCTCTCTGGACTTCAGCATTTATTCGCGTGTTTTTGATACTGTTTTTTCTCATTGCCGCTCCTTTTTTATTATAAACTATTTTCGCTCGATCTCAACCATTTTATAGGCCTCGACCAGGTCTCCTTCTTTAATGTCATTATAGTTTTCAAAGACAAAACCACATTCATAGCCTGCCCGGACTTCTTTCACATCGTCCTTGAAACGCTTCAGAGAAGCCAGCGGGCCATCGAATATCACAATGCCGTCGCGGGTAAGACGAACCGAACAGTTTCTTTCGAAAATACCGTCCTGAACATAGGCTCCCGCGATCGTTCCAACACCGGAAGCTTTGAATGTCTGACGAACTTCAGCATGACCGAGCACTTTTTCCTCAAATACAGGATCAAGCAGCCCTTTCATGGCAGCCTCAACGTCTTCAATTGCACTGTAGATCACCCTGTACAGCCTGATATCCACACCTTCGCGCTCGGCAATATCCTTTGCCGTGGCATCCGGGCGCACGTTAAATCCGATAATAATCGCGTTCGATGCTGACGCCAGAATCACGTCAGACTCGTTAATCGCACCAACACCTCCGTGGATCACCTTGATCACCACTTCCTCATTGGACAGTTTCAGAAGGCTCTGTTTCAACGCCTCTACAGATCCCTGTACGTCTGCCTTTACTACGATGTCAAGCTCTTTGAGATTTCCTTCCTGAATCTGCGTAAACAGATCGTCAAGCGACATCCTTGATTTTGTCTCTTCCAGCAGCTTTACTTTGTTCTGAGCGATAAATGTCTCAGCAAAGCTTCTCGCCTCTTTCTCCGAATCACATCCGACAAACACCTCTCCCGCGTTCGGAACTTCATTGAGACCGAGAATTTCTACCGGCTGTGAAGGCCCTGCTTCTTTGACGCGTCTTCCCCGGTCATCCATCATTGCACGAACACGTCCGTGGGCGCTTCCCGCCGCGATCGTGTCCCCCACATGAAGGGTACCTTTCTGGACAAGAACTGTGGCTACAGATCCTTTTCCTTTATCAAGCTCTGCCTCGATCACCAGCCCCCTTGCCGCGCGGTTCGGATTCGCTTTAAGTTCCATCACCTCTGCTGTGAGAAGGATCATCTCAAGCAGTTCCGGAATACCTTCTTTTGTGTGAGCTGATACAGGAACAAATATTGTGCTTCCGCCCCAGTCCTCGGGAATCAGTTCATACTCTGTCAGCTCCTGTTTTACCCTCTCAATATTGGCGCCTGGTTTATCTATCTTGTTGATAGCGACAATGATCTCCACGCCTGCCGCTTTCGCGTGGTTGATCGCCTCCACTGTCTGGGGCATTACACCGTCATCTGCGGCGACAACAAGGATCGCTATATCTGTGGAGCTCGCCCCGCGCATACGCATAGCTGTAAACGCTTCGTGCCCCGGTGTGTCAAGGAATGTGATCTTCTCACCGTTGATTTCCACCACATATGCTCCGATATGCTGCGTAATACCGCCAGCCTCACGGTCTGTCACATTCGTGTGGCGGATCGCATCGAGAAGAGAAGTCTTTCCGTGGTCAACGTGTCCCATAACGCAGACAACCGGAGGACGTTTCACCATCTGGCTTGTATCCTCTTCATCCTCTTTCAGAAGTTCTTCTATCACATCCACAACTTCTTCCTTCTCACAGAGCACATCAAAATCAAGAGCGATCTCTTCCGCCGTCTCGTAATCAATCTCCTGATTTACTGTTACCACTTTTCCCTGAAGGAAGAGTTTCTTAACAATGACAGATGGAACTATCTTCATCTTATCTGCCAGCTCTTTTATTGTGAGTACCTCGGGAAGTACGATCTGTTTGATCTTCTCTTCCTTTTTCTCCTCCTGCTTCTGCTGCGGCTTCTTAGCCTCCGCCACCTGCTTCTGCTTTCTGCCTTTCTTTCCTTTTCCTTCAAAGGCTTCGTCTCTGTACTCTTTTTTCTTATTGTCTCTTTCTTTATCTTTCGCCTTATTTCTCTGGCTCTTCTGCTGCTCTATAATAGGCGAGCTCACATCATCTCTGCGAGTGTCTCTTCGTTCGCTTCTGATCCCCGGTCCGACGGAACGCTGGTCTCTTACGCCTCTCTCAGGGCGTGACGGCTTACCGCTTCCAAAGGTACGGCTGCCCTGAGATCTCTCAGAGCGTCCGGCGCGGTCTGCGCCGCCCTGTCTCTCCGTGCGCACAGGACGTTCTCCTGCCTGCCCTCTGTCCGGACGGGCTCCCCGGTCAGATCCGCTTCTCCCCTCCGTCAATGGACGAGTTCCTCTGGCCGGACGTTCCGCGGCATTTCTTCCTTCCGGAGCCGGTCTGTTCTCACCAGCCCTATTTTCGGCAGCCGGGCGAACCTGCTGCTTAGGCTGGCGTGTCGGGCGCCCCTCGGATGACTTCACTTCCGAAACCGGTCTGCCCTCACCGGCAGGACGGCCGGAGTGCATAGGACGTTCTCCTGCCGGACGCGTCCCCTGCACAGAACGCTCTCCCGTCGGGCGTACACCGTGTGCCGGGCGGGGCTGGCGCTGCTGCGGTCTGTTCCCCTGAATGCGGCTGCTGTTCTTTGAATTCTGCGGGCGGATTACGAATGCCAGATTTTTCTTTTTCGGAGCAGACGCTCCGTCTTTGCCTTCCACATTCTCCGCCGGCTTATCTGCTGTATGATCCGACTGATCGGTGCTCTTTGAAGAAATTTCCCTGCGAATCTCATCAGCCACGTTGTCCTCAACTGTACTCATATGGTTTTTGATCTCCACATTTTTCTTCTGAAGCATCTCCACGAGCGCTTTATTCTCAATCCCCAGCTCTTTCGCCAGTTCATGTACCCTCATTTTTGTCATATTAACTACCTCCTTTATGCAATATCCTCTCGATTATTAAGCTCTTTTTGAATCCCGTCTGCAAATCCTTCGTCCAATATCGCCAGAGATGCACGGAATTCCTTTCCCATTGCATGCCCTAAGGTATCTTTATCTCCGTAAATATAAATTGGAACTCTGTAAAATTTACACATATCCCGAAATTTTTTCTTTGTATTATCCGATGCGTCAGATGCCACAATTACAAGCCTTGCGCGCCCTGATTTAGTCTCGCTCTCCGTCATGGTCTCTCCGCTTGTGCATCTGCCGGCCTTCATCGCCAGTCCGATCAGAGACAGAACTTTATCCTTTTTCCTCAATATCGCCCATCTCCTTTTCCAGTCTGTCATATACTTCCTGCGGTATTTCCTGCTTAAACGACCGTTCCAGTCCCTTCGATCTGACCGCCTTGCGAAAGCATTCCACAGATCTGCAGATATACGCGCCGCGTCCGTTTTTCTTCCCGTCCGCATCCACAAGAAACTCTCCGTTTTCCGTTTTCAGTATACGCATCAGCTCTTTTTTTGGTTTCATCTCAGCGCATCCCACGCATTTTCTCATAGGGATCTTTTTCTTAACTGCCAAATAACCCACTCCTTCAGATATTATCTCTTATTCCTCATCCGTCTCGACGAATTCGATATTCTCCGCTCCATCCTCTGAGTCATATTCTTCATAGGATTCACCATAGTTTTCATCATAGTCGTCATATGCGCCTTCATCATATTCATCTTCGTAATCGCCGGTATAGCCTTCTTCACCCATGAGCCCCATCTGCTCCATGTAATTTTCCGGAAGGTCACCTGCTTCAATCGCCTGAGTCTCACTCTTAATATCGATCTTATACCCCGTAAGCCTTGCAGCCAGACGTGCATTCTGCCCCTCTTTTCCGATCGCAAGAGAAAGCTGGTAATCAGGTACAATCACATTCGCCACTTTCTCCTCCGGATCCGCCATAACTGAGATCACTTTTGCCGGACTCAAGGCATTCTCAATCAGAAGCGCCGGGTTCTCATCCCAGTTGATGATGTCGATCTTCTCGCCTCTGAGCTCCTGAACCACCGCGTTGACTCTGGCCCCGTTCATTCCGACACAGGCGCCTACCGGATCTACGTTCGGATCATTGGACCATACGGCCATCTTTGTACGGGAACCCGCCTCGCGGGCGATGCTCTTGATCTCCACAGTACCGTCCCGTACTTCGGAGACTTCAGCCTCGAAAAGACGTTTTACTAGTTCCGGATGCGTCCGTGACACCAGGATTTTCGGCCCTCTGGGAGTATTCTTGACTTCCACTACATAAAGCTTGATGCGCTCTGTCGGTCTGAACACTTCGCCCTTCACCTGCTCATTCTCAGTCAGCATGGCGTCCGCTCTTCCGAGATTGATGCTGATATTTTTTCCTACATAACGCTGAACAATCCCCGTTACAATATCCTTCTCTTTCTCAAAATACTGATCAAATACGACTTTTCGCTCCTCTTCACGGATCTTCTGGAGGATCAGGTTCTTCGCGTTCTGAGTTGCTATACGGCCGAACTCTTTGGACTGTACGGGAATCTGCGCCACATCGCCGACCTGCAGTGCCGAGTCAAGCTTCTCAGCCTCCTCCAGACTGATTTCCACAGCCGGGTCATCCACTTCCTCCACGACTTTTTTCTCGGCATACACCGCATAATCGCATGTCTCGCGATCCATGATCACCTTAATGTTCTCCGCAGTTCCAAAATGATTTTTGCATGCGCTCATCAGCGAATTTTCGATTGCATCCATCATGACATCTCTGCTGATGTTTTTCTCTTTCTCAAGAATTGTCAATGCTTCCATTAACTCTGTGTTCATTCCTACTTCCTCCTAAATAATTAAAAATCCAAAGCCAGACGGATCAGCGCGATGTCAGAGCGCTCAAATGTCTGTTCTGTGTCATCTTCATAAACAATCGTAACTGTCCTGTCGTCATAATCTTTCAGAACTCCGACAAATTCTTTCTGTCTGTCGATCGCTTTGTAAGTGCGTATTTCGACTTCCTCGCCAATGCTTCTCGCAAAATCCTTTTCTTTTTTAAGCGGTCTCCCAAGTCCGGGCGAACTCACCTCGAAGACATAAGTATCTTCGATGTAATCTTTTTCATCCAAAATATCTGAGAATTTTCTGCTGACCGCCTCGCAGTCATCCACTGTAATCCCTCCAGGTTTATCAATGTAAGCTCTCAGATACCATGTGCCGCCTTCCTTGACGTATTCCACATCAACCAGCTCAAAGCCTAGTTCCGAGACAACCGGCTCTATAAGAGCCTCTGTCGTTTGTTCATATTCCTCTCTTCTGGACATGCTGTGTTTCCTCCTTACCAACAAAGAAGAGTGAACTTTCGTTCACTCTTCTGCCGGGTTCCTTATGTAACTATTGGCTAGTATACCACCTATTTCCTCATAATGCAAGAACATTTTATAAATTGTCATCCTCGATACTTGTTGCCGGCTCCGTCGCGTTTTGCCTGTTTGAACCGGTTCAGCGTGACCTCTTTATCATTATACCGGGCCTTTGTCTCTACGCCCTCCTCGAAGAGATAGACCTGTTCCAGCTCATCATTCTTATGAAGACGGATCCCGCGAACGCCTATGGCCGCCTTTTTCTTCTCCGGGATCTCCGGCGCCGGAAATCTTAAGAAATACCCGTTCTTTGTCTGAAGCACCACATTCTGGTTGTCCGTAATCACTTTCACTGCGATTACCGAGTCTTCCTCCTGTAGTTTCGTCGCGCTGATCGTCCGTTTCGTCACCTGGAATTCCGTTCCCTCTACCTTTTTCACCATCCCTTTTGCCGTTGCAAAGAGCAAATGCGCGAAACGCATCTGTTCGGCGTCGCAGACCATGACGATCTGTTCTTCGCTGGTAGAATAATTGCTGACATTATCAAGGGGCGTTCCCTTGTCTCTGAATTTTCCATAGGGCACATCCAGCACTTTCACCTGATGCATCTTGCCTGTATCGGTAAAGATACACAATCTGCCTGTATTCATACAGGGCACTATATATTTGTTCTCGCTGTCAGCAGCCTCTCTGTTCCTCTCATAGACGGAGAGATCTACCGTCTTCGCATATCCGAACCGATCCATAAGGAAGACAACTTCCTGCTCCTCGATCTTCTTCTCCTCAAAAACAGCCTCTTCGGCATTCTCTATCACAGTGCGGCGTTTTCTCCCGTATTCTTTCTTGTAGGAGTCCAGTTCCTCTATAATCACCGCCGCCATCGAGTCATAGTTATTGAGAATATCCTCGTATCTCGCGATGTTTTTCACCGTCTGTTCATGCTCTGCCCTGAGCGCTTCAATCTCAAGGCCGATCAGACGATACAGACGCATTTCCAGGATCGCCGTGGCCTGGCGCTCTGTGAATCGAAGCAGAGCCGCCATTTTTTTTGAAATACCGGATTTGAAGCTGATATTATCCGTAACACCGTTTACAAGACAGGCCTTCGCGTCTTTTACCGACTTGCTCCCCCGCAGGATTTCGATAATCAGGTCGATCACATCGCACGCTTTTATGAGTCCTTCCTGAACCTCGCTCTTCTCCCGCTCTTTCCCAAGAAGAGTCTGGTATTTTCTTGTCGCCAGCTCGAACTGAAAGTCAACATGATGTTCGATAATCTTTTTAAGCCCCAGCGTCTCAGGTCTTCCATCCGCCACGGCAAGCATATTGACGCCGAAAGTATCCTCGAGACGGGTTTTCTTATAGAGCATATTCTTTAAGTTCTCAGCATCAGCTCCTCTTTTGAGCTCCAGCACAATACGGATTCCTTCTTTGGATGACTGGTTGGAAATATCAACGATGTCCGTTGTCTTTTTCGTCTCCACCAGAGAGGCCACATCATTGAGAAACTTGCTGATTCCCGTGCCGATCATCGTATATGGAATCTCGCTGATAACAAGCTGCTTTTTACCGCCTTTGAGTTCCTCTACTTCCACCTTGCCCCGGATCTTGATCTTACCTTGTCCGGTCTCATAAATATCAGGCAGGGCATCTTTATTAACCACAATCCCCCCGGTCGGAAAATCAGGCCCTTTAATATATTTCATAAGTTGTTTCGTGCTGATCTCATCATTTTTCATGTAGGCCTTCACAGCGTCGATCACTTCGGCAAGGTTGTGGGGCGGAATGTTTGTCGCCATACCTACGGCGATCCCCTCCGCTCCGTTTATTAGAAGATTTGGCACCCGCATTGGAAGCACAAGAGGCTCCTTTTCTGTCTCATCGAAATTCGGGCCGAAATCTATCACATTTTTATCCAGATCAGCCAGGCATACTTCCTGGGTGAACTTCGTAAGTCTGGCCTCTGTATAACGCATGGCCGCGGCTCCATCCCCCTCGATTGAGCCGAAATTCCCGTGACCATCCACGAGAATCTGCCCTTTCTTAAAATCCTGGGCCATAACGACAAGGGCCTCATAAATGGAGCTGTCACCGTGAGGATGATATTTACCCATAGTATCTCCCACAATACGGGCGCACTTACGATAAGGTCTGTCGTATCGTATCCCCAGCTCATACATATCGTAGAGAGTACGTCTCTGTACCGGCTTGAGTCCGTCGCGCACATCCGGCAGAGCACGGGATATGATAACGCTCATCGCGTAATCAATATACGATTTCTTCATAAGATCCGAGTACTCTGTTCTTATGATCTGTGTTTCACTGTTCATCTTTCCACTCCTTCATCCTTTTAGACATCCAGCTCCGCTTCTGTAGCATTCTCGTAAATAAACGCACGTCTCGGCGGCACTTCTGTTCCCATCAGCATCTCTGTTACGCTGGAAGCCATTCTGGCATCCTCGATCTCCACCAGTTTTAACAGCCGTCTCTCGGGGTCTAATGTGGTCTCCCACAGCTGTTCGGCATCCATCTCTCCCAGACCTTTATATCTCTGGAGCGTAAAGGAACCGGTGTGCGTCTTCCGGTATTTCTCCAGCGCCTTGTCATCGTAGAGATACTCCTCCTCCCCCGTCTTCGGCATCGCCTTATAAAGCGGAGGCATAGCGATATATACATGTCCCTCATAGATCAGTTCCGGCATGAACCGGTAAAACAGTGTCAGAAGCAGCGTGGAAATGTGAGCTCCGTCCACATCTGCATCAGCCATAATGATAATCTTATCATAACGCAGCTTCGTAATATCGAAATCGTTCCCATATCCTTCCGAAAAGCCGCAGCCGAAAGCATTGATCATCGTCTTGATCTCCGCATTGGCAAGAATCTTGTCTATGCTTGCCTTCTCCACATTTAAGATCTTTCCCCGGATCGGAAGGATCGCCTGATAGTTCCTGTCTCTGGCAGTCTTCGCGGAACCGCCTGCCGAGTCTCCCTCTACAATAAATATTTCACACTTTTTCGGATCACGGCTTTCACAGTTTGCCAGTTTCCCGTTGCTGTCAAAAGAGTATTTCTGCTTTGTCAGAAGGTTGGTTTTTGCTTTTTCTTCCGTTTTTCTGATTTTCGCTGCCTTCTCAGCGCTGGAGAGCACTGTTTTGAGCGTGTCCAGATTTCTGTCAAAGTAGCGGACGATCTCGTCGCTGGCAACTTTGCTCACTGCTTTCGCGGCATCCGGATTGTCCAGCTTTGTCTTTGTCTGTCCTTCAAATCTCGGATCCGGGTGCTTGATGGAAATAATCGCCGTCATGCCGTTCCGAATATCCGCCCCGGTAAAATTCGCGTCTTTCTCTTTCAGTATCCCAAGTTCCCTGGCATACTGATTCATAACTGTCGTAAATGTCGTTTTAAATCCGGTCAGATGAGTGCCGCCCTCCGCGTTATATATATTGTTGCAGAAACCGAGGACATTTTCATGGAATTCATTAACATACTGAAGCGCAGCCTCTACCTCGATGCCATCCGACTCCCCTTTGAAATAAACCGGGTCGTGAAGAGTTTCTTTCTTCTTATTTAAGTCTCTGATAAATCCAAGGATTCCGTCCGGCTCATGGTACTCGATATGTTCCGGCGCTTCCATGCGCAGATCCTCAAAGACAATTTTAAGATCCGGATTTAGGTATGCCGTCTCATGAAGCCTGCTCTTTACTTCTTCCGCCCGGAACTTTGTTTTCTCAAAGATCGTATCATCCGGGAGGAAATTGATTGTTGTTCCTGTTTTTTTCGTTTTTCCGGTTTTTGGCAGGAGCCCTTCCTCAAGATCCACCACGGGTACGCCTCTCTCATACCGGTCATGGTGAATATAGCCGTCACGGCTGATCTTTACATCCATATATGCGGAGAGCGCGTTTACGACAGATGATCCCACTCCGTGAAGTCCACCGCTTGTCTTATAGGCGGAATCGTCAAACTTGCCTCCCGCGTGAAGGGTCGTAAAGACAAGTCTTGCCGCGGACATGCCCTTTTCATGCATCTCAACCGGAACACCGCGCCCATTGTCCTCCACTGTCGCCGAGCCATCCTTTTCCAGTGTCACATGAATCTCGGAACAATATCCTGCCAGATGCTCATCTACCGCATTATCCACAATTTCATAGATCAGATGATTCAGTCCCTTTGTCGAGACACTTCCGATGTACATTCCCGGACGCTTTCTGACAGCTTCCAGTCCCTCGAGCACTGTGATGCTGCCAGCATCGTATGTATTCTTCCCTGCCATTTATATTCTCCTTCTGTCGTTCTGCCTGTCCCGCAATTGAGCAGGCCAATCCATTACATACTATACCACCAGTTCTTGTGGTTTTCAATATAAAAAGTGGCGGGTATTGTGTTCTACTGTCCGACAAGTACATCATACAGCATATCGGAGAGCACCTCCATTGCGTTCATCATTTCTTCTACAGTATTGGTCTGGGCTCCCGCCTCCACAAGAAGAGATTTGGGCATCAGATGCATATTGTAGCGATATGCTCTCAGATAAATGTGCCGGGTAAAGCCCGGATATTTCTCTTCCGCGTCTAGCTGCATCTGAAGAGAAAACGCAAGGTTATCCTGTATGTACGGATTGGCGAGATAGTCAATATTCCCGTTTGTCCTTGATCTGCTCAATCCGTTAAAAAACATAATTTTGGCTGTTGGCTTCCCGTTGACTTCCGTTACCAGATGAGTACCTTCTGCCACGCCGTCACGGTGAAGATCAATCAGCACTTCGATAGTCGGATTCTCTTCCAGTATCCTGCTGACCGCTTCTCCGGCATACTCATAAGCGTTGCTTCGATCCAGTTTTCCATTTATAATATCGTACACTCCTGTATCATGGAGCGTCTCAATTCCTCTTTCATTTAAAAGCCGGGTCAGATAATCCCCTACCCCCACAATGCTGGTAGAGGGATCTCCAGGGGAAGAGTCCGCGAACTCCTCCTGGGAGTGGGTGTGATAAATCAGCACTTTAGGCCCTTCTGAAGATGTGTCTATCTTCATGCTTCGAGCCAGCAGATCATCGGCATTTAACTGATCCGCACCGATCATAGTTGAGCTGTCAACCGTATAGAAATTACTTAACAGATATTCAAAATCTCTCAGCTTTTCAATCGAAGTATCCGCAGGCTGAACTGACTCATCCGACTTTATTTCAGACGCGTCCGGCTCGCCGATCAGGTTTCCGTTTTCGTCAACCATATTTTCGTCAGTCGCCTGCGCTTCCAGTATCCTGGCCAGCGTTTCTTCATCTTCCAGCGACATATCCTGATCAGCATGGTCTTCAGCATAGCTTACAAGAGGAATCCACGCCAGAGCTTTCTCTCTGAGCCACGTCCCGATCCCGGAGGATGGCTCTCTGTTTGTCCAGGTAAATACCGGCATGTACATCTCTTCAGAGCTTGCATATATCTTTTTCTGAAGAGCATATTGCCAGTCCCCCCGGATCTCATCCGCCGCTGCCAGCAGAATACAGACAGTCAGGAGTATGGCTGTTGCTGCTGTTGCTGTCTGTTTCAAATCGGCTCCCATAATTCGCTTCATTCCCGGCGGCACCTTCCTTCTGACTTTCTCCTGCAATTCTATGCATATGCCGGATATGTTATGCGTGATCCAGAAGCATATTGATGGCCTCGGAAATCGTATGACTGATCTGGTGTACCATCTCATCCACATCTTTCGGCGTCACGAACATTCCGTTTAAATGAGGCGCGATCAGTTCTCTGACAAATTCGTATTTTTCTCCTGCATTATAAGTTCTGAGAACTTTTCCCACTCCGTTAAATGACTCCGAATTTTCCAGAGATACAATAAGGTTTTCCATCGTATCATTTACGATAGTTGCCGCGTCCACTACCGTGGGCACGCCGATACCGATTACCGGAACTCCCAAAGCTTCCTTTGTCAGTCCCATCCTCCGGTTCCCGATTCCGGAACCCGGATGTATCCCTGTGTCAGCGATCTGCACTGTCCGGTTCAGACGTCTGCTGTTGCGTGCGGCAAGGGCGTCCACAGCAATTATAATGTCAGGACTTGTCTCCCGGACAATTCCCCTTACGATCTCCGTACTCTCCATCCCGGTCTGTCCCATCACACCCGGAACCACGGCACTGATCATATTCGCATGATCCATCCCCATCGCATATTTTCCGTATTCTTTTACAATATGCCTGGTTACAGAGAGATGATCCGCCACACACGGACCAAGAGCATCCGGGGTGACATCTCTGTTCCCCAGTCCCACCACCAGAATGGAGAGATCTTTTTTTCCATCCCTGTTGTTTTTTTCAATCAATTCCCTTATATAGCCACATAGTCTTTCCGCAATATTCATGTGGGTCTCCTCATCCGGTATCGCAAGATTCGGAGTTTCCAAAGTAAGGTAAGTTCCCACCGGTTTTCCCATCGCTTTTGCCCCGTTTTCCGTCTTGATCTCAACTCTTGTAACCCGGATCTCCTGCTCTTCATCATAGTCTTCCTCCAGCACCACTCCCTGAATCTCGACGTCGTCCGACTCAAATCTTTCTTTCTCCTCCAGGGCAAGATCTGTCCTCACACTGTAATTTCTCAACATATCCATCCTCGCTTCTTCACTCTATGATATGTTACACATTTTTTGCAGTATTTCTCAAAATATGTATTGACAACCTCTGATTGTTAGCATAAAATGAATGAGTATGTTCCAGCGGAGCGTCCGTGTCCGAATCTGTTGGAATAGATTATTCACATTTGAAATCACATGGCATATTTGGAGGTGTACAGATTGGCTAACATTAAGTCTGCTAAGAAAAGAATTTTAGTAAACGAGACAAAGGCTGCACGAAATAAAGCAATCAAATCTAAGGTAAAAACCGCTGTTAAAAAGGTTGAGACGGCAATTACCGCAAAAGATGCTGAGGCTGCCAAAGCTGCTCTTCACGCAGCGATCGTAGAGATTACAAAAGCAGGAAGCAAGGGTGTTTACCACAAGAAAACTGTTTCCAGAAAGATCTCTCGTCTGTCAAAAGCTGTAAACAGCATTGCTTAATCATTATATATGAAATACAGGAGACATCCGCACCGTCAGGCGGATGTCTCTTTTTTTGACAACGAGCTAAAGTCCGAATTTGCCTGAAGCCCTGGCAACCGCTTCCCATATGACAAAACGCCCGGCAGATCTATGCCGGGCGTTTCGCCGCTTATCTATTGTATGATCAAGTAATTAGTTATTGATAAGTTTATCTTCGTCACTCCAGCTGTAGAGCTTTCTGATCTCCTCTCCGATCTTCTCAGACGGATGCTCGGAAGCCAGTTTTCTCATCGCGCGGAAGTGAGCCTGGCCGCCTGCCTCTGACATATCAAGAAGGAAATCTTTTGCGAAGGTACCGTCCTGAATATCGGAAAGGATCTTCTTCATCGCTTTCTTCGTATCCTCAGTGATAATCTTCGGTCCTGTTATGTAATCGCCGTACTCTGCCGTATTGGAGATCGAATATCTCATTCCGGCAAATCCCGACTGATAGATCAGGTCAACGATCAGTTTCATCTCATGAATACACTCAAAATATGCATTTCTCGGATCGTATCCGGCCTCAACCAGCGTCTCAAAACCTGCCTGCATCAGAGCGCACACACCGCCGCAGAGAACTGCCTGCTCTCCGAAGAGGTCTGTCTCTGTCTCTGTTCTGAAAGTAGTCTCAAGAATGCCTGCTCTTGCTCCGCCGATTGCAAGTCCGTATGCCAGCGCCTTATCAAGCGCTTTTCCCGTATAGTCCTGCTCGACAGCTACCAGACACGGAGTTCCCTTTCCTGCCTGATACTCACTTCTTACTGTATGGCCCGGAGCTTTCGGAGCGATCATTGTAACATCAACATATTTCGGAGGCACGATCTGTCCGAAGTGGATATTAAATCCATGTGCGAACATCAGCATATTGCCTTCCTCAAGGTTCGGCTCAATATCGTTCTTATATAACGCAGCCTGCTTCTCGTCGTTGATCAGGATCATAATAATATCAGCTTTCTTTACCGCCTCAGCAGAGGTATACACTTCAAATCCCTGTGCCTTTGCTTTTTCCCAGGATCTGCTTCCCTCATACAGACCTATGATGACGTTGCAGCCGGATTCCTTCAGGTTCAGCGCATGCGCATGTCCCTGACTTCCGTAGCCGATAATTGCGATTGTCTTCCCCTCGAGAAGAGAAAGATTGCAGTCTTCCTGATAATAAATTTTTGCTGCCATTTTGCATTCCTCCTAAAATGATAATTAATTATAAATATGCTACATCCTTACTTCCCCTTGAAAGCCCCGTGATACCGGTTCTCGCAAGTTCCAGTATCTCATATCCTTTCAGAAGATTCAGGAATGCTTCCAGTTTACTCTGGGTTCCTGTGAGCTCCACAATCAGAGAGTCCTCCTCCACATCAACGATCTTTGCCCTGAAAATATCAGCCACTGAGATGATCTCTCCTCTCTGTGCGGCATCTGCGCGAAGTTTGACCATGATCAGCTCTCGGCACACAGATTCTTCGTCTCCCAGCACTTTGACCGCCACAACATCCTCCAGCTTTCTGACCTGTTTCTCGATCTGAGAGAGGATCAGTTCGTCTCCGGATGACACAACGGTGATCCTTGTAAACCTCGGATCCGCGGTCATCCCCGCCGTAATGCTGTCAATGCTGTATCCGCGGCGGCTGAACAGCCCCGAGATCCGGCTTAAAACTCCGGGATTATTGTCTACAAGTAATGAAAATACCTGTCTTCTCATCAACTTCTCTCCTTCCCGTCCCAAAAACAGAGCGCAATCTGTTTTTATCTTTTATAATATTACCAAGTGTAGTTTGCTTTGTCAAGCAAATGAATATATTTTTTCTATGTCTGTTCCTGCTCTGCTATTTTTTCGGCAAGATCATTGAGGTATACCCAGCGTTCCGTCTTTTCGTCCAGATGCGCCTGTGCCTCCTCCTGCTCGGCCATCAGTTCTCTCAACTTTACGGAATTCGTCGCGTTTGCCTCAATCTGCCGCTCAATACAGGAGATCTTCTCCTCCCAGAATGCAAGTTCTTCATCGATTGTCTCGTATTCCTTCTGTTCCTTGTAAGTAAATTTTAATTTCTTTGAGTGCCGGCGCCATTCTTTCGAGTGTTTGCCCTTATCCGAAGTTTCGTTTGGCCTGACTGTTTTCTCCTTAGTCTCAGGATGCTCAGCTTGAGTTCTGCTAAGAGTCTCTGCCTTTTTCTTTGTCCTGAGATAATCGGTGTATCCGCCCTCATACTGCTTTGCGTGGCCGTTTCCGTCCAGTTCAAAGATACGGTCTGCTATGTTATCCAGAAAGTAGCGGTCATGGGAGACCGTGATCACAATACCGTTAAAAGAATTCAGATAATCCTCAAGAATTGTAAGTGTGGGAATATCCAGGTTATTGCCCGCCTCGTCAAACAAGAGCACATTGGCGTTTTTTGCCAGAACCCCCAGAAGATACAGCCTGCGCTTCTCTCCGCCGGACAGTTTGCCTATGGGGGCGTACTGCATATCCGGCGTAAAAAGAAATCTCTCAAGGAGCGCTGACGCACTGATCTTTCCGTCGGTCGTTGTAATATACTCCGCAATCTCTTTCACATAATCAATCACGCGCTGACTGTCATCCATGTGCTGCTCTTCCTGGGCAAAATAACCAATCCTGACAGTTTCTCCTATTTCTACATGTCCTTCGTCCGGTTCCACAAGTCCGGCAATAATTTTAAGCAGTGTGGATTTTCCGCATCCATTAGGCCCGATAATGCCGATACGCTGGTTTTTAAGCGCGATGTAACTGAAGTCCTCCAGTATCTTCTTTTCCCCATATCTTTTGCTGATGTGATGAAGTTCAATGGTCTTCTTTCCCATCCTTGTCTCCACAGATCCCATCTCGACTGTCTGATTCTGTTCAGGAGACTTTCCGTTTTTCAGCGCTTCCAGACGTTCCAGCCTTGCCCTCTGTTTTGTCGTTCTGGCGCGACATCCTCGCTTTGCCCATTCCAGTTCCATACGGAGCACACTTCGCCTCTTCCGCTCGGAGGCAAGCTCCATCTCTTCTCTTGCTGCTTTAAGTTCCAGAAACCCGGAATAATCCGCATCATATCCGTACATCTTTCCATGACTGATCTCCAGAATCCGGCTGCACACCCGATCGAGAAAATAACGGTCATGTGTCACCATCAGAACTGTTCCGCGAAAAGATCTCAGGTATTCCTCAAGCCATGTAATCATCTCTTCGTCCAGATGATTAGTCGGCTCATCCAAAAGAAGCACGTCAAAATCCTCCGCCAGCGTTTTTGCCAGTACGACTCTCCGCTTCTGTCCTCCGGAAAGATGTTCGATCTTCTGGTCGAACTGTGTGATACCAAGTTCCATCAGATTCGATGCTGCCTGCCATCCTTCAGCCTCACCCCGGGGGAAAACATAAGAGCAAATATCAGCCCCCTCCCGAAAAACCGGATTCTGCGGCACATAGGCGATTTTAAGTCCGTTCTGTGTCGTAATCTGTCCTTCATCCGGCGTTTCTTCTCCCGCCACCATTTTAAGCAGTGTGGATTTACCTGTACCATTGATCCCTACAATACCGATTTTATCGCCCTGCTGTACGCCGAAAGACGCATCCTCATAAATCACTTTTTCTCCGTAGATCTTGCTGATATGCTCTATATTAATAATATTCATAAAAAATCCTCACAGACTCCGCAATTTCATCCTATACGGGAACCCCGTACAGAATCATTTTGCAGAGTTTATGAGGAATTGTCAAGTCCGGTTATAATATTGCACTTCCCGTCAGGCTTCGATCGGTTTTGTTCTTCTTTTCCTGTCAAGTATGAACCGGTTCACCAGCACTACTCCCAGGCTTATAATCAGCAGGAAATAAAAATTAATTCCTCGGCTTACAAGCATGGACGGAATCAGATATGCCCCGGTAAACACATGGACGAACACAGTCTGATACATAAGTTCCGTTATGCCCTGGGCTCCGGGAAGGGGCAGCATGTCCACTGCGATATACACTGCGGCCTGAAGAAGAATCACCCTCGCCGCGCTGGAGCCCTGAAGCCCAAATCCAAGATAAACCATATAGGTCAGAATAAACACACTGCATCTTTGGAGGAATGTCACGAAAATCACAGCGGCAAGACTTCCCTTATGTCCTCTCAGCCATGTAACGGCCTGCTGATAACTGTCGATAAATGCCTGGATCTTCTCCTCCCTCTTTTCAGACGGCTTCCATATTTTCAGTCGTATGAACAGCCCCTCAAACAGAAGAGCAGCCTTTAATATTACCTGAGGAAACAGCATAACCCCAAGAATCAGAATCACAAGAATAACATTCAGCGACAGCCCCAGAATGTAGAGCGGAAAATAGTTTCCAAGTTCATGCTGAAGCGGATTCAGCCAGAACAGAAGAATTCCCAGCCCCATAACTACAAGGACGAATTTGTATGCCAGCGCCACCGTCATAAGTACCACCGTACTGTCAGAACCGCGGTTTCCATCCTTGTTCATATAATAGAGCTGTACCGGCTGCCCTCCAGTCGCCGAAGGTGTGATACCGGAATAGAAGAATCCGATAAAGGAATACTGGATACACCGGAACAGGGAACTTGGCTTATATCCTTCCTTCTGCGCTTTCATGGACCGGAGAAGATACCAGATCATATACCCTTCCGCACATACAAAGAATACCGCAAGAGCTACCGCGGAAAGCAGATACCACAGAGACATATCCATAACCGCATCCGTGATCTCCGACAGGTCGCGCCCGCTGAAAAGAGCATAAAAGGTCAGGGCCATAACAGCAAGAAACAGGGCAATCTGCATCGCTCTCTTCTTAACGCTCATAATTGACACCTCTCTTCAGGAAATGAATAATGCTGGCAGCTCCCGCATATGCCGGCTGCATAAAGGAGAAAGCCCCGGCGCGCTCCTTTTTCTGAGTTTTCCCGTATCTTGCGTTAAATTCAAAAAGGCTTCCCTCAAATATCTTTTGTTTCTCTTTATATTCCATAAAGTCCTTCGGGGTCACAAGAGAAAAGTGCTTCTCCCATCTGCAGATCCCCGCCTGTTCCAGTATCTTTGCCAGATAGGACGAGCATGTATAATGGTTTTTTTGATAAAAAGGTATGTTCAGCAATATAAATGGCAGTCCCGCGACTGCATAATGATAACGAAAGCGCTGTTCCATCGCTTCACACAGTTGCTGCTCCACATACTTCTTCTGCTGAGTTGTGCATTCTATGCTGCATATCATATATTCGGCATTCGGAAATGCCTTTAGAATCTTTCTGGTATCTTCCTTTTCAAATCCGGCGATCAACGGCACAGAAGGATGTCTGCGTCCGATGCTGTAAGCTTCTTCCAGATAAGGGTCCAGAGAAATCGCCACATGTATATATTTCTGTTTTATTACGCGCCGGATAATTCCGGCAAAAAAACCTGGTGTATCTACAAATGCTATGTATAACTTTGCCATACTTTTTCTTCCCCCTCCTACTGAAACTGATATATCTTCCTTGCGAACCGGTAGCCGCCTACTGTGAGCATCCCGCCGATCTTTCCCGGAAGATAGGTCAGACCGCTCAGAGTCGAATACCTGAGTCTGTAATATAACGAGGCATTGTATTTCTTGATTCTCTTCCACATCTCGCGGCGCTTCATCTTAGCCTCCGCAGTTTTGATTAAAAGCAGATGAATCGACGAGATGGAAAGCATGATCGAGATATTCCGCATCATATAAGAAGCAAGTTTTGGATAAATCTTCTTCACTTCGTTTAAGTCTACGCATCTTGCTACAAGTTCCGTCACATAGATCTGCTGATCGATCCGCTTCATCAGAACTTTCTCATTGACCGACTGATCATCGCGCCCCAGATAGTAGTGGTAGAGATCAATGTCCATATAGTAAATGTATTTTACATATGGGAGCGGCTGATAGGAAAAGAGATTGTCCACATAGAATGTATGTTCCGGAAGCTTTACCTTCGATTCTCTTAGAACCTCTGTACGAAATATCAGAGCATGCATGATCAGGTACTGGGATGGCCGGAAATGCCCGATTGTATTCCAGCCGCACATCTGCTCTGCCGGAAAAATATTCCGGTAATCCATGCTGCGCTTCTTCCCCTCCTCCAGGTGATCGTACACATAGTTACAGACAAAGAGGTCTGGCATTTCGGTTTCCTTATCTGCGCCCACTCCGGCATGCAGTTCCCGTATCTTTGCCAGCAGTCTGCAGCAGGCGTCCCGATCCAGCCAGTCATCAGAATCAACTACCTTATAGTACATTCCCTGAGCCAGTTCAAGCCCTTTGTTCACTCCGGAACCATGTCCGCCGTTTTCCTTATGTACCACCCGCACAATATCCGGATATTTGATCTGATATTCATCCGCAATCTGCGCGGTGTGATCCGTAGATCCGTCATTGATCAGAATCACCTCCACATCCCGTCCTGCGGTCAGAAGAGAGTCCACGCAGCGTCTCATGTAGCTCTCTGAATTATAGCACGGTACTGCAAATGTAATGTATTTCATTCCTGTATTTCCTCCTGTGTATTAAGAACTCTCAGTCCCAAAAGGATTCATTTTTATCTTTTTGCAATGCTATCGTACCCAAGCGATCTTAAGATAACATGAAAGTATTTCTTAAGATTTAGAAAAGATTTTTACTGTTCAATCTCAAAAATGCCCGGTCAAGCGCTGTCCAGAGACCGGATATAATAAACATAATCACTCCCACCGGCACGATAAAAACGATAAGAAAAAGAATAAACAGCCATCCTGCCACTCTTGACATCCGTCTTTTTCCTTTATCTTTCATTGTGCGCCTCCTTTTCTCCATTTCTTCTACTGTGTCTCTATCGTAAACAACGGCGCCGTATTCTTCCATTCGGTCAGCTTACATTTCAGTCTGTACGGCTTACACTTTTGTAAGATTGAAGCGGTAAAAATGAAATCTTTTTTAAAAATATACCATATACCTTGAGAAAATACAAAAAAAGAGCTACCATAATATAGATTTTTCAGGAAAGCGAGGGATTCCATGAAAGGAAATAAGGAATTCTCAGATTTATTCGGAGATGATTTTGAAGTTACTTATGAAGACGACAATATAATTGACTTTGCCGGTACAGATAAAATATCCGACATCGATGAATACGGCACCGGACCTGACGATGAGTTCGATGACAATGATGATTTTGGCAATGAGGATGAAGATGATTTTTATGACAGAGAACCAGGCTATCGCGACAGCCGCAGTACGGTAAGACGAAAAAGGAGCCGTGGGGTTCACCTGGCCGCACCGATCCGGAAAGGCGGCCGCACACTTTCCCGTCTCGCCTCCGCTGTAGTCAGAAGCCTTACGAGTGTGCTGATCTTTGCGATCGCAGCATATGTAACCTATACGTTCTGGAGAGCCAGCACCCCTTATGGTGACATCATGGAGACTATGCGCACAGGACAGCCTTCCGTAACTCTTGCCGTCTATCTGTGCGTGGCTGTGCTCTTTCTGATCTATGAACTGATCTCTCTGCTCTGGTCCATGACAAGAGTCCGTATCAGAGACGCATCCGGTTCATGGAAGGAAGATACCGGACGGGGACTCTTTTCCTTTATCTTTGTGTTTGCAACATCATATCTTGCATTCATATTCAGCCCCTTCCTTCCCGAAGCTCCCGAGGCTGTCTATGGATTAAAAGGAGCTCTGGAAGTATACGGCTCCATGCACAACGTGCTGTTCGGCCTCTGTGCCGCCGGGATTGTCTCCTGTATTGTCCGCAAATATTTTGGCTGATCACGGCTTTTCGATCCGTATCTTTACAAGATCAGCCGCATGCTTTTGAAGATTCTGCCGGTACCCGGCTCCCCGGTATCTTCGGATCTGCTGTTTCGTCCTTCCCATCTGACGCGCAGTCTGTTCGTCTGTCGCGCCATACGAGAACAGATTAAAGGCACAGCTGTTTCTTACATCCTGGGCGCTGTATGGCGGAATACCTGCCTGAGTGCAATATTTCTTCATCATGCGGCTGATATACATTGTATTAAGAGGACGTCCACTCCGATTATAGAACAACGTGTCGTGCACACAGCGCTCCCTCATATATTCCTCCAGTATTTTCCACGCATCCTCCGGAATAAAACAGGGATCTTTTCTCCCCGCCGGAGATGCATAGATTCCGTCTCTGTATTCAATAAAATCTTTCTCTCCCCTCAGGTCCGAGATCTCAGTAGAAGTAAGTCCCGCCCGGTACATCAGAGTCAGTATCGTATATGCCATCAGGTCATCTGAAGCGGCGCGCAGCAACCGGTCCATATGCTCCACAGGAACAGAATCTGCCAGCGGGGATTCTTTTACCATATTTCTGAGATAGGGATAAAAGCAGTCATGCCCGGCATTGCCGGAAGCATCAGAACTCAGAGAAGCTTCAGAGGAAAAGGCGGCAAATGAATGAAGCTCGCGGAACTTTTTCGTCAGAGTAATCGAACTGATTTCCCGTCGCTCCACGCGCCCTGTCATTCTTTCATAGTACATTTTCACATCCTCCCCGTCTGCCTTTTCAAATGGTTTTCCGACAATATGACAGAATTCTCTTATATCCGACCAGTAGGACGCCTCTGTAACAGGACTCTTAAATCTCTTCCTGAACAAATTCCATGTTTCCATATTGACAAATTGTGATACCAGGTTCTGGCTCAATGAAACAGCTCCCCCCTTCTTGTACGCAAAACTTCCTGATAATGTTATTAGTATAATTCATACTATAACATTTAGTAATGCTAAAATCAAGTCTGTATCCCTTACACCGGATACAGACTTAGGTGAAAATGTTATTCATCAAATTCAAGTACAGCGATATGAAACCGGGATGTTTCTTTTAATTCTTTCACTACGCCTCTTCTCGTTTTCAGGCGTTCTGCCTGCTTAAAGTTCGCGCTCATTCCGAGCGCATGTTCGATCGTATAGTAGTAAGATGACGGCAGTACTCCCTCCGTTACATTGACTTCCATACCCGGCTTGAGCGCCTCGGTATTCTCGATCGTAAACTCCATTGTTCTCATAACCGCTCCTCCGAAATATTCTTACGCAAGCTTACCGGCAAAATCATGCATTGCCTCTGAAATCCTGATCTGCTGCGGACAGACTGCTTCGCAGCTTCCGCATCCTATGCATGCGCCGGGTTTCTTGTCATCATCATAAGATGACAACACCATAGGCGCAATGAATCCTCCCTCCGTAAAGCAGTGCTCGTTGTACAGATTCAGCAGTGCGGGAATATCCAGCCCCTGGGGGCAGTGACTCACACAGTAGTGACAGGCTGTACACGGAAGAGTTTTCTTCTCGAGCATGCTGTCCGCGATCCCGAGAAGTGTCTCCATCTCTTTGTCAGAAAGCGGACGTTCTTCTCCGTATGTATCGATATTGGCCTTAAGCTGTTCCATATTGGACATACCGGACAATACGACTTTCACTTCCGGAAGCGTCTGAAGAAAACGGAATGCCCACGCAGGAATCTCCTCATCCGGGCGAAGTGCTTTGAGTTTCTGTTCATACTCGTCTGCGAGCGACGCCAGTTTTCCTCCGCGGAGCGGCTCCATTACCCATACAGGGATGTTGTGCTCTTTTAAAAGTTCCACTTTCTTCTTTGCGTCCTGGAAACTCCAATCCAGATAATTAATCTGAAGCTGGCAGAACTCCATGTCTTTACCGTACATGTCAAGAAATCTTTTTATCACCTCGTAACTTCCGTGAGCGGAAAATCCGAGATGGCGGATGCGTCCGTTTTTCTTTTGTTTCATCAGATAGTCGTAGATCCCGTATTTCTCATCGAGATAAGCGTCAATATTCATCTCGCAGACATTGTGGAACAGATAGAAGTCAAAATATTCCACCTGGCATTTTTCCAGCTGTTTTTCAAAAATCTCCTCAACTTTGTCCATATTGGCAAGATCATATCCCGGGAATTTCGTCGCCAAATAAAAACTCTCTCTCGGATATTTCTTAAGTGCCCTTCCAATTACCAGCTCCGACTGGCCCGCATGGTATCCCCATGCCGTGTCATAATAGTTGATTCCGTGCTCCATCGCATAATCCACCATCTGCTGCGCGGCGGCAGAATCGATCCTGGAATCATCGCCGTCCATAACCGGCAGACGCATAGCGCCCATACCAAGTCCGGAAAGTTTCAAATTCTGAAAATCTCTGTAAATCATAGTATGCATCCTTCTTTCTTTACTGCAGCGGGTTCTGGAAACCGCTGGGATTTCATTTTCTGCCTTATTATTATATCCCGGTTCATTTTTTCTGTCTAATGCCTGATAGATATAGTACAGTATTCATTTCATCTATGGATAAGACTTCGGGATTCTCCTAACGCTTCATCTGGAGAGTCTTATATTAACGGATAAAATTCGTCCGACAGGGCTCTTCCTTATCCGGCAGTCCGTACTGCTCTTTTCCAAGTGCAATGCTCTTCATAAGAAATGCCATATTGTGCGCCAGAGTCCGCATAGTCTGAAGTCCTTCTTCGTCCTGCTGCGCCTCTCCTTGTTCTCTACCGTGAATACTGTTCCAGTACTGTCCGGACGCAATCGGCATGCCGGTGATCCCGAAATATTTATTCAGCTCGTCGTAGGTGGCGGAAAGGCCTCCTCTTCTTGCCGCAACAACGCTGGCGCCGACTTTCATTGTCTTGTCGAAATGAGTGCTGTAGAACAGGCGGTCAAGAAACGCGATCAGCGTCGCATTGGCCGAAGCATAATATACCGGGCTGGCGGCTACAAATCCGTCGCACTCCTCAAACTTTTGCGCCGTCTCATTTACGAGGTCATTAAACACACACTTCCCTTTTTCATAGCAGGACTGACAGGCAATACATCCTCTGATATCTTTATTGCCAACATGGACGATCTCCGTCTCAATTCCCTCCTGTGCAAATACTTTCTCCATCTCATGCAGGGCTATATAAGTATTTCCCTTTACATGAGGGCTTCCATTGATCATTAATACTTTCATTGCTAACACCTCCGCAATAAATTATAGCTCCACGCAATCAGGATTGCAAGAAGCCGGCGCCAGGGGGAACACTCCCTCCACCCAGAAATCCGAGTCACTGATCCCGGCGGTGAGTTCTCCTCCCATCCTCACGGCAAGTTCCCGCGCAATGGAGAGACCAAGTCCGGCTGACGTCCGGTTCCGCGCCTCGTCGGCTCTGTAGAATCTGTCAAAGACCCGACTTACATCGATCTGTTCAGGATGACTGACCCGGTTTGTAATCCGAAAGCAGATCCTCTCTCCCTTACGGTTTAATCGTATACTGATTTTATCTTCGCCGTGATCAAGTCCGTTCTTTATTACGTTTTGAAGCAGCCGCTTTAAAGCCGCTTCATTCCCGACAAAATAGAGACGCTCCTGCGTAATCTCAATCTCAGGACGCAGTCCCTGCTTCTCCCATTCATCATAATAGGAAAAAACTGTATCTTTCAGTATTTTGCTGAAACTGCACCTGGAACATTCCAGATGGTATCCGTCATTTTTCAGCCTGGCAAAGAGAAAGAGTTCTTCCAGTATCGACTTAAGACTTGCAAGCCTTTCCTGAATAATTCTGATATAGCGCTGCTGTTCCTCCCTGTCTTCACTCGTCTCCAGAAGTTGAAAATACCCGTCCAGAGATGTCAGTGGCGTCCTGATGTCATGGGAAAGACTCGTATAAATCTCCGAGACAGTCTTCTCCTTTTCCTGATAATCGCTTTTCTCCCGGCGGCGCTGGGATAACAGTTCATTTAAAGAATTTTTCAGCTTTCCTATGCCGCCCGTCTCTATATCCGATGTGATCAGCATATTGCTGTCATTGTTTATAATAAACGAAAGCTGGCGGCAGATGTCCTTCACCTGCCGCTGATATTTCAAAAACAAAAGTGACTGCACGAAAATTAATACCAGTAATATTCCCGCCACTATCTTCATTATATTTCTCCTTTATCTTTACCGTCACACATCTCTTTTCTGGAAAACGACACAGGTCAGAGCCAGCGCGGCGATCCCAAATACCGCCGCTGTTCCCAGAGCAAGCAGGCTTTCTTTTATTCCTGCGTTCATGGACAGAAGAGCAATCTTTCCCGTCACGGTATGTCTGACCATCTGAAAACCGTCCACACCGAGCTTTTCGATTATTCTGTCAAGCGCGCTGTAGAAAATGACGAACATATTCATGGTCAGGCAGACAGAGATCGTCATACTTACGACATTAAACTTCAAAATAACTGCCAGAGCCATAGCGATCAGTACAAGCGCATAGTGAAGAGCCGTCTGCACCCCCGTGTATTTCCAGAATAGTGCGATGTCCCCCCATTCGAGATACCCCAGAGAAACTCGCAGGCAAAGCGCCTGGAACAGGACATAGATCACCATCGTTAACACCGTGTATACAAGAAGCGAAATCGCTTTGGAAATAATAAGCGATGACCGGCTCCTCACCTGGCCTCCGATATTTTTGATATAGCCGCTGTTAATGTCGGCGGCGGAGTAAAGTACAGTAAATATCAGCAAAAATAAAGCGACGAATTTTCCCTGAAGGTTCCCGTACACGAGATCAAATACCGTTACCTTTTCTCCACTTTCCGTCGGAATTATTACCTGCATTCCCAGGTCAACGTTCTCTTCTCCGTTTTCTTCCTCCGAAGCCGCCAAGCCGCTGTCCTGCCTGCTCTCCTCTGTCATCTCCTGAGTATACTCAAAGCTCTCCTTCATTATATATGTAGTGGAAAACACCATTACCGCAAGTACAATCCATATTACATAGAGTGCTTTCGTGTGAAACATTCTGTACAGATCCATTTTTATCATATTAAGCATGACCGGCACCTCCTGTAAGATTCAGAAAATAGTTTTCCAGTTCTTCACTGGTGATGGATATTCCCCTGACGGAGACTCCCGCCCTGGTCAGCTCCATATTAAGGACATCGCTCTCTCCCAGTCTCTCAAACACCTGTATATGTTGTCTGTCCGTCACCTGATAGTTGGCAAATCCCATGTTCTCCAGCACCGGAACGGCAGCCTCCGGATGGTCCAGCGTGATCTCAATTCTCTCGCTGCACCGTTTCATCAGTTCTTCTCCCGTCAGTTCCTGAATCAGAGCTCCGTTGTGGATAATACCGTAGTTTGTGGCGATCTTTGAAAGTTCCTCAAGAATATGGCTGGAGATAAGCACGGTCATATTCCTGCGCTCAGAAAGATTCCTGATGGTATCTCTTACCTCCACGATTCCCTGAGGATCCAGACCATTAATCGGCTCATCAAGCACAAGCAGATCCGGTTCTCCCACAAGAGCCAGCCCGATTCCAAGTCTCTGCTTCATTCCAAGTGAAAAATGCTTTGTCTTCTTTTTGCCTGTGTCATTAAGCCCTACCGTGTCCAGAATTTCTTCAATATATCCTGGTTTCCGGATCCCGAACAGCTTACATTTTATCTTTAGATTCTCATAAGCCGTCATATTTCCGTACAGCCCCGGAGCCTCGATCAGACATCCGATTCTGGAGCGTATCTCCTTTAATCCCCTGCCATGATGCCCGAACATGGATATGTCTCCTTCTGTCGGTTTCGCAAGTCCGCATATCATCCGAAGGCATGTGGTTTTCCCCGCTCCGTTTCTTCCGATAAACCCGTAGATCGCGCCTTTTTCTATGTGGATATTTACATGATCCACGGCCTTGTGATGTCCGTACTGTTTTGTCAGGCCTTTTGTTTCCAATAAGATCTCGCTCATCTCAATTACCGTCTCCTTTTTTCTTTTTTTATGCAGAATGTCAGAAAAATGAAGCTGTGTCGCTCTGCTATAGTGTTATCATAAGAAACACTTCCTAATTAAACGCAAATAAAAAGTAAAAAAAGAGTAAAGTTACGGGTGGAGACGGTAGCCGATCCCCCATACTGTCTCGATATACTCCACAGAGGTAACCGCTTTTATCTTCTTCCTGATATTACTGATATGTACGTCAAGCGTCTTCGTCTCCCCGATATACGGTTCCTCCCATGCATATTCAAAAATATCTTCTTTGCTGTACACTTGTTTAGGGTGGCGGATTAAAAGTTCCAGAATCGCGAATTCCTGCTTTGTGATTGTATTAAGAGACGTACCCGATATTGTGACCTGTCTTGTCGTCCTATCCAGAATCATATCCCTGTACATAAGGCAATCGGATTCCGGTTCTTTTAAGGCGCGCCTTAACTGAACCTGGATTCTCGCCAGAATTTCGGGAATCTCAAATGGTTTTGTAATATAGTCGTCCGCCCCTCCGGTCAGCACGCTGATCTTATCATCCAGCTCTCCTTTAGCTGTCAGTACAATTACCGGAATATCGCTCTGAGACCGTATACACTTCAATAGTTCCTCTCCCGACATCCCAGGCAGCATCAGATCCAACAGAATAAGAGAAAAACTCCTGTCGCTCATCCCAAGCAGCATCTTTCCCTCAGTTCCTGAGAAGGCCTGCACCACGTCATATCCGGCTTTCACAAGAGCTGTTTGAAGAATACCGCTAATATTCTCATCATCTTCCACAATGAGTACCGTCTTCTTATCTTCCATCTTCAAATCCTTTCCGTTCTGTTTCTGTTTTTATACTGCCGCTCCCCGTCACGCAAAGAATAGAGGAAATAAAAAATGCAGCACCGGAACTCCGCCCGGCACTGCATTTTAATTTCATCTGTATTTCTGTTTAAAACTTACCGGCTTTCGCTGCTTCCTCGATAGAAACTGCAACTGCAACTGTCATGCCAACCATCGGGTTGTTTCCTGCCCCGATCAGACCCATCATCTCAACGTGAGCCGGTACGGAAGAGGATCCTGCAAACTGCGCGTCAGAATGCATACGTCCAAGAGTATCTGTCATACCGTAGGAAGCCGGACCTGCCGCCATGTTGTCCGGGTGAAGCGTACGTCCTGTACCGCCGCCGGATGCAACAGAGAAGTATTTCTTTCCTGCTTCCACGCACTCTTTTTTGTATGTGCCTGCTACCGGATGCTGGAAACGTGTCGGGTTTGTGGAGTTACCTGTGATGGAAACGTCAACGTTCTCTTTCCACATGATCGCAACACCCTCGCGCACATCATTTGCTCCGTAGCAGTTTACTTTCGAGCGGAGCCCGTCAGAGTAAGCTGTGCGGGAAACTTCTTTGAGCTCTCCTGTATAGTAGTCGTACTCTGTCTGTACATATGTAAAACCGTTGATTCTGGAAATAATCTTAGCCGCGTCTTTTCCAAGGCCGTTCAGAATAACACGAAGCGGTTTTTTACGAACTTTGTTTGCTTTCTCAGCAATACCGATAGCTCCCTCCGCAGCTGCGAAAGACTCGTGACCTGCCAGGAACGCGAAGCAGTCTGTTTCCTCTTCAAGGAGCATCTTTCCGAGATTTCCGTGGCCCAGGCCTACTTTACGCTGATCCGCAACAGAACCCGGAATACAGAATGCCTGAAGTCCTTCTCCGATTGCCGCAGCAGCGTCAGCAGCTCTTGTGCATCCTTTTTTGATCGCGATCGCCGCGCCTGTGATGTAAGCCCAGCACGCGTTTTCAAAACAGATCGGCTGAATGCCCTTGATCTGATTATATACGTCCAGTCCGGCATCTTTTGTAATTTTTTCAGCCTCTTCTATAGAAGAGATGCCATAGCTGTTTAAAACTTCATTGATTTTATCAATTCTTCTTTCATATGATTCAAATAAAGCCATTTATATATCCTCCTGATTTATTTACCATTGTTGAGATTTTCACTGCAAGATCTGCGATTACTCTTTACGCGGATCGATGATCTTCACTGCATCGTCAACACGGCCGTACTGTCCTTTTGCTTTCTCCCAAGCATCGTTCGGTGTATCGCCGTTCTTAACGAAATCTGTGAATTTTCCAAGGTTTACGAACTGATATCCGATGATCTCGTTGTTGTCATCAAGAGCGATACCTGTTACATAACCCTCTGCCATCTCAAGGTAACGAGGACCTTTTGCAAGTGTTCCGTACATTGTACCAACCTGAGAACGAAGTCCTTTTCCAAGGTCTTCCAGTCCTGCACCGATTGCAAGTCCGTCTTCGGAGAATGCACTCTGTGTTCTTCCGTATACGATCTGAAGGAACAGTTCTCTCATTGCTGTATTAATTGCATCACAGACAAGGTCTGTGTTCAGTGCCTCTAAGATTGTCTTGCCTGGAAGAATCTCAGATGCCATAGCAGCGGAATGTGTCATTCCTGAACATCCAAGTGTCTCTACCAGCGCTTCCTGAATGACGCCCTCTTTTACATTCAGTGTCAGTTTACATGCTCCCTGCTGAGGTGCACACCAGCCTACGCCGTGTGTAAAACCGGAGATATCTTTGATCTCTTTTGCTTTTACCCATTTCGCCTCTTCCGGGATCGGAGCTGGTCCGTGATTCGCGCCCTGAGCCACCGGACACATCATTTCTACTTCATGTGAATAAATCATGTTAAAACTCCTTTCAAATTTGTATGATTTCTTCGCATATGACGCAGGCACTCCGCTGCCTGATGCGGATAGGTTGGTCTGCCCCATACATGGTTTATTCTCTCATAATTTCTATAATTCGTCAATCACGCACTGACAAATTTTTCACGGAAAATCGGAAAACATCTGCGTCATTTCTCCAACGCGTCCTTTAACATTAAGAGGGCGGTCTCCACCGTGCGAAGCCGGTTCTCCATCCTGCTGCCAGAGAATCTGCACTCTCTCACTGTAGTTTCTCCGTTCGCGTAACACCCGATGTAGACAAGGCCTGCCGGTTTTGCGTCTGTTCCGCCCCCAGGCCCCGCGATGCCTGTTGCGCTCAGAGCCGTATCTGCTCCAGCAGTTTTTGCCGCGCCCTCTGCCATCTCTCTTGCCGTCTCTTCACTCACGGCGCCAAACCGCTCAAGCGTTTCATGACTTACGCCAAGCAGTCTCTCCTTTGCCTCGTTGGAGTAGGTCACATAGCCCTCGTTTAACACTTCCGAGGCCCCGGGAACATTTACAAGTGTTCCCGCGATCAGCCCCCCGGTGCATGACTCTGCCGTTGTCACGGTCAGGTGTTTCCTGGCCAGAAGTTCTACCACTGCCTTTTCGGGACTCTGCTCTCTACATTCCGCCATGTGTGAGCACCTCCCGGTTCTTTACAATATAGTCAATCAGGGAAATGACAGTAAGCGCCAGAGCAATCCATACCAGAACCTCGCCGATCAGATCAAAAACGCCGCCAAAATCGGCGATCAGGACGATAATCATGGCCATCTGAAAAACGGTTTTAAATTTCCCCCAGTAACTTGCCGCGATCACGATTCCGCTGTCTGACGCCACAAGCCGGAATCCGCTGATTATAAATTCCCGCGCAATGATCACGATAACCACGGCGGTATTCAGTTTTCCGGATGGGATCAGACAGATCATGGCCGAGCATACGAGCAGTTTATCCGCCAGTGGATCCATGAATTTTCCAAAATTCGTCACAAGCCCATATTTCCTTGCAATCTTTCCGTCCAGCAGATCCGTAAGGCTGGCTGTCACAAAAAGCGCCAAAGCAATCCATTTATTGGCTGCTCCTCCTACGTCCGACAACATAAAAAACACAAAAAACGGTACCATAATCACTCTGAGAACGGTCAGTCTGTTCGGTAAATTCATAATAACTCTCCTATCAAATCATACTCTGCTGCTCCGGTCACTCTCACCTTGGCAAAATCACCGGACAGCAGTTCCTCGTCAGTGTGAATAAAGATCAGTCCGTCCACATTTGGCGCGTCCCGGTAGGTCCGACCGACATATGCATCCTCATCCGCCACTTTTCCCTCAATCATCACTAGAACTTCCTCACCAATCATATCTCTGGCGGTATCAAACGCAACCATCTGCTGAAGCCCCATTAAGTCCTCCTGCCTGTCAAGCTTTGTCTCCTCATCGACCTGATCCGGCATCCCGGCCGCAGGCGTGTCCTCTTCAGGAGAATATGTAAACACCCCGAGCCGGTCAAACTCCATCTCATCCACAAATCCCATCAGTTCTTCGTGCTGCTCTTCCGTTTCGCCCGGAAATCCCGTAATCAGTGTTGTCCTAAGACATATATCCGGTATCTCACTCCTGAGTTTTCCGATGATGTCAATCAGTTCCTGTTTCGAGGTCTTCCGTCCCATTCTGGCAAGTATTGTGTCATTGGCGTGCTGGATCGGAAGATCCAGATAGTGACAGACCTTCGGCTCTTCTTTCATCACCTGGATCAGTTCATCTGTAATTTCTTCCGGATAGCAGTACAGTATTCTGATCCATCGGATCCCATCGACTCTGCACAGTCTGCGCAGCAGAAGGGGAAGCGATTTTTCACCGTAGAGGTCCTTTCCGTACATCGTTGTCTCCTGCGCCACCAGAATCAGCTCTTTCACCCCCTGAAGGGCGAGTTCTTCGGCCTCACGGATCAGGTGTTCCATCGGAACACTTCTGAAATTCCCTCGTATTTTCGGTATAATACAGTAGGTGCAGTGTTTGTCGCACCCCTCTGCTATCTTCAGATAGGCAAAGTGCCCGCCTGTTGTCACCTGTCTTTTTGTATCCGGCAGCGGGAGCGCGTCAACATCCGAGAGCATCACCTCATGTTCCCCATCCATCGCCGCGTCAACGGCATCAAGAATTCTGTCGTAAGCCGTCGTGCCCAGCACTTCGTCCACCTCGGGAATCTCGTCAAAAATCTCCTGACGGTAGCGCTGCGCAAGACATCCTGTCACAATCAGAGCTTTCGCCTTTCCGTGTTTTTTATGCTCCGCCATATCAAGAATAGTCTCGATGCTCTCTTCTTTTGCGTCATGGATAAAGCAGCATGTATTGACCACAATTACATCTGCCTGCTCCTCATCGTCCGTCATTTCATACCCACGTGATGCCAGAAGCCCAAGCATCACTTCCGAGTCCACAAGATTTTTATCGCACCCAAGAGAGATGAATAGTATTTTCATAGTTTATAACCTCCGTTCCTGTCAGACTGTTCATTTCCGTACCGTCACAATCACCGGAGGTGCCAAAAGGCACATTCCGGGACTGTAAGCGGTCGCCAAGGTCTCGGGCAGACCCGGACTTTGGCTCGTCGCCATCACAAAAAAGGCAGATACCATATGTGCATCTGCCCTGTCTGAATCTATTCCTCTTCCTGTGCATTTTCAGCCGTGATCTTCAGTTTCCCCTGATTCAGTTCATCGATTGCAATTGAGAGAGGCTTTTCCCCTTCCTTTGTATCCACAAGAGGAAGATCTCCCGCGATCAGCTGTCTTGCCCTCTTGGATGTCGCCATCACAATGGAATACCGGCTGTTGACAACCTTTGTTTCCCCTTCTTCGACATCCCTGTTTACTACTTTCATCAAATCTGTATACGATGGATGCAGCATAATTACTCTTCTCCTTTCAATCTTTCCAAATCTTTTCTTATCTCTTCTATAAATTCCCGGTTGCGGGAACTTCTCAGATGCTCTCCCCGGATAATGTCATGCATTTTCTCCACGCATTCATCCAGTCTGTCATTAATGATCAGATAATCGTAGCATTCCATTCCCTGCGCCTCCTCACAGGCCCGGTTCATCCTGGATTCGATTACCTCCATCGACTCAGTGCCTCTGCCGACCAGACGTTTCTTCAGTTCTCCGGCGTTTGGCGGAGTGACAAACAAAAGCAGGGTATCGGGAAACAGCTTTTTCACATTCAAAGCTCCCTGAATCTCAATCTCCAGAATCACGTCTCTGCCTTCATCCAGCATCTTCTCCACATATCCGCGAGGAGTCCCATAGTAATTTTCCACATATTTAGCATACTCTATCAGTTCGCCTTTGGCAATCATTTTTTCAAATTCATCTCTGGACACAAAAAAATATTCTCTGCCGTCCGCCTCTCCCTGGCGCGGCATCCGTGTCGTCGCCGAGATCGACAGGGCGTATCTGTCGGGATAACGGGCAAGAAGCTCCTTCATAAGCGTGCCTTTTCCTGATCCCGAAAAACCTGATACAACAGTCAATATACCTTTTTCTTTCATTCTGATTCCCCTTCACACACCACTACTCTATATTCTGTATCTGCTCACGGATCTTCTCAATCTCCGTCTTCAAGCTGATGGCATGATCCGAAACCTCAAGGTCGTTCGCCTTCGAGAGGATTGTATTGGCCTCCCTGTTCATCTCCTGAGCGATAAAATCAAGCTTTCTGCCGATCTCGCCCTCTTCTTCCAACGTATTCCTCATATGCTCTATATGGCTTTTCAGTCTGACGACCTCCTCATCCGTGCAGATCTTATCCGCAAAAAGAATCACTTCCGTGGCAAGACGGCTCTCCTCGATCTGCGCATCAGACAAAAGTTCTGAGAGCTTATCTTCCAACTTCGCGCGGTATTCCGCGACAATCTGGGGAGAACGCTCCTCAATAAACGTGATCTGTTCGCCCAGAAGATCCAGCTTGGAAAGAATGTCCTTTTTTAAGTTCTCCCCTTCCGCCTGCCTTGTTCCGACAAACTGGGCGAAGGCGCCTTCTAAAGCTTCTTTTAGGCCGCTCCATAACTCCTCTTCGTCATCGCTCTGCTCCTCCATCGTAAAGATCTCCGGATAACGGGAGAGCACAGACACACGCACATCATTCTCCAGACCAAACTCCTCCGCCATCTGATTCAGATACTTTAAATACTCTGACGCGAGAACCGCATTGTACTTGACGGATACCTGAGTCTGAGACAGATCCTCATAACTGATGAAAATATCCACCTTTCCTCTGTTGGCATAGGATTTTAACAGCGTTCGTATAGAAGTCTCGAAAAAGTTCAGCTTCTTCGGCATACGGATATTCACATCAAGATACCGGTGGTTTACACTCTTTAATTCCACGGTAAATTTTCTGGAATCTTTCTGGATCTCACACCGGCCGAAACCTGTCATGCTCTTTATCATGTCACACCATCCTCTGTACTTTCTTGTATCTGATTCATTATACCGTCAGAAATTGAAATGGTCAACACTTTATCCCCTCCGGTCTTTTTTGTCCGGGAAAATTATGTTATACTCACATGTAGGCGACGGCTCACGGGCAGGGAAACTGCCGTTTGATCCGCCGGTGCCGATCATCAACAGAAACGGAGTATGAACTATGGCTTTTGACGGAATTGTCGTGGCAAATCTTGTCCACGAGTTCAGACATACACTTTTAGACGGACGCATCGCAAAAATCGCGCAGCCCGAAAGCGATGAACTTCTTCTTACAATTAAGACACGGGAAGGACAGAGGCGCCTCCTGATCAGCGCAAACGCATCTCTTCCGCTGATCTATCTCACAGATACGAACAAACCCAGTCCGATCACAGCGCCCAACTTCTGTATGCTTCTGCGCAAGCACATCGGAGGGGGCCGTATCGTGAATATACAGCAGCCCAGACTGGAGCGCATCATACGCTTTACTGTGGAGCATCTCGATGAAATGGGGGATCTGTGCCGGAAGGATCTGATTGTAGAGATCATGGGAAAACACAGTAACATTATCTTCTGTACGGATAAAGGCATGATACTGGACAGCATCAAGCATGTGCCCGCTCAGATGAGTTCCGTCCGGGAAGTTCTGCCGGGACGGGAATACTTTATCCCTGACACTATGCACAAAGCGGATCCTCTGACCATTGACTTTGAATCGTTCTCGAGTCTTTTGACAGAAAAGCCGATGCCGGTATCCAGAGCAGTCTATACGAGCTTTACGGGGGTGAGTCCCGTCACTGCCGAAGAAATCTGCTCTCTTGCCGGAATCGACTCTTCCATGCCGGCAAAAGAATATTCCGGCGATATTCTGCTCCATCTGTATACGCAGTTTGAAATCTATTTTTCCGCTGTGAAAGAAGCGCGCTTCTCTCCCGCCATCTACTATGACGGCCGGGAACCAAAAGAGTTTTCTTCCCTGCCTCTTCATCATCTGGCAGGCTATACATGTGAAGAATACACCTCAGTCTCTGAAGTGCTGAGATCTTATTATTCCAAGCGCAGCCAGCTCACCCGCATCCGCCAGAAATCCGCGGATCTCAGGCATATCGTTCAGACCGCTCTGGAGCGGAATCGGAAAAAGTACGATCTGCAGCTGCGTCAGTTAAAAGACACAGAAGACCGGGAAAAATACAGAGTCTACGGCGAGCTGATCAACACTTACGGTTATAATGTGGCAGAAGGCTCCAAATCCCTGGAGGCATTAAACTACTATACGAATGAGAACATAAAGATCCCTCTCGATCCGGCAAAAACGCCTCAGGAGAACGCCCAGCGGTATTTCGCCCGGTATAACAAACAGAAACGTACCTTTGAAGCACTTTCCAAACTGAGCAGGGAGACAGAGGATGACATTACCTATCTGGAGTCGATCCGAACCGCCCTTGACATCGCTCTGACAGAAGATGACCTGGCGGGCATCAAAGAGGAGCTGACAGACACCGGATATATCAGGCGCAGATTTACCAGGAAAAGAACCAGAATAAAAAACACACCTCTTCACTATATCTCAAGTGACGGCTACCATATATATGTGGGAAAGAACAATCTGCAAAACGACGCTCTCACATTCGACTTTGCATCCGGAAACGACTGGTGGTTTCATGTAAAACAGGCTCCCGGCTCCCATGTGATCGTAAAATCAAACGGGGAGGAACTCCCGGATTCTACCTTTGAGGAGGCAGGACGTCTGGCAGCCTACTACTCGGGCATGAGAGGCGGCGACAAGGTTGAGGTCGATTATGTGGAGAAGAAACATGTAAAGAAACCAAAGGGAGCCCGCCCCGGGTTCGTCGTGTATTACACAAACTACTCGCTGGTAATCGACAGCGACATCAGCAAAATACGGGAAGTTACTGACTGAGTAACTTCCCGTACCTTTTTCTGTACCTCCGTATCGTTAATTTTCTGATTCACGGCCCAGCAGATAATCGACAAACTGCTGCGCTGTTCTTCCCGAGAGACCTCCGTGGGAGAGCTCCCATTTGTTTGCCTCCAGAAGAAGTTCCTCTTCCGGCATATCCACGCCGCCTCTGTCTGCCAGCACACGGACGATCTCCTGAAACTCCTTTTTGTCAGGAGACCCGAAATAGATCGTCACTCCGAAGCGGGCCACTAAAGACAACTTCTCCTGTACCGTATCATTAGTGTGAAGTTCTTCGTCTCTGTCTGCCTTGTCCTTAAACGTCTCACGAATCAGATGTCGTCTGTTTGAAGTCGCATAGATCAGAACATTCTCAGGTTTTCTCTCCAGACCGCCTTCAATGACCGCCTTCAGATATTTATATTCAATCTCAAATTCCTCAAAGGAAAGATCATCCATATAAATAATAAATTTGTAGTTGCGGTTCTTGATCTGAGCGATCACATCATTCAAATCCTTGAACTGATGCTTGTAGACTTCGATCATTCTAAGTCCCTGATCATAGTACTGGTTCAGAATCGCTTTGATGGAGGAAGATTTTCCCGTGCCTGCGTCTCCGAACAGCAGACAGTTATTGGCACGCCGCCCTTTGACAAATGCCTCTGTGTTGTCAGTCAGTTTCTTCTTCGCAATCTCATATCCGACCAGATCGTCCAGATGAACATGAGCGATGTTGGTAATCGGAGAGATCTCCATATTGCCTCCCTCGGGATGTTCGATGCGGAAAGCTTTGTGAAGTCCCAGTTTTCCCACACCGAACTCCTTGTAAAACAGAGTCATCTTCTCCTTGAACTCTTCTGTAGTCTCTGCGTCTCCAAGAGCCCTGGCAAGTGTGCAGATACGATCCCGCACTCTGCGGTTGAAGACTTTTCCGCCGCTGCTTTCGCCGGCATAATTCATCAGTATCTGTATACTGTCTGCGTCAAGATGTTGTTCCAGAGAGGTGAAATCATAGTCAAACAGCTCCTTAAAAATTCCGAAGTCATGGAGCGCGATCTCATTGATGCTCCCCTGAACCTCTCCTACGATCTCACAGGAAGTGCTGTACGCGTTCTCGTCATTTACCAGAAGGAACGTCAGATAAGTATGCCACAGATTCCCCTCGAAGCCGTGGCTCACCGAAAGTTCCAGAAGCTCGTTTACGCATTCAAACAGAAGGCCTCTTAGGTCTTCTTTGTTGTAAAACTCACTTCCGTGATTCTCCATCAGAAAGGTAATATCATTTAAGATCTCTCCATAATCCATATTCTTATAGAGGATCAGTTCATTGGTACGCATGTTTTACTCCTCCTAATAATTCCCCAGGATCTTGAGATTCTTTGATTCTTCCCTAAGTCCCCGGATCGCATTTTTCACAGCCGCATCCTCCAGGTTCCCCTCAAAGTCCACAAAAAAACAATATTCCCAGGGACGTCCTTTGATCGGACGCGACTCAATCTTTGTCATATTCAGATCATTGTAAATAAAATGCGACAGGATTCCATACAGTGAGCCGCTCTGATGCGGCAGTTCAAAGCGGATGCTGATTTTAGAAGCATTTTGTAGAAATACTTTCTGATTCGTCACTACAATGAAGCGGGTGGAGTTATCCATATCATCATTGATCGCATCGGCTAATACTGACAGGCCATGTACCTGCGCCGCATAGGCACTGCACACAGCCGCCTGTGTAATATCGTTTTCCTCCAGCACTTTCCTGGCCGCGATGGCAGTGTTCACGACGCTGATTCTCTCCCAGTCCGGATGGCCGTCCAGAAAACGGGTCGTCTGCATGAGCGCCTCTGTTTTTGAATAAACCCGCTTAATATCAGAAATATCGGCCCCCGGAAGTCCTGACAACGTATGTACAACGGGCAGGATTGTCTCAGCCACGATATAGTTCTCGAACTCGTCCAGGAGATCATACATCTCGATCACCGGTCCGGCAGTGGAATTCTCAATGGGAAGCACCGCATAATCCGCAGCCCCCTCCTCAATCGCCTCCATTGCCTCCCGGAAGGTTCTTACATGGAAACTGTTGACGTTCTCTCCAAAGAACTGATGCATAGCAGCCTGTCCGTACGCGCCTTCTGTTCCCTGAAATACAACGCGGGCGTTATCCTTGTCAAGATCATGCATTCGGATAAACGGAAGCCTGCCCAGCGCTCCTGCTTCCACAAGCTGCTGGTACTGAAGTTTACGGCTCATGGACATAAGCTGCTGGTAGAGTTCCCTGATCCCTTTTTTGTTAAAATCTCCGCTGACCTTTGAGGAAACGTCCGAAAGTTTTTCCTGCTCTCTCTGACGGTCAAATACTTTCCGCCCCGCCTTTACTTTGTATTCTCCAACCGCTCCGCACACCTGCATACGCTGTTCATAGAGAGCTGCGATCTGATCGTCTATTTTGTCGAGTCTTTTCCTTAACTCCTCCAATGTTTCCATTTTTCTTCTCCCTTCGCTTCTTTGCACCCAAATAGTATAGTACATTTCTCTCATAAAATCTACTTTGCAGTTGAAAATCAGAATATTTTATTATATGATTAGGTGGAGAATTCAGGGAGGTAAACAAATGAACGTTACTGAATGTTTAAAAACCCGGAAAAGTATCCGAAGATACAAAAATCATCAGGTTTCCCATTCGGTTATTGATTCTGTCGTTTCTCTGACATCTTATTTCCCTTCCTGGAAAAATACTCAGATCGCCCACTATATCACAGTCGAAGATTCATCTCTTTTAAACGAAATCGAAGACAAATATACCCCGGATTATAATTCAAACATTATCCGCCAGGAGCCTGTGCTAATGGCCGTCACTTTTGACAAAGACAGACGCGGCTATGAGCGCGGCGGTTTTTTTGTGATGAATCACCTGAAGCGCCAGAAGGCACATTCCGGGACTGTAAGCGGTCGCCAGGATTCCGGGCAAGCCCGGACTTTGGATCGTCGCCGCCACAAAAGAGGCGATCACCGGCAGATCTGACTGCCGCAGCACCGATAATCCCAGGGGATTATCAACCGATTAAAATAATGAATGTACATCTATGTATGAAGGAGGCATTTATGAGACATTTGATGAGTCCGCTTGATCTTTCAGTGGAAGAACTTGACAATCTTTTAGACCTTGCGCAGGATATTGAGGCCAGCCCCCAGAAATATGCCCACGCATGCGAAGGAAAAAAACTGGCGACTTTATTCTATGAGCCGAGTACGAGAACGCGTCTGAGCCATGAAGCCGCCATGCTCAATCTCGGAGGAAGCGTTCTGGGGTTTTCCTCAGCGGATTCCAGTTCCGCTTCAAAGGGCGAAAGTGTTTCCGATACGATACGGACCGTTTCCTGCTACGCAGATATATGCGCTATGAGGCATCCGAAAGAGGGCGCGCCTATGGTAGCCTGCCAGCACTCTTCTATCCCGGTGATCAACGCCGGAGACGGAGGACATCAGCACCCGACTCAGACACTGACCGATCTTCTTACAATCCGCAATGTAAAGAGCCGTCTTGACAACCTGACGATCGGGCTGTGCGGCGATCTGAAATTCGGACGTACTGTTCATTCGCTGATTAATGCTCTCGTAAGGTATACGGGGATACGCTTCATCCTGATCTCTCCGGAGGAACTGCGCCTCCCTGAATATATCCGACATGATGTACTTGACCGCAATCACATCGAGTATAAAGAAGTCGTTCGCCTTGAGGACGCGATGCCGGATCTCGACATTCTCTATATGACCCGCGTCCAGAAGGAACGTTTCTTCAACGAAGAAGATTATGTGCGCATGAAAGACTTCTATATTCTGGATAAAGAGAAAATGAAACTTGCGCCGGAAGATATGTATGTACTCCATCCGCTTCCGAGAGTCAATGAGATCTCCGTCGACGTAGACGACGATCCCCGCGCCGCGTACTTCCGCCAGGTTCAGTATGGAGTATATGTGCGCATGGCGCTCATACTGACTCTGCTTGATATTCATGTTGATTAAAATTCAGAAAGGAAAAGGGAACAACTATGATAAAAAGTACATTAAATGTAGGCAGCATCTCTGAGGGCTTTGTGCTCGACCACATCGAAGCCGGAAGAAGCATGGATATATACAAATATCTGCATCTTGACAAACTTGACTGCTGCGTTGCCATCATCAAGAATGCCAAGAGCAGCAAAATGGGAAAAAAGGACATCATCAAAATCGAGTGCCCCATTGATTTTATGGATCTTGACATTCTCGGCTTCATTGACCACAACATCACCATTAATATTATTGAAAATGAGAAGATCGTGGAAAAGAAAAATCTGAAACTGCCCAAGGAGATCCGCAACGTGATCCGCTGCAAAAACCCGAGATGCATCACTTCCATCGAGCAGGGTCTGGATCACATCTTCGTTCTAACAGATGAAGAAAACCAGATTTACAGATGTAAATACTGCGAGGAAAAATACCGCAGGAGAAGATAATCTGTAATTTGCCGGAACAGCAGGATAAAATGAGTCTGCGGGGGAATATTCCCCCGCAGACTCATTTTTATTCGGACGGAAAACCCGCAAAAGCCTAACATTCGTCAGCTATTTTATAAATCAATCTCTCTGTGTCGTCCCAGCCAAGACACGGATCGGTGATGGATCTTCCATATACTCTGTTTTCATCGATTTTCTGGCATCCTTCTTCCAGATAACTCTCAATCATGACCCCTTTGACCAGTTTTTTCAGCTCAGAATTATAGTTTCTACTGTGCAGTACTTCGCTTACGATCCTGATCTGCTCATGAAACTGCTTATTGGAATTTGAATGATTCGCGTCTATGATCGCAGCCGGATTTTTCAGTTCACGCTGACAGTACGCCTCAAGCAGCCTGACCAGATCCTCATAGTGATAGTTCGGGATACAGGTTCCATATTTATCCACACCGCCCCGCAAAATCACATGGGCCAGGGGATTGCCGTCTGTCGTCACATCCATTCCCCGATAGATAAACGTATGGGAACTCTGAGCAGCTACAACGGAGTTCAGCATTACGGCGAAATCTCCGCTGGTCGGATTTTTCATTCCCACCGGAATGTCCATGCCGCTGGCTGTCAGGCGATGCTGCTGGTTTTCAACTGATCTGGCGCCGATCGCTTCATAGGAGAGGATGTCGTCCAGATAACTTCGGTTCTCCGGATAGAGCATCTCGTCTGCCGCAGTAAGCCCGCTCTCCCTTATAGCGCGGGTATGCATCTTACGGATTGCGATGATCCCCGCCAGAAGGTCCGGCGCCTGATCCGGTTCCGGCTGATGAAGCATGCCCTTGTACCCTTCTCCTGTTGTGCGCGGCTTGTTCGTGTAGATTCGGGGAATAATCATAAGTCTGTCGCGCACTTTTTCATTTACTTTTGCCAGTCGGCTCACATATTCGCACACAGAGTCCTCATTGTCAGCGGAGCATGGGCCGACAATCACTACAAATTTGTCGGATCTTCCCGCAAAAATGTCGCTGATCTCCTTATCCCGATCCTTTTTGATCTTTACGATTTCCTCTGAAAGCGGATACTCTGATTTTAAATCTGCCGGCAGCGGAAGCTGCACATTGATTGTCATTCCCATATTGTATTTCTCCTGATGTTCTCTTATTTTTCTGATAGTTTCAAATAAAATTCAGCCGCAAATCACCCTGTCAGCAAAGCAGAATGCACTTACGGCTTTTTCTGTATTATCACATGTCAAGCAAGACGATAAGCCGGGTTATGTCGTGGACAATCATCTGTCTAGGCCCGGCGTCGCCGCCAGGCTCAAGCGACCTACCTGAAACGTGACGGGCAGCCACATTGTTTCTATCCGGTCTTGCTTCGGATGGGGTTTACATGTGCCCCTGCTGTTACCAGCAGGGCGGTAGTCTCTTACACTGCCTTTCCACCCTTACCGGGACTTATCTCCCGGCGGTTTATTTCTGTTGCACTGGCCTTGGAGTCACCTCCACCGGACGTTATCCGGCATCCTGCCCTGTGAAGCCCGGACTTTCCTCGTCTGCCGCCTTTCGGCGCGTGCAGCCGCGATTGCCTGTCTTACTTGACACATCATTTGATTATACTATGTTCAGACTCCATCGTCAACGATAAGATTCTCCCCGTCCGCAGCTGTCGTGGCGAGAGTATCACATCTCTCGTTCTGGGGATGGCCGTCATGACCTTTGACCCAGTAAAACGTTACCTGATGGGAGTCTTTTGCCTGAAGCAGGCGTTTCCAGAGATCCGTATTTTTTACCGGCTCGTTTTTCCCCCGCTTCCATCCCTTCTGAATCCAGCCGTCGATCCAGTGCTGATTGAACGCATTCACCACATACTGAGAGTCCGAGTAAACCTCAACGCTGCACGGGCGGTTTAACGCCTCCAGCCCTGCGATAACCGCCATCAGTTCCATTCTGTTATTTGTCGTACGGACATACCCCTGCGACAACTCCTTTACATGAAGTTCTCCTTTTGTATCCGTATATTCCAGCACTGTACCGTATCCTCCCGGTCCGTCGGGATTTCCCCGTGCCGCGCCGTCTGTATAGATTTTCACAAGCATAGATTTTCCTCAGCTTTCCAACAGAAAGGTCTGACCTTCCCGTTCAATCTTAACAATGCTGTTCCGGTATTCGTCCGTACACGCCTCAAGCATAAGTCTCTCAAAGATCTCATAATTCTCCCAGAAGTGCATGGGAAACACCTTTTTCGTCACTGTCCGTTTCATAAAACAATCCAGTCCCCAGCAGTACTGTTCTCCCTGTCTCGGATCCACCGGAACAAAGGCCACATCAATCTTTTCATCTTTTAATTTATTGATCTCTGACTGATAGGAGCGGCGCATCGCTTTGTTAAACCGTTCCGGCTCTCCTTCCCAGTGCCACCAGTTCAGATCTCCCGCATGGTAGATCGTTTTGCCGCCGGTATGAAGAAGGTAGGCCACTCCCTGGTCATTCGACCTGAGCGTCCTGACAGTAACACCCTCAATCTCTGATGTCTGTCCGGCTCCCACTGATGTTACACTGCCGTACTTTTCATATTCTTTTGCGTCAATATCCGAGGACAAAATAAAACGAATCTCCCGGAAAACATCTGAAAGCCGGAAGATTTCCTTTCCGAAATGATCATAATGGCCGTGACTTACAAATACGAGCATCTTTTTGTCTCTGTTCCAATCCGGGAATGCTCCTTTATAATAATCAAAAAGTAAATATAACTCTTCCGTTTCAACCAGAAAACCACTGTGTTTTAAATAAGTTACCTTCATCATAAATTAATATTCTCCACTACCTGCACCACTTCCGGCAAAATATACTCCATATCTTCTTTCGCCGTCTTAGCGCTCTCCGGAAGATTCAGAATCAGAGTTTTATTTCTGATTCCCGCCGCAAGAGCCTCCAGCATCGCTTTTTTGGAGTATCTTAAGTTATACGCTCTCAATGCCTCCGGAATTCCCGGCAGGAGACGATCCGCTATCTCCTTTACGGCGTCCGGAGCGCAGTCCTCCTCAAGAAATCCTGCCGCCCCTGTCGTCAGGATCAAGTCTACGGATCCGGAATCCGACAACTGCCTCATCACAGTGGATAAAAGCTCTCCGTCACAGGGCAGCGCTCCCGCCGCCTTCACTTCAAACCCGGTCTGTTCCAGAAGTCTCTTCAGAGCGACAGCGGCCGCACTCTCCCCTTTTGCCTTATATAATCCCGTATCAATTGTAAATATTGCTGCTCTCATCATCTGTATACCCCTTTCTTTTTCTCTCCCCTGTCATCTGTTACATTCCGAGAATACGCTCTGAGATGCGGTTTGCGTTCTCATAGATTTTCTCTGTCTTCTCCCCGATATAAAACTGTCCGTCCTGATATACAACCTTGCCGTTGATCATCGTCATTTTTATATTCTGCTTGCTGCCGCTGTATACGACATTTTTCTCGATATTGTGAAGCGGCTGCATATTCGGCTGCTTAAGGTCAATCATAATGAGATCCGCCCTCTTGCCCGGAGCAATGCTGTCGCAGTCGGAAAGCCCCATTGCATGGGCTCCGTTTACCACTGCCATTTTCAGGACATCCATAGCCGGAACCGCTTCCGGATCATCACACAGCACTTTCTGAAGTCCTGTCGTAAGAAACATTTCTCTGAACATATCAAGGCAGTTATTGCTTGCCGGTCCGTCTGTTCCTATGGCCACCGGAATTCCCAGATCCAGATACCGCTTAACCGGAGCAATGCCGCTGGCAAGTTTCAGGTTAGAAGCAGGGTTAGTAACTACATAGAGGCCTCTCTCCTTTATAATGTTAAAATCTGCGTCGTTCACATGGACTCCGTGGAACAGACCGCCTCCGTGCCGGAACAGTCCTAAAGAATTCATGTACGCCACCGGCGTCATACCGGAGCGCTGAATACACTCGTCCACCTCTCTTTTCGTCTCAGCACAGTGGACATATACCGGCGCCTTATACCGGTCTGCCAGAGCTGCCAGCTGTTCCATCAGTTCCCGGCTCGTCGTGTATTCGGCATGGAAGCCGATCTGATAGGAAACAAGGCTGTCCTTGTCTTTGTTATAATTCAGATAATCCTTTTCCACATCGTGCACAGTGCCTCCGAAGTCATTAATATCCCCGCAGAGCACCATACGGAATCCGGTTTCTTCCGCCGCCTTTGCGCTTTCGCTTTTCATCTTGTACATGTCGAAAGCTGATGTGACCCCACTTGTAAGATATTCCATAACCGCAAGCTTGGTCAGCCAGTAAATATCCTCTGCCGTAAGCTCTGCCTCAGCGGGAAATACTTTCTCATACAGCCACTCCTGGAGTTTCATGTCATCCGCATAGGAGCGCAGAAAAGTCATTGGGGAATGGGTGTGCGCGTTTTTGAAACCGGGCATAATCAGATTCCCCTGCGCGTCAATCAGAGTATCCCACTCTCTCTCTTTTTCCTGTTCCGCATCATTTTCCCCGTATGGCTGTACGAGGGAAATACGTCCATCTTCTATGTGAATTTCCCCGTCAAAGATCTTCTCTTCTCCATTCATCGTCAGTATTTTTGCATTGTATATTTTTGTTCTCATTGCTTTCTCCTTTTCTCCCTCACATCTTTCCGATACACGTTGTAACCAGCCGTTCAAATTCCCCGGCTCTTTGCTCCGCCGCTTTCTGTACATCAAGACTGCCCAGTTCCTCGTCAGAGAGTCCGCTGGCCATATTGGAGATCAGCGATATACCGCAGACACGAATTCCGGCATGCCGCGCCGCGATAGCCTCACAGGCTGTGCTCATCCCAACCGCGTCCGCGCCGAGCAGCCCATACATACGAATCTCCGCCGGACTCTCAAAATTCGGACCTGTTGTCTGGAGATACACGCCTTCCTGTAGCGCAACCTGCTCTTCCTCCGCGGTTTTTCTGATCAGCTTCTGCAGTTTTTCATCATAAATATGAGTCATATCCGGAAACCGCTCTCCCAGCTCCGATACATTTTCCCCGATCAGAGGAGAAGGAACAAAACTGGAGATCTGATCTGTAATCAGCATAAAATCCCCTACGCAAAAACTGCGGTTAATTCCTCCTGCCGCGTTTGTCAGAAACAGAATCTCAATCCCCATACGTTTCATCAGCCTCACGGGAAGAACTGCCTCCTCCATTGAATACCCTTCATAGTAATGGACTCTGCCTTTCATGACAACAGCCGGAACAGTCCCGATATATCCAAACAGAAACTTTCCGTCATGCCCCTGCACAGTAGAGACCGGGAACTCCGGTATGTCTCCGTATGGAATCTCCAGTTCCACTTTCATATTCTTCGCATAACCGCCGAGCCCAGATCCTAAGATCAGCCCCGCCTTTGGCTTGAAATCTGTCAGGGAACGGCAGTATTCATAACACTTCGCCAGTTTTTCTCCTTGTCTGCTCATAGCGTTTCTCCTTATTGTGACTTATATGCTATTATAATATCCGCAGAGTGGTGAAGTCAATTCCGGAACGTGGTAAAATTAAATTTCACCCCGTTCCGGAATATGGATTTTCTCTGTTCTTTTATTCCCTATATGATAATACAGACAAGACCTCCGTTTGTGTCGTTTACAATCTTTTGCATCGAATCCTGGAGTTTTACCTGACTCTCATCGTTGATCATGGCGATTTTATTTCGCATCCCGTCCATCACAAGGTCTTCTACCGTCTTGCCGAAGATATTCGTTCCCCACACGCCTTCCGGAGTTTCGCTTTCCTTTTTGATATAATCAGCCAGATCCTGCGCCTGTTTCTCGTTTCCCACAATGGGCGCGATCTCGGTCTCGATATTGGCGCGAATCATATGGATGGACGGGGCCTCAGAACGGATCTTAACCCCGAACTTGCTTCCCTGCTTAATGATAACCGGATCATCTAGCTTTATGTCTTCTTTTGACGGTGTGACAACTCCGTATCCCTTCAGTTTGACGTTTGTGAAGGCATCTCTCAGGCTGCTGAGCTCCTCCCTCATGGAAGCCAGTTCCTTTACAGTTGAAATCAGTTCATATTCTCCCCGGATGTCTGTGCCAGTCAGTTCGCTGAGCACTTCGTAATAGTAAGACTCTTCATAGTCGATCTGAACTTTTACCTTTCCCGAATCCATCGCGATCTGATCGACTGTGATCTCTCTGATGTATGGACTTTCCTGACCATCCCGGAAGGATACGATACTCCTCACGTCATCTAACTGTGCCATCACAGAACGCACCTGCTCGATCAGATCCACTTTGATCCGATGATCTCTGGAGAGCATCTCCACCCATTTCGGCACATAAAACTCCACTTCTGTAATCGGGAACTCATAGAGCACCTGCCGCATGATCTCATGAATATCCTCCGTCTTAAGCTGTTCACAGTTGACCGGTACCACGGCGGCGCTGTATTTTTCCTGAAGCTTCTGCCGGAGTTCCTCTGTCTCGGGCGCATTCGGTTTTTTACAGTTTAAAAGAATAATAAACGGCTTTCCGATATTTTTAAGTTCCCGTACAGTCTGTTCCTCGGCCGCTATGTAATTCTCCCTCGGCAGATCTGTCACGCTCCCGTCCGTGGTCACTACAAACCCTATGGTGGCATGATCATGAATCACTTTCTCTGTACCGATTGCCGCGGCTTTTGTAAACGGTATCTCATATTCAAACCAGGGAGTCTTTACCTGTCTCTCCACATCGTTTTCTATATGACCGGAGGCTCCTTCCACCATAAATCCCACGCAGTCGATCAGACGTATCCTGACTTCCACATCGTCCGGAAGATGTATCAGAGCAGCCTCTTTTGGTACAAACTTAGGCTCTGTTGTCATGATCGTAGTGCCCGAAGCCGACTGGGGAAGTTCGTCCCTTGTCCTCTCTTTCGCGTGTTCATCCGTCATGTTCGGCAGGACAAGCAGATCCATAAAACGTTTGATGAACGTAGACTTGCCTGTCCGTACCGGACCTACGACTCCAATGTAGATTTCCCCGCCCGTGCGCGCTTTCATATCTCTGTATACCTGAAATGAATCCATAAAATTACCCCCTTGTTCTGCTGATACAATGTATGCTCAGAACAAGGGGGATATGACTCTTATTCCTCCCATGTAAGAGTGCGGTTTTCGCTACGCGATTCCCTCATCATCAGATCGTCCACCGCTTCTGCCGGAGATTTTCCGGCAAACAGTACGGCATTGACTTCATCTACAATAGGCATGGAAACATGATGCTTTTTGGCGAGCTTCGCCGCCGCTTTGGCGGAATAGACCCCCTCAACTACCATCCTGACCTCGTCCATAGCCTCCTGCATGCTCATTCCCTGGCCGATCAGGTATCCCGCTCTGCGGTTGCGGCTGTGTACGCTGGCACATGTAACGATAAGGTCGCCGATTCCCGTCAGGCCGGAGAATGTCTCGATCTTTCCGCCCATCTTCACACCGAGCCTTGCAATTTCGGCAATTCCCCTGGTGATAAGCGCTGCCTTTGTATTATCTCCATAGCCAAGGCCGTCGGCAATACCTGCTGCCAGAGCAATCACGTTTTTCAGAGATCCGCCCAGCTCAATCCCCAGAATATCCGGGCTCGTATAAACGCGGAAAACTTTGCTGTTAAATGCGGCCTGAAGATACTCCGCCGTCTTTTTTGACTTCGCTCCCACCACACATGTAGTCGGAAGTCTGCGCCCCACCTCTTCCGCATGACTGGGCCCGGAGAGAACCGCCACGTCCGCCTGGGGAAGTTCCTGCCCGATCTGCTCAGAAAGCGTCATCAGAGTAGATTCTTCTATTCCTTTTGCCACATCGACAATAATCTGTCCCTCTGATACATAAGGCTTCATATTACGCGCGGTACCTCTCGTAAATGGCGACGGTACTGCCAGCACAAGAAAATCTTTTCCCCTTACTGCCTGCTCCAGATTGCCCGTGATCACAATGTTATCGGACAATTTCACTCCCGGCAGTTTCAGTTCATGCTCTCTTTTTTCATTGAGCATCTTTACTTCATTTTCATCGATTGACCAGATAGACACTTGATGTCCGTTGTCAGAGAGAAGAGCAGACAGAGCGGTTCCCCAGCTTCCTGCCCCAAGTACACCTACATTCGCCATAATCCACTACTCCTTATTCTTTGCTCCGAATTTATTTTCTGTTCCTGAAAGAAGTCTTCTGATATTCTCCTTATGCCGGTACCACGCCAATGCGGTCAGAAGCGCCAGCACGATATAAAGTTCACAGCAGCGGGCGCTCTCCATATCGAACCAGCCCAGCTGCCCGATAAAAATCATCTCAATCAGGAACACCGTGTAAGCGGCCAGAGAACCCACGGATATGTATCTTGTCACTAATACCGGCACAAGGAACGCCGCCAGTGTAACCGGGATCATCAGAAGACTTGCCGGAAGATGCCAGAAACTGTTGACAGCTACAAGACCCGCCATTACCGCAATGCCTTTTCCTCCCTTAAAGTTCATATAGAAGGGGAAATTGTGTCCCAGCGTAACGCCCGCTCCGGCATAGAGTGTCAGAAGCGGACGGCAGTCGCTCCCCCGATACATAAAGTACACTATAAGGAATGCGGCGATACATTTTACGACATCCCCGGCAAATGTCAGGATTCCCGCTTTCCATCCCAGCACCCTCAGAGCATTCGTCGTTCCGGCGTTCCCGCTTCCTTTCTTTCTGATGTCCACATGGCTCATCTCACCTACAAGGTAGCCCGTCTGCAGAAGCCCGCACACATACCCGATGGCAAGGCAGATCAATCGTTCCATATCTTACTGCTCCTTTTCTTTTCTCTCCCTTATAAAGAACTTCAGAGAAGTTCCCCTGAAACCGAAAGCTTCCCGGATCTTATTCTCCAGATACCTGGTATATGAAAAATGCATCAGCTCTCTGTCATTGACAAAGATTACAAATGTCGGCGGTTTTACAGACACCTGGGTGATATAATACAGTTTCAGCCGTTTTCCCTTGTCCGAGGGCGGCTGCTGCATGGCAACTGCCTCCGTCATAATCTCATTGAGAACTCCGGTGGCAATGCGCAGAGTCTGATTCTCAATTACCATATCGATCTTATCGTATAGTTTGTTAAGCCTCTGTCCGGTCAGAGCAGACACATACATGATCTCCGCATAGGGCATATAGGAGAGAACCTGCCGTATGTCATTTTCATATTCTTTCATTGTGCGGTCATTCTTCTCGATGGCATCCCACTTATTGACAACTATGATCACCCCTTTGCCTCTCTCATGGGCAATTCCGGCAATCTTCGCATCCTGCTCCGTAACTCCTTCTGTGGCATCAATAACCATAAGCACCACATCCGCGCGCTCCACCGCAGTCACGGTTCGGATAATACTGTAGCGTTCCAGCTCCTCTTTGATCCTGCTCTTACGCCTCAGTCCCGCCGTATCAATAAAAATATATTCTTTTCCGTCATGAATGATCCGGGTGTCGATCGCGTCCCGGGTTGTGCCGGCCACATCTGATACAATAACCCGGTTCTCTCCCAGAAGCCGGTTGACAATAGAGGACTTGCCCACGTTCGGCTTTCCTACAATGGCAATGCGCGGCCGATCGTCTTCCTCATCGTCTCCGCTGCCCTCCGGAAAATGCTGAGCCACAATATCCAGCATATCCCCCAGTCCCAGACGGGATGCCGCGGAGACTGGAACCGGATCGCCGATTCCCAGGTTATAAAATTCATACACATCTGGCATGTATTTTTCAAAATTATCCACTTTATTCACCACAAGAACAACTGGTTTTCCAGAGCGCCGCAGCATATCCGCCACTTTGGAATCCGCGTCCACAAGTCCTTGTCTTACATCAGTGATAAATATAATCACATCCGCAGTCTCAATCGCTATCTGGGCCTGCTCTCTCATCTGGGAGAGGATTACGTCTCTGCTGTCAGGCTCAATTCCTCCTGTGTCAATCATGGTAAATTCTTTATCAAGCCATGTCACGTCCGCATAGATTCTGTCTCTTGTCACCCCCGGCGTATCTTTTACAATGGAGATCATCTCTCCGGCCAGAGCGTTAAACAAAGTAGACTTCCCTACGTTAGGACGCCCCACAATGGCAACCACTGGTTTACTCATTCTTTCCTGCCTCTCTTAATTTACTATCTAACATTCATTTCCCAGAATCGCATGGATCAAATCCTGTCCGCTTGATTTTACAATAACAATTGGAACTTGTAAAGCATCGGAGACCTGACTCACCGTAAAATCGTCCAAAAACACATTCTCATCCGCTTTGAGCATATTACACGGCAAAAGCAGTCTGCTGCCCAGGTCTTTTCCCCTGAGCTGTCCGGTCAGATCCCTGCCTGTCAAAAGACCTGACACTGTGATGCGCTCCCCGAAGAAATTATTTCGTATAGGATAGACGCGCCCCTTAAGATTTGGGTATTTTATCCTCAGTCTTTCTACAAGCCTGGCAAGATACGGATAGGCGAGCTGACCTGTCGCGATCGAAAATTTCCGTTCTTTTCCGTCTCCCGGAAGAGCCTGATACGCCTCTTCAAATTCATTAATCAGAAGCCGCAGCATCCCCACACCATTTTCCAGCTGCAGGTATCCGTCATATCTTTCCTCCTCCGGAAGCTCTTCATCTGCCATCAGGTACCATTCGTCGCCCGCATGAATAAAGTGAAGGCCGTGCTCCCGATAAATCTTCTCCTGCCATCTGTGAATGGTGGCGAGAATCTTTCTCGCATCCTCTTTTGTAAATGCCTCCAGCGGGTACAGCCCTTCCCTGTATCTGGTAAGACCAACAGGCACTACGGACACACTCTTTAGAAGCGGCAGGTACCCCGTCAGATCCCGGATTGACCGCTCCAGTTCTTCCCCGTCGTTGATGCCTTTGCACAGAACAATCTGTCCGTTCATCTCAATTCCGCCCTGGTAGAGAAGATCCACCTTTTTTAACGCTTCTCCGGCGAACCGATTGTGAAGCATTCTGCACCGGAGGCCGGGATTAGTAGTCTGAAAGGAAATGTTGATAGGCTCAAGCCTGTAACGGATGATCCTCTCTATATCATGGTCGCTCATGTTAGTCAGCGTCACATAGTTTCCCTGGAGAAAAGAGAGGCGGGAATCATCATCCTTAAAATAGAGCGTGTCTCTCATCCCCTCCGGCATCTGGTCGATAAAGCAGAACACACACTTATTCCGGCAGGAGCGGTATTCGTCCATCAGCCCGCTCTCAAAACCGGCTCCCAGCTGCTCGTCCGCATCCTTCTCTATTTCCAGTTCCCACTGTTCCCCGTTTTTCTTTTCAATCAGCAGGAGAACCTCTTCGTCCTCCATATAATACTGATAATCAAATATATCTTCAATCACTTTTCCATTGATGGAAAGCAGCTTGTCTCCGGGCTCTATCCCCATCTCTTCGGCAATACTGCCCGGCACCACATTTTCAATGATATGCTCATATCTTTTCATAAGTTTTCAGATATTCCTCCCTTAGCTTCTGTCAGTATAACATAATTCTGCGGCTTTGCCTATAGCGTCCGGCCCTCCGTTCAAAAGCGGCATGCTTTTTCTGTTACACTTGAATTTATATTGTAAAAATGATATAAATGAGATGTATAATTAATATCAAGTCAATTAACAGGAGATAAAAATGTCAAATATCGAACTTTTAGAGAAAACACTCCCTGTCGCACCGCTGAAAATCGTCGCAATGGAGAGCTGCCGCCCTCTCGGCAGGAAAGTCAACGACTACATCGTCTCTTTCCGTGAGAACACAATCAACGAAGTATCCGAATCTTCCCTGTATGTCAACTACAAAGCGAACAATTACCTTGTTGACTGCGCGTGTCCCCGCTTTGGCACAGGTGAGGCCAAAGGTATTTTAAGGGAGACTATCCGCGGAACAGATCTTTTTATCATGACGGATGTCTGCAATTACAGTCTCACATACACGGTCAGCGGACATCTGAATCACATGTCGCCGGACGACCATTTCCAGGATCTTAAGAGGATCATTTCAGCGGCCACAGGCAAAGCCCACCGCATCAACGTCATTATGCCCTTTCTCTATGAGAGCCGCCAGCACAAACGTACCAAAAGAGAGTCTCTTGACTGCGCGATTGCGCTGGAGGAGCTGACTGCGATGGGCGTATCGAATATTATTACTTTTGACGCTCACGATCCCAGAGTGCAAAATGCAATTCCGCTGAGCGGATTCGACAGCTTTAACCCGCCGTATCAGTTTATGAAAGCTCTTTTCCGGGCGGTTCCAGATCTGATTCCGGATAAGGATCACCTGATGATCATCAGCCCAGATGAAGGGGCAATGCACAGAGCCGTATACTTTTCCAATGTGCTCGGTGTGGACATGGGTATGTTTTATAAACGGCGGGATTATTCTGTTATCGTAAACGGGAAAAACCCTATCGTGGCTCACGAGTTTTTGGGAGATGACGTAAAGGGAAAGGATGTCATCATTGTTGATGATATGATCTCATCCGGAGGAAGCATGCTGGATGTGGCCAAGCAGCTGAAAGAGCGCAATGCGGCCCGTGTCTTTGTCTGCACCACTTTCGGTCTGTTCACAGACGGCTTTGACAGTTTTGATGAGTTCTACGAAAAAGGCTACATCAACAAAGTGATAACGACAAATCTGACTTATCTGCCGCCTGAATTATACGAGAAGCCGTATTTTGTACAGGCAGATATGAGCAAGTTTCTCGCGCTTATCATCGATTCTCTGAATCATGACATTACGATCGGATCCGTCATGAATCCTACGGATAAGATCCACACGCTTCTGGAAAAGTTTACGAACGGGCAGCATGTATAACTGAAAAATCTGCTGTTTGCAGCGCAATCACCGGAACGCCGTCACAAAAAAGCAGAACCCGTCTGACTGGATTATGAAGGTCGGGATTCTGCTTTTTCTATTATCCGGCATCCTCAACCGGTTACCGGAGTCTTCTGCTTTCGTATTTTGCCTTTGTCTTCAAAAAGCGCATCAGAGCGCCGTATCTTTCCTCTATCGTCTCACCATTCTCCGCAAATTCCATACTCTCAGCCGCTGCCGTCAAAAATCTGGCGTCAATCTGGGCCTGATGTCTCTGCAGAAATTTGATCCGCTCGTCATTGTCGCCCAGTTCAAGAAATTCCAGAATCAGGGCTGTCGTATTGCCATGACGCTTCAGACTCGGACTCTTGTTACTTTTCTCATCCCGACAGAGTTCAAATCGATATTTCTGATCCGTGTGAGGGTACTTTCCCGTATCGAGCGTGCCCAGAAATGTCTCAAGAAAACTCGCGTATACCCTCCGGGCTCCCTCGACACTCTCAAACACCACCATATCTTCTCCTGTCTCCGTACATACGGCAAGATCAAGAATCTTATACTTTTTCCCTTTGAAATGCCGGTAGATCTCTCCCTTTTTCGGTATTCTTCTCTCCATATGATACTCCTTAATACAGTTTCGCGCTGATCAGTTTAGGCCGGAAGCCGCTTCGCTCCAGGGCATCGAGAATCCGGTTTTTATGCTCGGTTCCAAACGCCTCCATCGTAATTCTGAGTTCCACGGCAGCATTTCTGTTTGTGCTGACAAACTGGTTATGTTCCAGTTTGATTACATTGCCCTGTTCATCCGCAATCGTCTTCGCAACCTGAACCAGTTCTCCCGGCTTGTCGGGAAGGAGCACAGATACAGAAAAGATACGGTCTCTTTGAATCAGTCCGTGCTGTACGATGGATGACATCGTGATGACGTCCATATTGCCTCCGCTTAAGACACATACCACTTTCTTTCCTCTGCAGTCCAGCTGTTTCAGAGCAGCCACCGACAGAAGGCCTGAATTCTCTACGACCATCTTGTGATTCTCTACCATGTCGAGAAAAGCCCCGATCAGCTCGTCATCTTCCACCAGAAGAATGTCGTCTACGTTTTTCTGTACATAGGGAAGGATCTTATCTCCCACTGCTTTTACCGCAGTACCGTCGGCGATAGTATTGGCGCTGTCCAGTTCTGTCACTTCGCCGGCCTTAAGCGCGGCAGTCATGCTCGCCGCTTCCGCAGGCTCCACGCCGATTACTCTGATCTTTGGATTAAGCATTTTCGCCAGCGTCGCCACTCCGGAAATCAGACCGCCGCCACCCACAGGCACAAGGATATAGTCCACTGTTGGAAGTTCCTGCACAATTTCCATCGCAATCGATCCCTGGCCGGTCGCAACGTCCAAATCATTAAACGGATGAACAAATGTATACCCTTCCTTTTCCGCCAGTTCGCAGGCATAAGTGTAAGCGTCGTCATAAACGTCCCCATAAAGCACTACGTCCGCTCCGAAACTTTTCGTCCGGTTTACCTTGATCAGAGGCGTTACCGTAGGCATGACGATCACTGCCTTGCAGCCGAATTTCTGCGCCGCAAACGCTACGCCCTGGGCATGGTTTCCTGCAGAGGCTGTGATCAGCCCCCGGGATCTCTCCTCTTCGGTCATCGTGCTGATCTTATAATAGGCTCCCCTGATCTTATAGGCGCCTGTATGCTGCATATTTTCCGGTTTTAAATATACTTTTCCCCCGGTCAGTCCGCTCAGATACTCACTCCAGACCAGCTTCGTCGGATTCGTAACTTTCCTGACAAGCTCGCTTGCCTCCTCAAATTTTTCCAGTGTCATCATTTTTCACCCTTCTTTCCGTTACTGTATCGCACCTGTTGACTATACTTCCTCTCCCCGATAGAAAAGAGCATTGACAAATTCCTCTGAATTGAACTTCTGCAGATCATCAATAGACTCTCCCACTCCGATATACTTCACCGGTATTCCAAGTTCCGCCTGAATCGCCACCGCGATACCTCCCTTGGCCGTGCCGTCCATCTTTGTAAGAATCACACCTGTTATATCAGCCGCCTCTCCGAATTCCCTGGCCTGCGCCAGCGCGTTCTGGCCGGTTGTTGCGTCAAGTACTACAAGAGTCTCCCGAAACGCCTCGGGATATTCTCTGTCGATCACACGGTTGATCTTCTTTAATTCCTCCATCAGATTTTTCTTATTGTGAAGCCGTCCAGCGGTGTCGCACAAAAGTACGTCCGCCTTTCTCGCTTTCGCGGCAGCAACGGCATCGTAAATCACAGAAGCCGGATCTGCTCCCTCCTGTCCTCCGATCATATCCACGCCTGCGCGGCCGGCCCATTCTCTGAGCTGTTCGCCCGCCGCCGCCCGGAAAGTGTCCGCCGCCGCCAGCACAACACGTTTTCCCTGTCCTTTCAGCTTTCCTGCCAGCTTGCCGATAGTCGTCGTCTTTCCCACGCCATTAACGCCGATGACAAATACAACTGAAGTTCTCTCCTCAAATTCATAGGCTGTTTCCCCTACATCCATCTGTTCCCGGATACTGTCGATCAGAAGCTGCCGGCATTCGACAGGTTCTTTAATATGCTGCTGGCGTACTTTCTCTTTCAGATCGTCCAGAATATTCATCGTGGCATGTACGCCAAGATCTCCCATGATCAGAGTTTCCTCAAGCTCCTCATAGAAGTCGTCGTCGATCCTTGAAAAGCCGCGAAAGATGCTGTCCATACCGGATACAATATTGTCTCTCGTCTTTGTAAGCCCGGATACCAGGCGCTTAAAAAAGCCCTTCTTTTCTTCCATTCTCTTCGTCCTTTCTCCTATTTATCCAGCTCATTCTCCAGAAGGTCCACCGATACCAGAGTGGATACCCCCTTCTCCTGCATTGTGATTCCATACAGGCGGTCGGCGGAAGACATGGTGCCCCGTCTGTGAGTGATAACGATAAACTGTGTGTTTTCTGTCAGTTTATGAAGATACTGAGCGAATCTTGTTACATTGTTATCATCCAGCGCCGCCTCGATCTCATCAAGAAGGCAGAACGGAGACGGTTTTAAATTCTGTATTGCAAACAGAAGCGAAATGGCGGTAAGGGCCTTCTCCCCGCCGGAGAGCTGCATCATATTCTGCAGTTTCTTGCCCGGCGGCTGCGCGATAATACGGATTCCCGCTTCAAGGATGTCCTCATCCTCCATCAGTTCCAGAGTGCCTTTTCCCCCTCCGAATAGCTGACGGAACACTACATTGAACTCTTCCGATATTTTTTTGAACTGCTCGGAAAACTGTCTGCGCATAGCCGCATCCAGTTCCTCAATAATCTGAATCAGCGATGCCTCGGCCTCCACCAGATCGTCATGCTGGTTTTTCAGAAATCCATACCGTTCAGACACATTCTTGTAATCCTCGATGGCATTGACATTGACCGTTCCCAAGCTGCGGATCTCACTTTTGAGCGTCTGGATCTGTCGCTTCATATAAGAGAGATCCGTCAGGTTTACATCCCGCAGCTCCATTGCATGATTGTATGTGATCTCATATTCTTCCCACATATAATTCATCTGCTTCTCAGATGCTGCCTCATAAGACTCTTTCTGGCTGTTTAACCGGAAGCACTCTTTATCAAGGGCGGAAATATGTTTCGAGAGTTCTTCCCTCATTTTCAGGAATTCTTTATGTCTCTGATTGAGTTCATCGCGCTTACCGGTCTGAGACGAGATCTCTTTTTCAATCTCCCGGAACAACTCCTTCGAGTCCTCGATCGTCTGTTTTAACTCCTGAATCTTCTCTTCCTTTTCCCTTATCTCCTCTGACGCGTGGTCTTTGTTCTCGCCTAATTCTTTTAATTCGGCCTCAAATTTGCCAATCTCATCTTCAATACGGGAAATATTCTCTTCAACGAATGCATTCTGTTGCTCAAGTCCCGCAAGCGCAAGATGAACCTTTTCCGATTCTTTGAGCTGATCACTCTCTGTCTCTTTCTCGGCATCGAGGAGCTTCTGAAGAGACTCAATCGCCGCGTTTAACTGCTCCTCCAGACTTTCCGATGTCTCCAGCTCCATCTGAATGGATTCTTCATTTTCGGCAATTCTCTGCTGCTCTCTCTCCAGATTCACCTGTTCTTCAGTGTATCTGTCCCGTCTCTCCTGCGCTTCTCTCAGTCTAACCCTGGTCTGTTCCACATTCATCTTTTCTGTGTTTTCATGAACAGACGCTTTCCTCAGTTCCTTCTGGATCTCATCAATGGCACTGTAGCAGGCGGCACGGCCGCTCTTTACCCGGCTTACCTCACTCTCCATCACATCCATGTCATTCTTTAACATGGACACAGTCTTCTCGAACTCCTCGATCTCACGGCGGCGGCTTAGAAGGTTGCTGGAATTTTTAAAGGCTCCTCCGGTCATGGAACCGCCCGGATTAATCAGCTCCCCTTCCAGAGTCACAAGCCTGAGCGACTGACGGTACTTTCTGGCAATGGCAATTCCGTCGTCAATATTCTGTACTACAATGGTTCTTCCCAGCAGTTGTCCGGCAAGCCCTTCAAAACGCTTCTCAACATGAACCAGAGTATTGGCAAGACCAATCACGCCCTTTTCCTTCAGCGCTTCGGGGGTGCGGATGCCGCCGCCACCATTCATACTTGTCAGAGGAAGAAATGTCGCCCTTCCATATTTATTCTGTTTCAGAAATGCGATCATACGCTTTGCGGTTTCTTCATTGTCTGTGACAATATTCTGAATGCTTCCTCCAAGAGCTGTCTCTATGGCAATCTCGTATTCCTTATCCACTTTGATAATATCCGCAACAACGCCGATAAGCCCTTTTTCCCGGTCTTTATTCGCCATGACTCTCCGGATGCTGTTGCCATATCCGTCATAGCGCTCCGTGATATTTTTCAGAGATTCCAGACGGGAGGACTCCCTGTGATATGCAGTCTGCCCAATCCTTAATTTCTCCTGTTTCTCATTCAGCTCTTTTTGCAGTTCTTCGATCTTCCGCTCATTTTCTGCAATCTGACCATTAAACTGCTGTATCGAAGCGCGCACGTTCTGAAGTTCCTCTTCATATTCCTTCAGGCGCTGCTCCATCCGCGCTGTTTCATCCGCCACTTCCCTCATACTGCGGGAAAGTTCCTCTCTTCGGGAAGCAATCTGCCCTTTCGTCGTGTCGTAATGCTGAATCTTCGCCTTTGTGGAAGCCCGGTTTCCAAGGAGCTCCATAATCTCCCGCTTCTTCTCTTCGATCTGAGCCGTGTGCTCCGCAATCCTTGTCTGCACCTCAATCAGGGCGGATTTAGCCGATGCGTCTCTCTCGGCAGCGTCTTTTAACTGGTTCTGAATGTCAGACTTCTCCTGCTCCAGAGAATTTTTCTGATGCGTTCTTGTCTCGATCTCGACATGAATGGCATTGGCACGGTTTCCATAGTGCTCGTCATTCATTCTCGCAGTATTGATCTGCTCTTTCAGGACATTAATCTGTCCTTCCAGCTGCTGCTTTAAGAGATTCGTCTCGTTCAGCTGGTTCTTTGCGGTCTCGATGGCCAGGTCAATCTCTTCCACCGCTTCTTCGATCGCCTCATACTCCGCTTTCATCTCCTCATAGCGGCCATTAGACTCCTCCATCTCAGATTCCGCTGTTTTATATTTTTCATCCAGTTCTTTTATACGCTCGCGAAGCCGTTCTTCCTCCAGAAGAAACATATTAATGTCAAATGTTTTAAGTTCTTCTTTTTTCTTGAGATACTCTTTGGCAGTCTCTGACTGTTTCTCCAGAGGTCCCAGCTGTTTTTCCAGTTCCTTCAGAATATCGTTGACCCGGGTCAGATTCATCCGCTCTTCATCTAACTTCTTAACTGAGAGGTTCTTCCGCCTTTTAAATTTGACAATACCCGCAGCTTCGTCAAAGAGTTCTCTTCTCTCCTCAGGTTTTCCGCTTAAGATTTTATCGATCTGCCCCTGACCGATAATGGAATATCCTTCCTTACCGATTCCTGTGTCGTAGAACATTTCGTTAATGTCTTTCAGACGACAGGCCGCTCCGTTGATCAGATATTCGCTTTCACCGGAACGATACAGTTTGCGGGTCACTGTTACCTCCTCAAAGTCCACCGGAAGCTGATGATCCGAATTATCAAGAGTGATCGCCACTGAAGCATAACTTAAGGGCTTGCGGTTCTCTGTTCCCGAAAAAATCACATCCTGCATGCTTCCGCCTCTTAACTGCTTAACTCTCTGTTCGCCGAGCACCCATCTCACGGCATCCGCCACATTGCTCTTGCCGCTTCCGTTTGGTCCTACAATTCCTGTTATCCCGTTATGAAAATCAAATTTTATCTTATTGGCAAAGGATTTAAACCCCTGCACCTCTATATTCTTTAAGTACATATGATCCCTACTCTATCTTTGTTTTCGCAGTTGCAGTATCGCTTTGTAGGCTGCCTGCTGTTCCGCGGCTTTTTTCGTTCTCCCGTTTCCCTCTCCGCAGCATCTGCCGCCGATTTTAACTTCCACATAGAAAGATTTGTTGTGATCCGGCCCTTCTTCTCTTAGCAGATGGTAGGAAATCTCTCCGTCCTTTGCTGCCTGAACCATTTCCTGAAGGATAGTTTTACTATCATAAAAGAGTTTCTTGTTCTCCAGGTCTGTCAGCACAAACCGGTGTATGAACTCTTTTGCACTAGTAAAACCACCATCCAGATATACCGCCCCGATCAGCGCTTCCATCGCGTCCGATGTGACAGAATCTCTGTATCTTCCGCCCGTGGCTTCCTCCCCCTTTCCGAGAAGAAGATAGCTTCCCAGGTCAAGGTCTCTTGCACACAGCGCAAGAGAGGGCTCACATACCATACTCGCCCTTGTCTTTGTCAGCTCGCCCTCCGGCGTATAAGGAGAATCCAGAAAGAGAAATTCGCTGGAAACAAGTTCCAATACTGCATCCCCCAGAAATTCCAGCCGCTCATTGCACCGGTATTTTGGAAGATGCTGCTCGTTCGTGTAAGAACTGTGCATCATCGCCTGCGTCAGCAGGTCGAAATTCCGGAACGTATACTTGATTTTCTGTTCTAATTCTTTTAATTTGCTCTTCTTCATACAATTGTTCTCTTTTTTCTGTATATTCTATAACACTTTTTACTTATATGCCGCATGAAAACGAAAAAGCCCACAGGGGCTTTTTCGTTCCTTTTACTTATTCCACTGCCTTTTTAATCTGATCAACTGCATCCTGCACTGTTACGATTTTCTCGGCTTCCTCATTGTCGATCTCTATATCGAACTCTTCTTCAATCCCCATAATGATCTGGAAAATATCAAGAGAATCTGCTCCGAGGTCATCTACAAATGTCGTCTCCGGCTTGATCTCCTCTTTCTGCACGTTGAGAACGTCCGCAATAATGTCCTGAAGTTTTTCAAATTCCATAACTATATCCTCCTTATTTCACTTCACTTTGTTCTCTCTTTTCGCAGCTATCCTGTTCTTTCTGAATCGCCGCCTTGATTTTTTCATTGATATTCTGTTCCTTAAAAGTGACGCACTGAAGAATCGAGTTGCATACCTCTTTTGCTTTGGAACTTCCATGCGTCTTGACAACCAGTCCCTTTAAACCGAGCAGAGGCGCGCCCCCGTGCTCGCTGGCGTCAAAGTCCTTCATCGTCGCTTTCAGCGCAGGCTTTACAAGCAGAGCGCCGATCTTACTGCGAAGGCTTGTCATCATTCCCTGTTTTACCTTTTTGAGCAGAGCGCCCCCGACACCCTCGTACAGTTTCAGGATAACATTGCCCACAAAGGCTTCACAGACAATGACATCCACATTGCCGTATGGGATTTCCCGTGCCTCCACGCTGCCCACAAAGTTAATATCCTTACAGGCTTTCAGAAGCGGAAATGTCTCTTTTACAAGAGCATTTCCCTTTTCTTCTTCCGCACCGATATTAACGATGCCGACAGTCGGGTTTTTCTTTCCCATCACACTCTCCATATAGATCGATCCCATCTTCGCAAACTGAACGAGATGAGAAGGCCGCGCGTCTACGTTTGCCCCGCAGTCAATCAGGAGCGACACTCCTTTTAATGTTGGCAGAAGAGGTGCAAGAGGCGGTCTCTCCACACCTTTGATCCTGCCGACCAATACCTGTCCGCCGACAAGAACCGCTCCTGTGCTGCCCGCTGATACAAACGCGTCTGCTTCATCGTCTTTGACCATCTTCATTGCAACTACAATAGATGAGTCCTTTTTCCCTCTGATAGCCTTTACGGGTGGCTCAGCCGTCTCGATCACTTCCGAGGCGCCTACGATCCGGATCTGATCTTTCGGATATGTGTATTTCAACAGCTCTTCTTTAAGCACATTCTCCCGCCCGGTCAGCAGAATCTCAATGTCCTTTCTCTGCTGTACAGCCATGACTGCCCCCCTGACGATCTCGCCGGGGGCGTTGTCCCCGCCCATCGCGTCCAGGGCGACTCTCGTAACATCAGACATCTTCTCTCCTCCTAACACTACTGAAATCATTCTACTGGAAAACAGTCTAAAAATCAATAAAAAAAAGGCGTAAAACATAAAGTTTTTACGCCTCAGACTGTAGACAAAGTCCTCGGTTTACGCCGGGGCTTTTCTTCTGTGGTTATCAACATTCCAATTATCTTCTCTC